>JAQUSB010000002.1 GCA_028715345.1 Candidatus Omnitrophota bacterium | reverse complement strand
AAGCGCATAACGGTTTCCAGAATAAGCGATCTTGGCGATTCTTTCCTGGCCACAGGTTTTGCATACGGCAGAAACCGGAAAGATAAGAACATCGGGAATTTCAGGAAGCTTTTGACGAGGTCGATGGCAATAAGGCGCGCCGGATCAGCGGCGCTGGACCTGTCGTATGTCGCATGCGGCAGGTTTGACGGATTCTGGGAGATGGACCTGAAACCGTGGGATAGTGCAGCGGGCTACCTACTTGTTAAAGAAGCAAAAGGTATGGTTAGCAAATTCAATGGGGCAGAATATTCTGTTCACGATAACAATATACTTGCCACAAATCGCAAGATACATTCGAAAATAGTATCCGTCCTGAAGACTCACGTTAAGATTTAAAATATTTAGATTTTCGGTGTTGACAAACTTTCCCTGTTAGTATAAACTAATGTTACAACATCGAGAGGAAAAAAATGAAATTTCAAACCACAATAAAATTAATAACCGAAGCGAAAGACAAGCAAGAAGCAATGGACATCGCCGGAGAATACCTGTCCGGCAATCTGATGAGCGGAGTCGATATGAAACTGCGCACATCGCCTGTACACAGGCAGCATATAGGGATCACATTGGCCGTTGCCATCGTATTTGGTTTGCTGACCTTCCAGGTTTCCCACGTAAAGCATTCACAGAACTTTGTTCGGAATCTTCCGGGCGACAGTGTCATCCAGCCGCCTCTCAAAACATCCACGGCCGATAAGAAATATTCTGATTTTAAGAATAAATGGCTGACAAGGCATTCCCAGGAAGCCTTGAACCTCCTAAAATAAGTAACTTTTTTCTTTCTGCCTCCTATTGCAATTCCCGTTTATTAGGATATACTATATCCATAAAAGGAGGCATGAAGCATGAAATTTTTTTCATTGGTCCTTGCGATGACGATGTTATTTTCTTTCGGCGGCGTGTCCTGCGCATCCGGCGATGATGATTCCGGCGGCGCGAACGATACGCTGGGCGGCGCCGTCCTGGGCGGACTTTTGGGCGGAGGCATAGGAACAGCCATAGGCAGTGCCAGCGGCAATGCCGGTAAGGGCGCACTCTGGGGCGCGGGTATCGGAGCGGTGGGCGGCGCGCTTCTCGGATCGAGCAGGTCGGCTAATAAGGCGCGGGCGACCGAGAATATGGCAGAGCCGGAACCGGATAGGGGTTTGCCTGCTGCTAGTACAGAAACGGCACCCGATATGAAAGTGAAGAAGAGGATAATAAAGAGCTACGACCAAGAAGGCAATCTAGTATCGCAGAAAGAAGTTGCTAATTAAAAATTAATAGTGTTATTTAACCGGCGATCTTTGCTTCGAACGACGCAAAGGCGCCGGTTTTTTTTATCGATTTCATTATCGAAAATTATATGTTATATTGGGATCATGCTGATAAAAACGGATAAAGATACTATCCAGAGCTATCTCGAGGACAGCTCTAATCTCAAGGGCGGTTATGTCGAAAAAGTAGTCATCCCCGGGAACATCGCCGAGCTTGTATCTTTCATGAAAGAGGCGAACGCGAAAAAAATACCCGTCACTATATCAGGCGGCGGCACCGGCACGACAGGTTCCAGGATACCGTTCGGAGGTACCGTGCTTTCGATGGAAAAGTTCGACAAGATATCGGAAGTTTCCGGGAAGTCTATGTCGGCAGTCGCCGGAGCGGGCGTCCTGGTCGAAGACCTGAAGGCCGCAGCCGAAAAGAAAGGTTTATTTTATACCTCGCATCCTACCGAAAAGACGGCCGCTGTGGGCGGGACCGTAGCTACGAACGCCTCCGGCTCGCGGTCTTTCAGATATGGGCCTACGCGAAAATATGTCAGGCGGTTAAAAATGGTATTGGCCTGCGGCGAAGTCGTCGAGATCGCGAGAGGGCAGAGGCATTTGACAAGGGCCGACCCGGCTTTTAAACTTCCCGGCGGACGCGAGATAATAATACCGATCCCTGCATATAAGATGCCCGATATTAAAAGCTCGGCCGGTTATTTTGCCAAAGACGGGATGGACATGATAGACCTTTTTATCGGGCAGGAAGGGACGCTGTCCGTTATTACGGAGGTCGAGATGGGGCTGGTGGATAGGCCGGTATCCATCTTCAGCTGTTTCGTGTTTTTTAAGAACGAGGGGGACTCCTGGGATTTCGCGGAAGAATTAAAAAAAACCGAAGCGTTGAATATTTTATCCGTCGAATATTTCGATCATAATGCCGTAAGGCTTCTTGCCGTTAAGAACAAGAACATACCCGAAGGCGCGAACGCAGCCATATTTTTTGAACAGGATACGAGCGGTAAAAATACCGATGCGCTGATAGGCTATTGGGAAAAAATGATATGCGATCATAACGCCTCTCTCGATACCACGTGGGTCGCGATGAACGAAAGAGACGCCGCGCTTTTTACGCAATTGCGGTACTCTGTCCCGGAGGCTGTGAATGATATCATAAGGCGCACTAGCTACAGGAAATTCAGCACGGATATAGCTGTGCCGGGCGATAAATTCCGCGAGATGGTTTCTTTCTACGTCGATACATTCAAAAAAGAGAAGCTTGAGCACGTCATATTCGGGCATATAGGCGAGAATCATCTTCATGTCAATATCCTCCCGGGTTCGGACGATGAAATGAGGCGGGCGCAGGAACTTTCGCTTTTATTCGTCAGGAAAGGCATCTCTTTGGGAGGGACCGTGTCGGCCGAACATGGAATAGGTAAACTGAAACACGCTTATCTGGAGGAAATGTACGGTACAGGCGGCGTTCGGGAAATGGTAAAAATAAAAAAGGCGCTCGACCCGAATTGCATCCTGGGCGTCGGCAATATATTCCCTAAAGAAAATCTTATTTGAATTTTTAAGATTTAAAGGTATAATTTAATATGAATACCGGACATTAGGAGGATTTAATATGAACAGCAGAAAATTTTTTGGCATTGCCATTTCTATTTTAACAGTAATATTCGCCGCAAATAGCGCCTATTGCCAGGACGATTCCACACGTGACATACTGAAGCAGGGATTATTGGGCGCCGGGACAGGCGCTATAGCCGCAGGCGCCTCAGGCGGCAAGGCAGGGCAGGGGGCCCTGATCGGGGCCGGTACCGGAGTAATAGGCGGGGCGCTTCTCGATATGCTTACCACGCCGTCTTCATCCAGGCGGCCTGCTCCGCAGCAGGAGTATTATGCCGGCGGGCCGGCGAACGGTTATGCCGACGATTACTATTACGAGGAGCCTCCGCAGGAGTCGTCTGCGCAGAAAGTTCTGAAACAAGGTTTACTGGGCGCAGGCACCGGCGCCATCGCGTCGGGAGCTTCCGGAGGCAATGCAGGCACCGGTGCTCTGATCGGCGCGGGCACAGGCGTGATAGGCGGAGCTCTTCTCGATGCGATCACACAACCGTCCCAGCCGCGAAGGGTTTACCGCAGGCCGGCGCAGCCTCAACAGTATCAGCAGCAGTACCAGCCGCAGGCGCAGCAGAACATCCTGGTACAGGAGGAGCAGGTGGGAGCCGAGGGCAGCAAGAAGAAGATCGTCAAGCATTACGACGCAAGCGGTAAATTGGTTTCGGAAGAAGAGATATACTATTAATTTAGAAAGCCTCCCTTTGCTCAAGATGTCCGCATAGGGGAGGTTTTTTATTACATATGAAAATAAGAAGAGAGCTTAAATTAATACAGGCTGCTGTTCTGGCCGCGGCGGTCCTTCTCTATGTCGGTTTAAAATTCCTGAACATGCCGGGGAAGCAGGCCTATACTCCCTCTAAGGCCGAGACAGGCTTTGTCGCGCGCGTGGTCGACGGCGACACCCTCAAGCTATCGGATGGCAGGCGGGTCCGGCTTGTGGGAGTGGATACCCCGGAATTACATTATAGCGATAAGCTTGTCAGGGATTCCAAAAGGACACGGCGTGATATCAAAGAGATACAAGCTATGGGGCGGCGGTCCGCGGATTTTACTAAACGCCTGTGCGAAGGAAAAGCTATAAAGATCGAAACGGATGTAAAAAAACTCGACAGGTACGGCAGGATACTCGCATATGCATATCTTGGCGACGGTACATTCGTTAACGCTAAGATCATAGAAGAAGGTTACGGCCAGGTGATGACCATACCTCCTAACGTAAAACATGCCGATCGTTTTCTGAAGCTGCAACAGGAGGCGAGGGGCGCCAGGAGAGGTTTGTGGGCCGTTACCGATGATATGTGAGGTTGAAGTTGCCGGTAAAGAGGTATATAATATAGCGTTATGGACAGAATAAAATATAATAAAGATATCGGGCTTATCGATCCTGTTATGATAGCGGGCTGGCCCGGCATGGGCAGCGTCGCACTAGGCGTCGTCGATTACCTGCAGCGTAAACTGAACGCCGTGAGATTCGCTGAAATAGAGGTCGATCCGCTCGCAGTGATGGATTCGGTGACGGTCGAAGAAGGTATAGCGTCATTCGGCCCGGCGCCCAAGAATTTGTTTTATTATACAAAGAACCCCGACATCATAATATTTAAAGGCGAAGCCCAGCTGGCCGGGCACGAGGGGATATTGCTTTTGGAAAAAGTCCTGGACGTGGCCGTGAAGTTCAATGTGAGCAGAATATACACCGGGGCGGCTTTTCCGCTCCCTTTGAGCCATACAGAAGCGCCGGTCGTTTATTCGGCCGTCAACCAGAGGAACTTAAAAGAGCCTCTGGCGAGGTTCGGGTTAAGGCCTATGGAGAGCGGACATATAGCCGGGTTGAACGGGCTCGTCCTCGCTTTTGCCGGCAAGAGGAGCATAGAGGCCGCCTGCCTGTTGGCTACCATGCCGCAATACGCGATAAGCCTTCCAAACCCGAAAGCGTCTTTAGCCATAATAGAGGTCTTGCAGAAAATGGTCGGTTTTAAACTTAATATATCGGAGATAGGCGAGTATATAAGAGAGATGGACGAGAAGATGGCTATAATAGAAGATAAAGTAAAAGACGTGATGGCAATAGAAGTAAAAGGACCCGAGCATATTGCCCCTCGCCCTAAAAAGGTAGTGCCTCCGTATATAATGCAAAAGATAGAAAAGCTTTTCAGCGAGGCCGCAAGCGACAAAGCCAAAGCCATATTGCTTAAGAGCGAGCTTGACAGGTGGGACTTATATAAGGCATACGAGGACAGGTTCCTGGACCTATTCAGAGAGAACCAATAATTACGGGATGGGCGGATCATGATCAAAAAAATCCTTATCGCAGTAGTTGTCCTGATCGCTTTAACTGCGGCCTCGGTATTTATATACCGCTATCAGATCCTGCAGTATACCGCTGAGACACTTATAAGAAAATACCTGCCCGATTACATAAGGATCGATACAATAAAATTCGATTTTGCAAAGGGTGATGTTGCGCTGGCCGGTTTCAAGATACTGAATCCTCCTCAATTCTCAAAAGAATATCTCATGGAAATAGAAAAAATAACCTGCCGCTACAAGCTCCGCGGGAAGAAGATAACCGACGGCATCGAGATAGCGAGCCCTGTGCTTACCAACGCGGTTTTAGATATCGAGCGGCTTGGCGACGGCCGCATCAACCTGGCCGAGGCGCAAGAGATGATGATCAAAAAGGCGCCGGACGCAGGGACTGTGTCGCGTGATAAAACCGAGCCAAAGCCTTCTCAGCCGGCAGGGAAAGGGCTGGCAGCTGTAGTTACGCTGCCGCAGAAATTTATTATAAAGAACGCCAAGGCCGTATTTGTCGACAGGCTCGTACGCTCGACGCCGACCGTAATAACGTTCGAGAACGTAAATACCGAGCTTACGCTTAAGATGAACGAGTATTACACGAAAGTCCTGTCCGTTGGTTCGGTGGGGGAAGGGTATGTGAACGGCGACCCCACTCAAACAGTGAACTGGTCGATAAGCCTCGACCCGACCACTCCGCGCCTTACGATGTCGAGCAGATTCGACGTTTCCGGTGTGCTTATACCGCCCCTCGAGCCGTATTATGACAAATATTCGCCTTTTATATTCAAAACGGGGCGCTTTTCCGGCCTTCTTATTTTCGATTTTGATAACGGTATGATAGGATCGTCCGATGAGCTCAGGTTGTCCGGCCTTAGATTTTCGGTAAAACAAGGGTTCGAGAATGCGCAATTCTGGCAGACCACGGTGCCGGACCTGGTAAAGTATTTTACTTCTCCTTACGGGGAGATAGTGTTCGATTTCAAGATAAAGGGAGATATGGCCGAACCGCAGTTCTTTTTAGGGCCTAAGTCCAAAGAGGCGATTTTAGCAATGGCGGTGGATAAGATATCCGAAGCTATACAGAAAGCGAATTCCGGCGGAGCCGGCGGCCCGAAAAGCGACATAGATAAAGCGAAAGACTACATCGATATGTTCAAAGGGTTCATAAAAAAATAAAAATATAAGTGGAAAATCTTTCTAAAAATTTTATATGGCTGGCTGCCGCGAATATCGTGAGCAGCCTTTTTGGTGCGGGGCTTTTCATATACCTTGCCAGGGTGCTGGGGCCGGACGCCTTCGGGTATCTTTCTTACGCCCTGACCATAACATTTTTTCTGGCCAATTTCGTGGATATGGGGCTTTCTACGTACGGTATACGGGAGATCGCCAAGAATAGATCGCGCGTATCCGATTATGCGTCCGAGATAGTCTCGTTCCGTTTCATCGTGGCGAGCGCGCTCTTCTTCCTGTTGACCGTGATTACGCTTTTCTCATCTCATCCATCCATACTCAAAGCCGCCATAATCGCGTCGGCGCTCCTGATGTTCACTTTTGCCCTGGCTACGGAATGGGTGTTCCAGGGGGTAGAGAAGATGAGGATGGTCTTTATATCTTTTTTCGTAACATCTTTTCTGCAGGTCGTGTTGACCTTGCTTTTTGTAAAGAAACCGTCGGACATCCTTAAGGCCCCCGTTATATATTTTTTGGCCACGATTCCCATACTTATCGTCTATCTTAAGATACTGCGCTGCAGGGCGCTTATGAAAGCGGAGGACATGAAGAGGATGTTCTCGTACCTGTCGAGTTCGCTCGTCATATGGTCGATATCGATATTTGCCCAGGTCTATAACGGGCTCGATATACTCATTCTCGGGCTCTTCAGACCTATGCAGGAGGTCGGTTATTTTACTATCGCCAGAAGGGTCGTGGGGGCGTTCATCTTCTTTATGGTATTTTTAACGAATGCCGTGCTCCCGAGATTGTCATATGCTTTCTGTAACGATGCCCGGCTTTTTAAAACGACAACGCATAAATTCATGAAACTGGCGGCGCTGTTCACGGTTTTTATCCTGCTGCCATCCATATTATTATGCGAAAAAGTTGTGATATTCGCCGTAGGGAAGGATTACCTGCCGGCGGTCATGCCGCTCAATATAATGATAGTGGGGTTGATATTCGTTCTCTTTAATCTTCCTTATTCCACCGGGCTCATAGCATGCGGAAAAGAAAAAGATGTGATGATACAGACCGCGGCGGCCGCAGGCCTAAGTTTATTATTAAACTTTATTATTATCCCCAAATATGGTATCATTGGTGCGTCTGTATCGTTTACGATAGTCGAAATATTTGCGTTCGTGTGGATCTTCTTGATATACGAGAGGAAGATACAGCATGCGGGCAGTTTAAAAAAATAAGGGAGGATGGGATGGTAGAGAGAAGCGAGTTTAAAGGTAAACCGGTATTGATCCTGAAAAGGGATGAGAATGACAAATATCCTTTTGCTTTCGGAATAAGCAAAGCAAAGATGATGCTGGAAAATATCGAAGAGATAAAGAGATTCGTTGAAGAGAACGATAAGGCTGCTGCGGACCAGTAGTCCTTTTGATCTATGCTTTAAAGAAAGCGAGCGTGTGATAATATTAAAAATTTTATCGCAAGGCTCGCTTTCTTTATCGGAAGATACCTATGCATGACGGCCTGATAGTTCTGATGTACCATCGCGTGAACGATAAATTGCCTAAGGGTGAACTGGTAGTAGGCCCTGAAGAATTCGCCCAGCAGATGCTTTTTTTGAGCGCTAACAGCGGCTTCGTCCGGGTGGTAGGAATAAACGAAACATTGCAGGCGCTGCGCGGCAAACGTGGACATACCGGCCAGGCAAATACAAAAGTGCTGATAACTTTCGATGACGGTTACAGGGATAACTATATTAACGCGCTGCCTGTATTGGCCAGCCATGGCTTTCCCGCAATAATATTCCTAACAACAGATTATATATCCACCAACGTTAAACGTCCGCGGTATGCGAATGTCCCATGGGATAGGGACTATCTCGATATGGCTGAAATAAAGGAAATGGCAGGGAAAGGCATAGCTTTTGGAGCCCATACTAGGACGCATCCTCATCTGGCGCAGATAGGCGGGGAAGGGGCAAAAGAAGAGATAGCCGGGTCATATAATGCGATAAAAGGCATATGCGACGTTGCCGATATCGCGTTCTGTTATCCGTATGGCGAATATAACGGATATATAAAGAAGCTGGTGTCGGAGGCCGGATTTTCATGCGCTTTTTCGACCAATCCCGGTATCAATTATAAGGGGCAGGATCTATTTGAAATAAAGCGCGTCGCCGTATCCGGCGCCTATAATTTATCGGCCTTCAAAGATATGATGGCCGCCACGAAATAATTTCCCCAATAAAATCCAAATATCAGACATATCATTACAAACCTCCAAGAGTTCAGGCCTATAAACAAGGCCCTGAATAGCTTAAGGCTAACGTCCTATAATATATCTTATGTTAACTTGAGATATGGAAGAATATCTATGTAATACATTGAGCCACAATGAGTTATATAAATATGCCCAATTCCTGTGGATAATCATTATCTTTTGCGCTTCCCTTTTGTTATAGACTTGTTCATCTTATAATAAATGTTTGCCGCCTCTTGCTTTTGGCGGTTCTTGTGATATAATTATCTACATACTAACGATGAAAGGATCCATATCATGAAACGAGTTATAGCGTTGATTTTAGGCGGCGGCCAGGGTAAACGCCTTTTCCCCCTTACTATGTACAGATCGAAGCCTGCGGTCCCTATAGGCGGCAAATACAGGCTTATAGACATACCTATAAGCAACTGCCTGCATTCAGGCCTTAAGAACATCTATGTTTTGACGCAGTTCAATTCCGAATCGCTCAATAACCATATCAATAACACCTATAGATTCGACTACTTCTCCAGAGCGTTCGTGCGCATATTGGCTGCCGAACAGACCGTCGATAATACAAATTGGTTCCAGGGAACCGCCGATGCGGTCAGGCGTAACCTGCTTCACCTAGAGCTTAAAGGGAACGAAGAAATACTGATACTTTCAGGCGACCATCTGTATGATATGAACTACAGGGAGCTTATCAATTATCATAGAGAAAAAAAGGCAGATTTTACCGTTTCAGCCATACCTGTACTGCAAAAAGAGGTCCATGAATTCGGTATTTTAAGGATGTCAGGCGAAGGCAAGATCTTAAGTTTTAAGGAGAAACCGAAAGCCCGGGCTGACTTAAAGGGTTATAAATTCGATTCCAAAAAGGCCTTTTTTAATCAGACCGCGTCAGGCAGTTATTACCTTGCTTCGATGGGCGTTTATGTATTCAACGCGGCCAGCCTGATGAAAGTCCTGGCCGGGAATGATACGGATTTCGGCAAGGAAGTTATCCCCCACTCCATAAAAACTTTAAAGGGCTTTGGGTATATATTCAATGGCTACTGGAGAGATGTCGGGACCATCAGGTCTTTCTATGATGTGAATATGGGTATAGCGGCTTCCAGGCCGCAGTTCTCCTTTTTCTACGATGGATCACTCTTTACAAGGCCGCGCTTTTTACCGTCCGCGAGGATATCCGGTTCTAAAATAGAGAATTCTTTGATAAGCGAAGGATCGGTCGTACATGGCGCGGATATACGCAACTCCGTAGTGGGCTTACGCTCGGCAATAGGAAAAGGCTGCCGTGTTTCCAGGTCCGTTTTGATGGGAGCCGATTATTTCGAAAGCCCCAATCCGAAAGAAACGATACCTATGGGCATCGGTGACGGGACAACTATAGATAAAGCGATAGTGGATAAGAACGCCCGTATAGGCAAGAATGTCACGATAAGGAACGCCGAAGGGTTGAAGAATTTTGACGGGGAAAATTATTTTATAAGAGACGGTATAGTGATAATACCCAAGAACGCCAGGATAAAGTCCGGGGCTACGATATAGGCCCGCAACGGGACCCCTGGAAAGTGCCTCGTTTTTTCAGCGTATCGCGTATTAAATTTATAGTCTCTATCTTATTCAATGCCCATGCCGGTGCTATGTGATTTGACGAATTGCCCTCCCCTGTTAATCGTTGGACTATAATGCCGGGTGAAAGTTCTTCCAGGAAATCGCATACCAGCTCCGCGTATTGAGCCTGCGACATTACCGGGACTTCTCCGTCTTCGTACATTTTTTCGAGCGGACTCCCCTTCAGTATATGCAGAAGATGTATCTTTACCGCGCCCACCTTCAATTCGGTGAGCATGCGCGCCGTTCCCATCATATCTTCTTTCGTTTCTCCCGGGAGTCCCAGGATAACGTGCGCGCATACCGGTATACCGAATTTGCCGGCAAGTTTCAAAGCAGAGAGAAAATCTCCGAAAGAATGGCCCCTATTTATACGCGCGAGCGTTTTATCGTGTATAGATTGCAGTCCAAGTTCCAGCCAGACCTCGTATTTATCCGTATACGAAGATATCAGTTTAAACTTATCTGCGTCTATGGTATCCGGGCGTGTCCCTATAGATAATCCGACTATCTCGTCGAAACCTTTTATCTGGTCGTACATGCCCTTAAGCTTATCGACGGGTGCATATGTGCTTGTGAATGCCTGGAAGTAAGCGATGAATTTGTCCGCGGATCTCGTATCCTTTAAGAACCCGATACGCGAAGCCAGCTGTGTTTTTATATCGTCGGATGGTTTTGTGTAGGCCGATCTCGAACCGTCATCGCTGCAATACAGGCAGCCTTCATAGCCTTTTGTCCCGTCACGGTTCGGGCACGAAAAGCCTCCGTCTAAGCCTATCCTGTAAACTTTGCAGCCGTACTTGTTTTTAAGGTATGAGCCGTAGTCATTATAAAGTTTCATTAAGCCTTGCTTTTCTTCGTTCTTTTTCTATGTAAACCATAAGTATGGATATGGCCGCCGGAGTGACGCCCGATATCCTGGCAGCCTGTCCCAGGTTCATGGGTTTTATGGTTTTGAGTTTTTCGCGTATTTCCGAAGATAGCCCGTCCACTTTCAGGTAATCCAGCCTCTCCGGTATCTTTATCTTTTCTATCTTTTCCATCCGCGATATCTCTTTCAGCTGCCTCAGTATATAACCGGCGTATTTTATCTCTGTTTCGATGGTTCGCACTTCTTCGGATGAAAGAGGTTTTACCGCGCCCTTGTCCGCTACGTCTTCGTATGAAGCATCGGGTCTGCGCAGTATCTTTTCGAGCCTGTCTTTTTTGAGCCGCGCGATCTCGCTCTCTATGCGCTTTTTCTTATCGGCGGTCTTTTTATAAGAGTCGTCGTCGACGAGCCCTATATCGCGGCCGATCGGCGCAAGGCGCAGGTCGGCGTTATCTTCGCGCAGTAATAAACGATATTCGACGCGTGACGTGAACATGCGATACGGTTCAGCCGTGCCTTTGGTTACCAGGTCGTCTATCAATACTCCTATGTATGCCTGCGAGCGGCCCAGGATGAGCGGTTCCCGTCCCGCGATCTTCAGGGATGCGTTTATACCGGCCAAAAGTCCCAGCGAGGCGGCTTCCTCGTATCCGGTAGTGCCGTTTATCTGCCCGGCCAGATACAGACCTTCTACCGTTTTGGCTTCGAGCGTAGGATAAAGCTGCGTCGGCTCAACGTAGTCGTATTCTATGCCGTAGCCCGGCCTGGTGATCCTGGTGTTTTCCAGGCCTGCTATAGATGCGACCATCTTTTCCTGGACGTCCACAGGAAGGCTCGTCGATATGCCGTTAGGATAATATTCGGTCGTGTTCAGGCCTTCAGGCTCGAGGAATATGTGATGCCTGGTGCGTTCCGGGAAGCGGAAGACCTTGTCTTCGATCGACGGGCAATACCTGACGCCCGTACCTTTGATCATGCCGGTAAATAACGGCGAACGGTCCAGGTTCGATCTTATTATTTCATGAGTTATTTCATTGGTATACGTAAGGTAGCACGGCAGCTGATTGCGCGTTATCCTGGCTGCGTTAAAAGAGAACGGCGCAAAATCATCGTCCCCGCGCTGCGCGGTAAGCCTGTCGAAATCTATGGTTTTGCCGTCCAGCCTGGCGCAGGTGCCCGTTTTCAGCCTCCCCAGCTTTAATCCCAGATTCTTCAAAGATCCGGATAGTTTTTCAGAAGGCCTCTCCCCTATCCTCCCCCCCGCAAAATGCTCAAGCCCTATATGGATAAGGCCGTTTAAGAATGTGCCGGTAGTTACTATTACGGCTTTAGCCCGATATGTCTCGCCCAGAGACGTCTTTACGCCTGCTACGCGGCCGTTTTCAGTGGATATCTCTTCGGCCATTCCCTCTCTTACGTCTAGGCCGCTTTGGCCATCCACGACCTCTTTCATATAAGCGCGATATGCGTGCCTGTCCACCTGTGCGCGGGATGAGCGGACAGCCGGCCCTTTCCGCGTGTTCAAAAGGCGGAATTGTATGGCCGTAGCGTCGGTCGCCCTGGCCATCCAGCCGCCGAGGGCGCCTATTTCTTTGACGAGCTGTCCCTTCGCCAGGCCGCCTATGGCTGGGTTGCATGACAGGGCGCCTATGGTGTCTGCACTCATCGTCAATAGGAGAGTTTTACAGCCCATGCGCGCCGCCGCAAGGCTTGCTTCGCAGCCCGCGTGGCCTCCGCCTATTACTATGATATCGTACTCGTTTTTCACCTGTCCGTTCCTTGCATTTTATGAAAATCTCAGGTATACTTATATACGGATGACAACAGCCTAGAGTGACCCGTTCTCGGGCCTTAAGGTACTAGTTACCTGCACAGCGCTGTTGCCATCCTCTTTTTTTGCCTAAAAAGGACTTAAAAACAGCGCTATTTTTTGTAGAATTTGTTTATTATGGATACGACTTCTTGAGGGGTGTCCACTAAACTGAATATTTTCAGGTCGGATTTATTGATCAGTTTATTCGGTAATAGAGTATTGTCCACCCATTGGATCAAGCCTCTCCAGTATTCCGTGCCGACCATAATGATCGGGAAAGCATCTATCCTTTTAGTCTGTATCAGCGTTACCGCCTCGAAGAACTCATCCAGAGTGCCGAAGCCGCCCGGGAGCGCTATAAGCGCCCTGGAATATTTCGCGAACATCACTTTTCTGCAGAAGAAATATTTGAATTCGAGAAGCTTCGTTATGTACTTATTGGGTTTCTGCATCACCGGTATGAGGATGTTGAGTCCTATCGATTCCCCGCCCGACCTCTTGGCGCCTTTATTTGCAGCTTCCATTATACCGGATCCCGCGCCGGTAATTACCGAATAACCGTTCTTTACCAATAGCGACGCCGTCTCTTCGGCTATTTTATAGTATTTATTCGAAGGGCTTGTCCTGGCGGAACCGAATATGGACACTGCCTCCTTGACGTTCGACAACTCTTCGAACCCGTCAACGAATTCGCTCATTATCCGGAATATGCGCCAGGGGTCTTCTTTGGTGAAGCCTTCTTTAAGTGAGGGCATTAAAACGACCTTACAAGGCTATGATGGAATCGAAAGTCCCGAAAGCGTTCTGGACCCGTTCGGAATTTTTGGAGTCGACCACCCATTCGCCGTCTATAACGAACTTATATTTGTATCTTCCCGAGGATAGGCCCATGCTCTTTTCCCATCTGCCGTCAGGTGTCCGCGACAGGCGGCTCGATTCGTCCATCTTCCAGTGGTTGAAATCGCCTACGATATAAATGTCTTTCGCATCCGGCGCGTCTATGGCGAACCTTACTTCCCGCGACAGGGATTTTACGCTGTCCATGAGCGACGGAGCATTTCCCGCGACCGTGGCTGTTTGCGGTTCCTCGGAGCCGGTTATGGCCATTATCGCTTTTTCGACCTCTTCCGTTTTCTCTTTTTGTTCTATCTCGAGCGCATCGTTGCGGGTGATCTCTCTGGCAAGGGCCGTGTAGTCCTTTGCGCCATTAGATTCCCGGTCCAGTTGCAGTACGGAAACACCTTTAGAGGCCGCTTTTTTAAGCGCCACATTCATCCTTATCACTGTGTCCATCATCTGCTCTTTGAACAGCGCCTTTATCTCGTCGAACATTATCTGGGAATACTTCGTTCTCCTGTCGAATATGGTAGCGACGGCATTTACGCGCGGCGCATGGTTTATCTTAACCTTTATGAGCTCGAGCATGCCGAGAAGTTTTGCGACGCCCATAAGCGAGAACGCGCTCATGTCTATGGGGACGAGAACAAGATTCGCGGCGCGGAGCGCGTTGAATGTCAAAAATCCCAGGGACGGCGGGCAGTCTACGATCACGTAGTCGTACTTGAGCTGCCCGGTCGATAATATGTCATAAAGCTTGGAAACGGCGTCTTCTTTGTCCTTCAATTCCTGCTCAATAGTGCTTAATAAAATACTGGATGGTATGATGTCGAGGTTCTTCGAAACGTTAAATATGCAATCCGCCAGCGGAAGACGGCGTTCGTTATTGTCCGTGAGGACGTTATAAATGGATTTATTGGCGGAATGGTTCGCCAGACCCAATCCGTACGTGGCATGCGCCTGGGGATCGAGGTCGATAAGAAGGATCTTTTTACCGGAAACAGCAAGAGCACTGGATAAGTTTATAGCAGTGGTTGTTTTACCGCAACCGCCTTTCTGATTTGCTATAGCTACAGTTTTCATAGCCGATCTCCCAAGTTTATTCAGCCGCTTTGTAGGCTAAGTGCCGAGGCCTCCGGCCTCGGCCTTGTTTGCCTTTTGTAATAATATATACTAAACACATAAATATTACAAATGTTTTTTCGCAAAATTTACGCCGCTCGCGAATATGCTAAATCCGTCCCCCTCCCCCCTTTTTGATGATTTATTTTTTGTCCAATATGGACTCTGGTAAAAAGATATATGTCTTTCAGGGTGAGGCATTAAGCCGAATATCCGCCCCGTCTTATCGCAGATCCCCGCGATATTTTCGACCGATCCGTTCGGATTGCACGGATAACCGCATTTATGTCCGGAACCGTCGACATATTCCAGCGCTATCATACCGTTATCTTTTAATATTTTCAGGGCTTTATTATCTCTCGGGATAAATTTGCCTTCCCCATGAGCGACGGGCAGGTGTATTATCTTGCCCATATTCTCTGTCCATATGCACTTGCTTTTCAATTTTTTCAAATATACCCAGCGGTCTTCGAATTTATTCGAATCGTTGAGCGTCAGGGTGGCCTCTATCGTCTGAAAATCCCCGGAAATATTCGGCAGGAGGCCTGCTTTGACCAGTATTTGGAAGCCGTTGCATATGCCTATGATCAGTTTTCCGTCGGAAACGAATTTCTGCAGGCTGTCTTCCAGCTTGTAAGTCAGTTCGTTCGCGAGTATCTTGCCGCTCGCGATATCGTCGCCGTATGTGAACCCTCCCGGGAGCGCCAGGATGTGATAGTCGTTGAGTTCGCGCCTGCGGGCGGTAAGTTCGTTTATGTGGACAAATTCTGTCGCGGCGCCGGCCAGTTCGAAGGCAAAAGCTGTTTCCCTGTCGCAATTTGTTCCGGCCGTCCTGAGGACTAATGCTCTCGGTTTCGTCATAATTTCGCGAACGGCTTTTGCCAGGCCGCCTTAAGACTGCTTGTTTTGGAATTTATTATCATTTTTTTATCCGTGCCCGATATTTTAAACACGCCATTATTTACCACGCTGCCCAATTTCCATACAGGCACGCCTTTCATTTCGCGGACGAATGCCGCCTCGTTGGCGACTTCGACCGCGAAACGCGTATTGGATTCGGAAAACAGGAGCGTCTCGTTTTTCAGATCCGCCTGCCCGACAGGTCTTTTGTAGGCGCCTAGGCATATGTCCATGCCCAGGCCTCCTGCAAATGCCATTTCCGCAAGCGTTACGGCCAGTCCGCCCTCGGAACAGTCATGGCAGGATATTACATGGCCTTTCGCTATAGCTTTCGCCAGCGCCTGCATTACTTTTTTACCGTATGCGGCATCGAGTTTCGGCACGCCGTTCCCGACAAAACCTTTCATCTTGTAGTATTGCGATCCGCCGAGCTCGTCTTTAGTGAGGCCTACGAGATATATAGGGTTACCGGCTTTTTTCAGGTCCATGGAAACAGCTTTTCTTATGTCGTCCATTACGGCTATACACGATATGAGTAAAGTCGGCGGTATCGATATCGTTTTCTTGCCGGTCGAGTATTCGTTATTCAGGCTGTCCTTACCCGAGATGAACGGTACGCCGTATGTTTTCGCTATGTCGTAACAGGCCTGCGATGCCCTTACGAGCGAGCCGAGCCTGTCGGGTTTATTTGTATTGCCCCAGCAGAAATTATCGAGTATGGCGGCTTTGGTGATGTCGCCTCCTACGGAAACTATCTGGCGGAGAGCTTCATCTATAACGCTCGCAGCCATCCAATACGGATCGATCTTGCCGAAGTCCGGATTTATCCCGCATGAAAGTATTATGCCTTTATTCGAACCGAGTATCGGCCTTGTTATGGACGCGTCGCCGGGGCCTGCGCCTATCCCCTGCAACGGTTTTAATATGCTTCCGCCCTGCACCTCATGGTCGTATTGCCTGATTATCCATTCTTTGCTGGCAATATTCGGGTTCGATAAGAGACCGAGAAGGTCGCTTGTCAGGTTTTTCGATGCGCTTAAGCGGGGCTCTGCGAATATTTGCTTTTTCCAGGCAGCTTTTCTCTTTATTTCAGGCAGGCCATTGTGTATGAAGTCCATAGCTATGTCGCATACGGATTCGCCGTCAAAAAATAGTTTAAGCTGTCCGTCACCGGTGAATTTGCCTATTACCGTAGCTTCGACATTTTCGCTCTCGAATACCGCGATGAGCGCGTCTATATTTTCCGGTTTTACGGAAAGGACCATGCGTTCCTGGGCTTCCGATATCCATATCTCGTCGTAATTCAGGCCTTTGTATTTTAACGGCACTTTTTCGAGGTGAACCTCCGCGCCTAACTCCTCCCCCATCTCGCCCACGGCGCTCGACAGCCCGCCCGCTCCGCAGTCCGTTATGGCGCTGTAGAGGCCCAGATCGCGCGCTTTGAGTATGGTGTCGGCGACTTTCTTTTCCTGGATCGGGTTGCCGATCTGGACGGCTGAGCCGGACGTGCACTTCGATTCGTGCGTGAGCTCGCCCGACGAGAACGTCGCGCCGTGTATGCCGTCCCTGCCTGTCCTGCCGCCCACGACCACGACAAGCTCGCCCTTAGAGACTTTCTTGAATGATTTGTCTTTCGGCATTATACCGACGTTGCCGCAGAAGACGAGCGGATTGCCGATAAAATCGTCATCGAACAGCACGGCGCCGTTCGAGGTCGGTATGCCCATCCTGTTGCCGTAATCGCGTACGCCGGAAACGACACCCTTCATTATCCTTTTGGGGTGCAGGACGCCTTTAGGTAATTTTTTATACGGGTAGTCCGGATAACCGAAGCAGAAGACATCTGTGTTTATTATGGGTTTTGCGCCCAGGCCCGTTCCCATAGGGTCGCGGATAACGCCGCCTATGCCTGTGCCTGCGCCTCCGTATGGCTCGAGAACCGAAGGATGGTTGTGCGTTTCGACCTTAAAGCAGATATTATTTTTTTCGTCAAAACGTATTATGCCTGAATTGTCATGGAAGACGGAAACGCACCACGGCTTGTTCAGCTCTTTTGTGACCTTCATTATCGTGGATTTAAGGAGATTGTCTATCGTTATTGTTTTGCCGCCCTCTTCGGTGTACTCGATCTTTCCCCTGAATGTCTTATGCTTACAATGCTCCGACCAGGTCTGCGCTATCGTCTCGAGTTCGCAATCGGTCGGGTTACGGCCGAGTTTTTTGAAATAACGCCGGATCGTCTTCATCTCTTCGAGGGATAAAAAGAGCTGGCCGTTCTTCGAGAGCGCTTTTAATTTCGCGTCCCCGGCGCCCAGGATCTCTACGCGGCGCAATTTAAATTGATATGGCTCCTCTTCCGTTACCGGGCAGGAAGTTTTTGTTACGGCGTGCTGGATCACTTTATTGTAGAGGATGTTTTCCGCTATGGAATGGACGTCTTTATCGGACAGGTTGCCGCTGATGATATATTTTTTGGCCGTCTTTACGCTTCGAACACCTTTTATGCCGAGATCCTTTATCGCTTTTTTGGCGCTCTCTTCGACCGGATCCATTACGCCTGGGTTGTAGGCGACCTCGACGACCTTTTTATTTTTCTCGTCGAAGACGTTCCCGCCGTAAGAGTATTCCTGCGTAACGGGGTCTATGAGCAGGCGCTCGCAAACCTTCTTTATCTCGGCCTCGTCCAGATCGCCGTCGATAAGATAGACCTGGACGGCCTTGACATCCTTTACCTTATTCTTAAATCCAAGGTCCGAAATATCTTTTTTCACCGACTCGCCGAGCGTATCGGTGAAATTTTCCTTCTCCCGGACTTCCACTCTCCAAAGCATTATTCCCACTCTATCGTCGAAGGCGGCTTCGAACTTATGTCGTAAGCAACCCTGTTTACGCCTTTCACCTCGTTTATGATCCTGTTCGAGATCTTGCCGAGGGCATCGTACGGTATCTTCGCCCAGTCGGCGGTCATCCCGTCGACGCTCGTCACCGCGCGTATAGCGACGACGCTCTCGTATGTGCGCTCGTCCCCCATTACTCCTACGGATTTTATCGGCAGGAGCACCGCGAAGGCCTGCCATATCTGGTCGTAAAGCCCTTCTTTCCGCAGCACCTGGATGAACCTGTCGTCGACCTCTCTTAATATATCGCAGCGTTCTTTTGTTATGTCGCCGATTATGCGGACGGCCAGTCCCGGGCCCGGGAAGGGATGCCTGCCGAGGACTTCCTGCGGGATCTTAAGCTCCCGCCCCACCCTTCTCACCTCGTCTTTAAAGAGGTATTTCAAGGGTTCTATAAGCTTGAGGTTCATTTTTTTAGGCAAGCCGCCTACATTGTGGTGCGTCTTTATCGTAGCGCTCGGCCCGCCGAACGCCGAACGCGATTCGATGAGGTCCGGATATAGCGTCCCTTGAGCTAGGAATTTGACATTGCCTATTTTTTTGGCTTCGCGGTCGAAGACCTTTATGAACGTCCTGCCTATTATCTTGCGTTTTTTCTCCGGGTCCACGACGCCGCGCAGCGCGGTTATGAATTCTTCGGATGCGTCCACGACTTTGAGATTTATCTTAAAATGCCTCTGGAATACTTCCCTTACAAGCCTCGCCTCGTTCTTCCGCAGTAACCCGTTATCGACGAATATGCAGGCGAGCCTGTGGCCTATGGCTTTATTTATGAGGACCGCCGCTACGGAAGAATCGACGCCGCCCGACAGCCCCAGTATGACCTTGTCCCTGCCGGCCGTCTTGCGTATATCGTCTATAGTTTCCTTTACGAACGACTTCATCGACCAGTTGCATTTTGCTCTGCATATCTCTTTTACGAAATTTTTCAATATCTCTTTGCCGTGCTCGGTGTGAGCGACCTCCGGATGGAACTGGACGCCGAATAAATTTTTATCGAAATTTCCGAACGCGGCTACGGAAGTATTGCGCGACATACCGATGCGCTTGAAAGAACGCGGCATCGTTTTAACCTTATCGCCGTGGCTCATCCATGTAATGATGCGTTTAGGAACATTTTTAAAAAGCAGACGATGATTAGTGACGGTAAAAGCGGCGCGGCCGTACTCTCTCGAATGCGCCCTTTCCACTTTGCCGCCCAGGGTCTTTGCCATAAGCTGCATGCCGTAACATATGCCTAATACGGGTATGCCGAGCGAGAATAGCCTGTTATCGCATACAGGCGCGCCTTTGGAGTACACGCTTGCCGGGCCGCCCGAAAGGATTATTCCTTTAGTGTCGGTGAGGTTTATCGAATCGGCGGAGATAGTCGGCGGGACTATCTCGCAGAATACGTTAAGCTCGCGTATCTTTCTTGCGATGAGCTGGTTGTATTGCGATCCGAAATCTATTATGAGTATCTTTTCCTGTGCCATTTTATTTTATATTTAACCCCGCGCACCGCGTTTTTTCAAGAGCTTTTTTTGAAGGCGGTTTGCATATTGTTGTAGGGTAATCTCCCGTAAAACATGCCGTGCAGAACTCTTCTTTAGGCAGCATCATCGAATCCAGCATCCCGTCGAGGCTTAAGTATTTGAGCGAGTCCACTCCTATAAAATCCCTTATCTCTTCTATGGTGTGGTTCGAGGCTATCAGCTCTTTTTTGGTCGGGAAATCTATCCCGTAAAAACACGGCGATATGAGCGGCGGGCAGCTCACCCGCATATGTATCTCTTTTACGCCTGCCTGGCGCAGCGCCCTCACCCTGCCCCTCGATGTGGTGCCCCTCACGATCGAATCCTCGACTATTATTACGCGCTTGCCTTTCAATACGTCGCGTATAGGATTTAATTTGACTTTTACCTTGAAATCCCGGATAAGCTGGCTCGGCTGTATAAAAGTCCTGCCGATATAGTGGTTCCGGACAAATCCCATCTCGAGCGGTATCTTCGATTCCTCCGCGTAGCCTAAAGCGGCATAAGTGCCGGAATCGGGTATCGGCATCACCATGTCCGCCTCTACCGGATGTTCTTTTGCCAGCGCCCTGCCGAGATTTTTACGGGTAAGGTATACGCTCTTGGTGAATATGTTGCTGTCCGGCCGGGAAAAATATATATATTCGAATATGCAGAAGGCGTGTTTCTTTTGTTCCGGGGATCTCATAGACGTGATCCCGTCCTTATCGAGTATGACTATCTCGCCCGGCTCGACGTCCCTTATGTATGTTGCATGCAGGATGTCCAATGCGCAGGTCTCGCTGGCTACTATATATGCGTTGCCCAGCTTTCCTATACAAAGCGGCCTGAACCCGTGAGGATCCCGCATGGCATATATCGCGTCGTTTATCATTATTACGAATGAATAGGCACCCTCCATACGCCGGGCTATAGGCATAATTTTGGATCTGTAATTGTTTTTATGGTCGCGTACCAGAAAATGGACTATCAGTTCCGAATCCATAGTCGTTTGCAGTATGGAGCCGTTGTCCTCGAGTTCATTCCGCAATTCTACGGAATTCGTCAGGTTGCCGTTATGGGCTACGGCTATAAAGCCTTTTTTGTGGTTTATGAGGAGCGGTTGGACGTTCTTGACGGTGCTCGAACCTGTGGTGGAATAGCGGACATGGCCTATGGCCATCGGCCCTTTTAATTTTTTTATATCGGATTCCTTGAACAGATCGCCGACCAGCCCCATCCCTTTGTGTAAGTGGACTTTTTTGCCGTCGTAGCTTACGATGCCTGCGGATTCTTCGCCTCTGTGCTGGAGCGCATACAGGGCCAGGTAAGCAAGCTGGCTTGCGTCCTTATGCCCCGAGATGCCTACAACCCCGCAATATTCTTTCATCTTGCGCCTTGCGTTGCCAGTTTTAAATGGTAGGCCTGCAACGGCCTTACCGACGCCTTTTTCCGCTTCATCATATTTTCGATACCGTTCACCGACGCCTGGGCGCCGGAGATGGTCGTGATGAGCGGGACGTTATGAAGTATCGCGTGCGAGCGTATCTTCATCTCGTCTTCTTTTGTCGCTTTTCCCGAAGGCGTATTTATTATCAGAGCTATCTTGCCGTCTTTCATAAGGTCGAGTATATTGGGCCTGGCTTCCTGCAGTTTCGGCATGACTTCTACGTCTATATCGCTGTTCCTCATTACTTCGGCGGTGCCGGAAGTGGCCATTATCTTGAAGCCGAGGTCGAAAAGTTTTTTGGCGATGAATATGATGTTCCGTTTGTCCTGGTTCTTTACGCTTATGAAAACATTTCCCGAATCGGGAAGGTTCTGCCCCGCCGCAATCTGGCTCTTGGCGTACGCGGCGCCGAATGTCGTATCGATGCCCATCACCTCGCCTGTCGATTTCATCTCGGGTCCGAGTATCGCGTCGACACCCGGGAATCGGATGAACGGGAATACGGATTCTTTTACGCAGACGTAATTTATCTTCTTCTCTTTTGTAAACCCGAGTTCTTTGAGCGTTTTACCCAGCATTATTTTGGTCGCGATCTTTGCCAGCGGGACACCGATGGCTTTGCTCACGAACGGGACCGTGCGGGATGCGCGCGGGTTGACTTCCAGGACGTAAACGATATTATTTTTAACGGCGTACTGGACGTTCATCAGGCCTTTGACTTTAAGTTCCATGGCCATGGCGTATGTATTCTTACGGATGGTCTCTATCGTATCTTTACCGAGTGTGTGCGGCGGCATCACCATGGCGCTGTCGCCCGAATGTATGCCCGCCTCTTCTATGTGCTCGAGTATGCCGCCTATGACGCATGTTTCGCCGTCCGCAACGGCATCGACGTCGACCTCTATGGCGTCTTCGAGGAATTTGTCTATCAGTATGGGGCGCTCGGGCGATGCCTCGATGGCCCTTGCCATGTAGTCGGTGAGGCCCTTCTCGTCGTAAACTATCTCCATCGCCCTGCCGCCCAGCACGAACGACGGGCGGACGACAACGGGGTAGCTTATGCGCTTTGCGACCTCTATGGCTTCCTCTGGCGATGTGGCGGTGCCGTTGTCGGGCTGGACAAGTTTCAATTTCTTAAGCATGTGCTGGAAGCGTTTCCTGTCTTCGGCTATATCGATGGAATCGGGGCTCGTTCCCAGGATGTTCAGGCCGGCTTTCGCAAGGGAGCCGGAAATATTGAGCGGCGTCTGGCCGCCGAACTGGACTATCGCGCCCATAGGTTTCTCTATATCGACGATATTCATAACGTCTTCGACGGTAAGCGGTTCAAAATATAATTTATCCGAAGTGTCGTAATCCGTAGAGACCGTTTCCGGGTTGCAATTTATCATTATGCTCTCCGCGCCCTCTTCTCTGAGCGCGAACGAAGCGTGGCAGCAGCAATAATCGAATTCGATGCCCTGTCCTATCCTGTTAGGGCCGCCGCCGAGTATCAGGACTTTATTTTTTCCGGGTTTATCGGCCATCTTTTTGCCTTAAAAAAGAAAATGACCGGCAGAGACGGTAGTCCCTCCGGCCACAACCGTTAGGTTGCGTAAGATCGTTACTTACTTTGTATCTTATGCTCCCCTTTATAATGAACATTAACGTTATCCATATATAAATATATTGTCATATAATTAACTTAAATATTGTAGCATGCCTTATGAAGGTATGTCAAGGGCGGAATTTTCGTTAAATTACGTTACGAAGAGGTTGCGGGAAGAGAATTTTCCGTCCGAGGTGAGGTTGACGCCCAACATCTTGAGGCCCACCTCGTCTCCGGGTGTCGGGATGTGGGTCATGTGCATTTCGCATCCCCGCAGGTCTATAAGCTTTTTCAGGGCGATCTCGGCGGTGTGGTTCGTGGCGGCGCTTATGGAAAGGGCTATGAGCGTCTCTTCGAGATCCAGCGATTCAGGTTCCAGGTTCAATACGCCTTCTTTTAATTTCGATATCTGGTTTATTATCTGCGGCGAAAGCAGCAGTATCTCATCGGGAATATTTGCGAGCATCTTGACGGTATTCAGGACAAGGCTTGAGGCGGCATGCATGAGCTTAGAGTTTTTACCGGTCACCATGCGGCCGTCTTTGAGTTCCAGGGCCGCCCCGCAATAAATACCGGCGAATCCTTTACCGCCGGTTTCGGCGTCCTCAGCCGCTTTCCTGGATATTTCGACTACGCGCCTGTCCGTCACTTTTACGCCCATCTCCTCCATGAGCGCGGCCACTCTATCGACAGTTTCCTTCTTTTCGATGCCCAGCACGAATTCCGAGTGATATCTGAAATAACGGCGTATCAGTTCCTGTTTGGAGGCCTCCCTTACTATCTTATCGTTCACTATGCCGAATCCGGCGCGATTTACTCCCATATCGGTCGGAGAATTGTAGACAGGCAGGCTGCTGGATTTTTTATCGAGTATCCTTGTGAGAATAAGCTTCAGTATGGGGAAACTTTCGACGTCGCGGTTATAATTTATCGCGGTCTCTTTGTATTTGGCAAGGTGAAATGGGTCGACAAGGTTAAAATCGAGTATGTCGGCGGTCGCCGCTTCATACGCCACATTTACAGGATGTTTAAGCGGGATGTTCCAGATGGGGAACGTTTCGAATTTGGCATAGCCTGCGTTTATGCCGCGTTTGTGGTCGTGATATAACTGCGAAAGGCACGTCGAGAGCTTACCGCTATTCGGGCCGGGAGCCGTGACGACCACGATGGGCTTCTTAGTATCGATGTAATCATTCCTGCCGAACCCCGAATCGCTTACCACGGCATCGATATCGGTGGAATAGCCTTCTATCGGATAATGCAGATAAACTTTTACGCCTCTTCGCTCTAGTTTATTTCTGAATATTACGGCGGACGATTGGTTGTTGAACCGGGTTATCACGACCGACGATATGTCGAGTCCCCATTTTCTCAAATCGTCTATCAGTTTGAAAGTGGCCGCGTCGTAAGTGATGCCGAAATCACCTCTTACCCTGCCCTTTTCGATGTCGCCGGCGTATATGGATAAGACTATCTCGACCTTGTCTTTTAGTGACTGCAGGAGGCGTATTTTTACATTCGGGTCGTAGCCGGGGAGAACTCTTGCGGCGTGGTAATCGTAGCATAATTTGCCGCCGAATTCGAGGTATAATTTATTGTCAAATTTTTTGACGCGGTCGACGATGGCGGCAGTTTGTTCGCGGAGATATTTCTCGTTATCGAATCCCTGTTCTTCTGCCCTTGAAGAAATATGCTTATGCATTTAAAAATTATATTACCCGTTAAACAAAATGTAAAGAGTTATTTGGCGACCTTTATTATCTTGCCGCTCGTTTCCAGTTCTTTGCGGAAATCGTCGTTCGCCTTTTTGAATATTGCCGGGGATTTTTGCCATCCCTTATACTGCGGACGCGCCTTTACCCATTGTTCGAATATTGCCCACCTGAGTTTGGCGATGACCACTTCCTCTTCGGTCAGTCCCATCTTATTGGACTTGTTCGTCTCCACGGTGCGTAAATTGGATTTGCCGTGATAATTGGATATAGGCTTCACTGTACCTGTAAGCACATTGTATTTCGAAGGTATCTTTATGCCGCCGATCTCGTAATAGACCGTGCGGATGAATACCGCTTTGTACAAAAGAAATACGCCTGCGCACAGCAGCAAAAGCACTATGATCGTTTTCAATTTACCCGTCATGGACAGCTCCTTATTTATTTTTCTACTTTTCCTTCTACGTCTATAACGTTATCGTCGTCTAATTTACTGGCGCCGCTGCTTCTCCCGCGGAATGAGGCGAAGTGTATCGCGGTCTTCGGCGTCAGCAAAAAATTCAATATCGAACTTATTATACTGAATAAGAGCGCCGCCCAGAATGCGCTCCAGAAATCTATCACCTCGAAACCTTTGACGAACTTCGAGGCCAGGTAAAATATAGCTGCGTTTATTATAAGCGTAAAAAGGCCCAGCGTCAATATAGTAAAAGGGAGCGTGAAGAGTATTACGAAAGGTTTTACGAAAGCGTTCAAAAGCCCCAGGACGAGCGCCGCTACTATTATCGACTCCCAGCTGTCGGCGCTCACTCCTGCGACTATATGGATCACGATGAAAAGCGTGAATATGTTTACAAGCCACTTTATCAAAAACTTTGCCATTTACTCCCCTATTATCTTTACGAGGACGCGTTTTTTGCGCTGTCCGTCGAACTCGCCGTAGAATATTTGCTCCCACGGCCCGAAATCGAGCTTGCCCTTGGTGATAGCGATGACTACTTCACGGCCCATAATGGTGCGTTTTAAGTGGGCGTCGCCGTTATCCTCGCCTGTCAGGTTGTGTTTATATTTGTCTTTTCCATACGGCGCGAGACGCTCGACCCATTCGAGGAAATCCTTATGCAGTCCGCTCTCGTTGTCGTTTATGAAGACCGAGGCCGTGATGTGCATGGCATTTACGAGGCACAAACCCTCTTTCACGCCGCTCTTTTCGAGTGCGTCCTCAACCTCACCCGTGATATTTACGATATCGTAACGGTTCTTCGTGTTGAGCCAGATATAGTCGGTATAGGTTTTCATAGATCGTCGACCAATTGTAACATCTTGTCGTAACTCTTTACAAGGGATACTTTTTCGCGTGTTTTGGCGGCGAGGGGTAATCCTTTAAGATACCAGTACACAGCTTTTCTCATGTGGCCGACATTGCCCCGCGGGCCATGGTCTTTGAATTTCTCTATGGCAATGATGTGTTTTTTCAGGACGCTTTTTCTGGAGGACCAGCTTGGCGGAGTATGCGTTTGTCCTCCGGCCAGATACCCTTCTATCTCTTCGAATATCCACGGATTTCCCAGGGCGCCGCGGGCGACCAGAATGCCGTCGCAACCCGTTTCGTCCAGCATCTTCTTCGCCTGAAGCGCCGAAAATATATTGCCGCTTCCGAATACGGGTATAGTCACGGCGTCTTTTATAGCTTTTATGGAGGCGTGATCGATCGGCCCGGAATATCCTTTGGCCTGTGTCCTGCCGTGGACGAATATGGCGGATGCGCCGCTGGCTTCGCATTTATGCGCGATGGCGGCTATCTTTGCAGGGTCGTTTTTGTCATAGCCTATTCTAAGCTTTACGGTAACGGGGATCGGCAGGTGTGCCGATATTTTTTTTATTATCGCGTATAATTCGGTTTCATCCTTCAAAAGGTAGGCGCCCGCCTTCTTTTTTATAACTTTCTTGGCCGGGCATGCCGCGTTTATATCTAAAAACGCGATGTTTGGCGCTATCTTCAGTATCTCCTGCGCACCCTCAAGCATCTTCGAAGGGTCACGGCCGAGGAGCTGGGCGGATATAGGGCTGTCGTCTTCAATAGTTTTTAATATCGTTCGCACTCTCTTCTTCGCGCCGTAAGTGATGGAGTTGCAATCGACCATCTCGAAGAAGCATAATTTGGCGCCGTGCGAGCGCGCGATGAGCCTGAAAGGAAGGTCGGTGCAACCGGCCATGGGCGCCATGATTATTTTTGACGGAAGTTCGTACGAGCCTATCTTTAACATTAGCGGTAATTGTTGAAAGTAAGCGCGAGCGGGAAATTGATCTTTCTTATGTGACCGATAACGGTCTGCAGGTCGTCTTTTTTAGGTGAAAAAACCCTTATCTTTTCGCCTTCTATCTGTGTCTGGACTTTTAAGCCCAGGTCTTTTATTATCTTTGTGAGCTCTTTTGCTCTCTCTTTCGATATACCGCTCGCCAGCTCTACCACCTGCTGTAAATTGCCCGCAAAGACCCTTTCCGGATCCTTGAAATTGAGAGCTTTTATCGATATCCCCCTCTTTACCATTTTTGCCGATAGCATATCGGCCAGGGATTTTAATTTAAAATCATCCACCGAGACGAGGGTTATCTTCTTCTCGGCGCGGTTGAAATCTATGGACGAATTCGTCCCCTTGAAGTCAAATCTCTGGGCCAGCTCTTTTTTCGCCTGGTTAACGGCATTATCCGCTTCCTGCAAATCCACTTCCGATACTATGTCGAACGAAAAATTTTCTTTTGCCATAAACGCTCCTTTGCGTTATTGCCTGTCGTAAGTCGAATAATAATAAGGCGTGTATGCGCGGAATTCGGCCGCGCAGGTATCGACTATCTTGAAATCAGGCGATAATTTCATATCCCGCCTCATTGCGGATATCTCTTCCTCGTCTTTGCCCGTAAGGTCGGCCAATTGTTTGTCGCTGAAACCGTACTGTTTCGCTTTTATCAACAGGTCCTCTTCCAGCGCGGCGGATGCGGCGATCTCTTTTTCGAGCCCTACTATCTCCTTTATGTTATACAGGAACCATTTGTCTATCTTCGTCATTTCATAAATTTTATCAATGCTTATTCCGGCGCGTATGGCGTCGCCTATGTAGAATATGCGTTCGGCGTTAGGCGCCCTGAGCTTTTCGCAGATGATCTCCGTCGTATCCTGGTCGGCAATTACGTTATCTAAAGAATTTTTGAAAAGCATGCTTTCGAGGCCGGACTTTTTTATCTCAAGGGAGCGCAGCCCTTTCTGCAGGGCTTCTTTGAAAGTCCTGCCTATCGACATCGCTTCGCCCACCGACTTCATCGCTATGGTGAGGACCGGGTTTGCCGCCGGGAACTTTTCGAAAGTGAAGCGCGGTATTTTGACGACGCAGTAATCTATGGACGGCTCGAAACATGCGGGCGTCTCTTTAGTTATGTCGTTCGGTATCTCGTCGAGCGTATATCCTACCGCGAGTTTCGCGGCGATCTTCGCTATGGGGAATCCTGTGGCTTTGGACGCAAGAGCCGAACTTCGCGATACTCGCGGGTTCATCTCGATCACTACCATGCGCCCGGTGTCGGGATTGACGGCGAACTGTATATTGGAACCGCCCGTATCCACGCCTATCTCTCGTATGCAGGCTATGGCGGCGTCCCTCATCGCCTGGTATTCCCTGTCGGTCAAAGTCTGGGCGGGGGCTACGGTGATGCTGTCGCCTGTGTGGACGCCCATAGGATCGAAATTCTCTATGGAGCATATTATGACGACATTATCTTTTAAGTCGCGCATAACTTCGAGTTCGAATTCTTTCCAGCCGATGACCGACTCTTCTATCAATATCTCGCTTATCATGCTCGACTCCAGCCCTATCTTCGCGAGTTCCCTGAATTCTTCGATATTGTATGCGACACTGCCGCCCGTTCCGCCGAGGGTAAAGCTGGGCCTTATTATGGCCGGGAAACCCACCGTCTCGGCTACGGCGCACGCTTCTTTCAGAGTGTACGCCTTGCCGCTTTTCGGAAGGTCGAGGCCTATCTTCTGCATGGCGGTCTTGAAGAGCTGCCTGTCCTCGGCTTTTTTTATGGATTTGATGTCCGCGCCGATCGTCTCTACCTTGTATTTTTTCAGTACGCCTTTTTCCGCAAGCCCTACGGTCGTATTCAGCGCTGTCTGGCCGCCCAAAGTCGGCAGTAATGCGTCGGGCCTTTCGGCCTCTATTATCTTCGTCACGGCGTCCACCGTTATGGGTTCTATATATGTTTTGTCGGCCATTTCGGGGTCTGTCATGATAGTGGCGGGGTTCGAATTTACGAGGACGACTTTATAGCCTTCCTGTCTCAATATCTTACATGCCTGAGAACCGGAATAATCGAATTCACAGGCTTGCCCTATAACTATCGGGCCGGAGCCTATTATGAGTATTTTTTTGATGTCTTTTCTCTTCGGCATATCAGCGTTTCTTCATCATCCCTATGAATTTATCGAATAAATATTCCGTGTCGCTCGGACCCGGCCCTGCCTCGGGGTGGAACTGGACGGAGAAGGCGGGTAATTTCTTATGCCGCATCCCTTCCAGTGTGTCGTCGTTCAGGTTTACGTGGGTCAGCTCGACATCTTTTTTGTTCAGCGTATCGATGTCTACGCAAAAGCCGTGGTTCTGGACGCTTATCGCTACTTTGCCCGTCTTTACGTCTTTTACGGGCTGATTGCCGCCGTGATGGCCGAATTTGAGCTTATACGTTTTCCCGCCCAAGGCCTGACCCAGCATCTGGTGGCCCAGGCATATGCCGAATATCGGGACTTTGCCCAAAAGGCCTATAGTCGTTTTTACCACATATCCTAAGGCGGCAGGATCGCCGGGGCCGTTCGATAAAAGCACTCCGTTTGGTTTCAGGTCGAGTATATCTTTGGCCGAGGCGCGCGCAGGCACTACTATAACCTTGCAGTTTCTCTTTGCCAGGGCGCGGAGAGTATTGAGCTTTACGCCGCAATCGAGGACGACCACTTTGTATTTACCGGAGTTATTCCATTCGTATTTTTTCGGACAGGCGACCTCTTTTACAAGGTCCACGCCTATGAGCCCCGGAGAGTTTTTCGCTTTCTCGACGAGGCTTTTCTCGTCTGTATCTACGGTGGAGAGGACGGCTTTTAAAGCCCCCGCCTCCCTGATGTGGAGCGTAAGCGATCGGGTATCGATGCCTTCTATGCCTATTATACCGTTCTCTTTAAGGTAATCGCCGAGGGATCTTTTGGAGCGCCAGTTGCTGAATATTTTCGAATACTCTTTTACTACGAAACCTTCCGCGAAAGGCTTGCGGGATTCGGCGTCTTCGTCGTTGACTCCGTAATTGCCGATGAGCGGACAGGTCATCGCGACTATCTGGCCTTTATAGGATGGGTCGGTGAGGATCTCCTGATAGCCGGTCATGCTTGTGTTGAAGACGATCTCGCCGTATCTTTCGCCTTCCGCCCCGAAAGATAGCCCTTTATATATCTGTCCGTCTTCTAATGCGAGTATCGCAACCATAATGTATCTTTTTGAGCTTAATTATATACTATTAAGTCGGAATGTCAAATTTAAAAAAGTTAAAAGCCGGTTATTTTTAATGCGGCTTTTACAAAATCTCTGAAAAGAGGATGCGGCCTGTCCGGCTTGGATTTGAATTCCGGGTGGTACTGAACGGCTATAAAATACGGGTGGGGTTTTCCGCACGCCGTAGGAAGTTCCACTATCTCGACCAGGTTCTTCTTCGGGTATATCCCGGAAAACACCATACCTTTTTTTTTAAGGATCGCCCGGTATTTGTTGTTGAATTCATACCGGTGGCGGTGGCGCTCGGAAATGAGATTTGACTTATAAGCCTTTGAAGCTAGCGTTCCCTTCTTTATCCTGCACGGATACGCGCCCAGCCGCATCGTCCCGCCCATATCTTTTATGTTCTTTTGTCCTGCCAAAAGGCTTATGACCGGGTTTCGGGCTTTGGGCTCGAATTCGGCGGAGTTCGCGCCTTTAAGAGCGCATACATTGCGGGCAAATTCTATTACTGAACATTGCATGCCGAGGCACAGGCCGAGAAAAGGTACGGCTTTTTCTCTGGCGTACTTTATCGCCGCTATCTTGCCTTCGATGCCGCGGTATCCGAAGCCTCCGGGGACGAGTATTCCCGACAGGCCCTTCAAAACTTCTTCCGCCCCGCGGTCTTCTATCTCTTCGGAATCTATCTTTTTTATTATGACCTTTGCGTCGTTGAATATACCGGCGTGAATAAGAGATTCGTAAATGGATTTATACGCGTCCTGAAGCTCTATATATTTGCCGATAACGGCGATAGTTACTTTATGGGTGGGGTTTATCGCCCGGTCGACGACCTTCTTCTGCCAGTCCTTCAGGGCGGTCGACCTGCAGTGCAGGTCGAAGTGGTTCAATATCAGCCTGTCAAGCCCCTGGTCCTTGAAGACTAACGGTATCTGGTATATAGATTCCGCATCCTTCGCCTCGATGACAGCGTTCTTTTTTACGTTGCAGAATAACGATATTTTTTCTTTCAGCTCGTCCGAGATGGTCTTTTCCGTCCTGCATATCAGCGCGTCGGGCTGTATGCCTATTTCGCGCAGTTTGCCGACGCTGTGCTGGGTAGGCTTTGTCTTGACCTCATCGGCGCTCTTTACGTACGGGATGAGGGTAACGTGGACGTAGACGACATTATTGTAGCCGGCGTCCAGCCTGAACTGGCGGGCCGCTTCCAAAAACGGCAGGCTTTCTATGTCTCCTACGGTGCCGCCGATCTCCACTATCACTATGTCGGCTCCGGAAGCGGCAGCCGCCGTTTTTATCCGGTCTTTTATTTCATTGGTTATGTGCGGGATGACCTGTATCGTCTTGCCGAGGTAATCCCCGCGCCGCTCGCGTGAAATGACGGAGTTATATATCTGTCCCGTCGTAATGTTATTGAATTTAGTCGTTTTTGCGGAAGTGAATCTTTCGTAGTGGCCCAGATCCATGTCCGTCTCGGCGCCGTCGTCCGTGACGTATACCTCGCCGTGCTGATACGGATTCATCGTGCCGGGATCTACGTTTATGTACGGGTCGAATTTTACAAGGGACACTTTCAAGCCCCTCGATTCCATTATCTTGCCTATGGACGCCGAGGATATGCCTTTACCGAGGCTGGATATAACGCCACCTGTAACGAAAATATATTTTGTCATAATCTTTCGCAGGCGCGGACTTAAGCTATTACCCTGCCCTGTTTTTTCGAGCAGCCTTGGAGCCTTTCGGCTCCAAGGTGCTGAATTCTTCACACAGTATAACAGGAAATTTTCTAGGGAATGAACAGGTCTTATCGTTCACGCACGTACAGCATAAGCCTTTTTTATTCATAACCCCTCCCTATTTCTTTTGGACTACTTTTTACCGTCCAGTATCTTTTCCGCCTCTTTCCTGTACGCGTCCATTTACTTTTTTATATCCGCCGCAAGTATGACGGCCTCCGCTACTTCGCGCAGGCTCTTGCGGTTATCCATACTGTATTTCTGCAATTTCAGATACGCCTCTTCTTCGGTCTTGCCCTCGTCTTTCATTATTATGCCCTTGGCGCGTTCTATCTTTTTTCGCGTCTCGAGTTCTTCTTTGGCGAGCCTGCTCTTTATGGCCAGCTCCGTATTTTCGATCGCGACCGCGGCCTGATTTGCTATGGAAGTCAGTATAGTGACTTCCGTTTCGGTGAAATCATGGGGCTTCGAAGTGTAGCAGTTTATCACGCCTATTACCCTGTTCTTCACGGACAAAGGCACGCATAGAAGGGACGAAAGATTCTCTTTTTCCGCTATATCCTTGTGCTTATATTCTTTTTCTTTTGCGATGTCCTTTACGATGATAGGCTTATTCTCTTTTGCCGCTTTTCCGGCTATGCCTTCCCCTATCTTCAAAGGCAATTTTTTATTGTACGCGTCGCTCATGCTCTGGGTCGCGCGTATTACGAGCTGTTTTGTTTTGTAGTCGATAAGCATAAGAGAGCATATCTTCGAATCCATCATTTCCGCCGTCACGTTCACTATCAGCTTAAGGATGTCTTCCAGATACATGTCCGACACGATGACCTTGCTTATTTTTGACAATGCTGTTATCTGTTTATCAAGCGGCCTATCCATATTTACCTCGATATCTGATTAAAAAATAGAAAAGATGCCCCATAGTGCCTGTCATCGGCATATGAAACACCTTTGTTTCGGATAATTTAACTTATCTTAATAAAGAAGGTAAAAAAGAAGAAGGCGTTCCCTTTTCGAGAACGCCTTCGTCCCTTCTTCGCAAAAGCACATACATTGTGCTTTTATATCCAAATTTTACTTATTTTAGCATGGTCCCATCAGTCTGTCAATGGTATCAGACCATGCCTTGCGCGATCATAGCATCCGCGACTTTTACGAAGCCCGCAATGTTCGCGCCGTTGACATAATTTACGGATCCTTTTTCTTTGCCGTACTTCACGCACTGCTCGTGGATCGCGATCATTATATCATGCAGTTTCCTGTCGACCTCTTCTCTGGACCACGACAGCCTTAGGCTGTTCTGCGACATTTCCAGGCCCGAGGTCGCGACACCGCCCGCGTTTGCCGCTTTTCCGGGAGCGTAAAGTATGTTCGCTTTTTGGAATACCCTCACGCCTTCCGGGGTGGTCGGCATATTCGCGCCTTCGCCGACAGCCATGCAGCCATTCTTTACGAGAGCTTTCGCGTCCTCGCCGCTTATTTCATTCTGGGTCGCGCTCGGGAATGCTATATCGCATTTAATGTTCCACGGCCTCTGTTTTTCCACGTATTTGCACTTGAACTCTTTAGAGCATTCTTTTAGGCGCGCTCTCTTCACGTTCTTATGGTGCATTATGCATGCGAGTTCTTTGGTGTCTATCCCGCCCTCGTCATAAACAAAACCGTCGGAATCGGACATCGTTACGACTTTCGCTCCGAGCTGTATCAGTTTCTCGACGGTATGCTGCGCCACGTTGCCGGATCCGGAAACGGCGCAGACTTTGCCTTTCAGTGTTTCGCCTTTGGTCTTCAGCATCTCTTCGACGAAGTATACGCACCCGTAACCGGTAGCTTCCGGCCTTATCAGGCTTCCGCCCCAGCCCAAGCCTTTACCGGTAAGCACTCCGCTCCATTCGTTCGTGAGCCTTTTATATTGTCCGAACATATAGCCTATTTCGCGGCCGCCGGTGCCTATGTCCCCGGCCGGCACGTCCGTGTCCGGGCCTATGTATTTGAAAAGTTCCGTCATAAAGCTCTGGCAGAACCTCATTACTTCGTTATCCGATTTGCCTTTCGGATCAAAGTCCGATCCGCCTTTAGCTCCGCCCATAGGCAGAGTGGTGAGGCTGTTCTTGAATACTTGCTCAAAAGCAAGGAACTTCAATATGCCGAGGTTTACGCTCGGGTGCAGCCTGATACCGCCTTTGTAAGGACCTATGGCGCTGTTCATCTGTATGCGGTAGCCCCTGTTGACTTGTATGCCGCCTTTATCGTCGAGCCACGGTACGCGGAACATCACGACCCTCTCGGGTTCTACCATCCTGTCAAGGATCCTGGCGTCCTCGTATTTAGGGTTCTTTTCGATATACGGGGCCAGCGATTCGACCACTTCGCGTACCGCCTGGTGGAATTCGCGCTCGCCCGGATTTTTTGCCTCAACCTTCGCTATAAAATCTTCCCACTTCTTCTGCATACTTACTTCCCCTTTCTGACATTGAATTGCCTTCGTTGAAACTTCATCGTTTCAACAGATAATTTACTATCGCCCTCGAGGCTCTTTTCGCCATGCCCATCGCCTCGATAACGGTGCCTTCGCCGCCTACTATGTCCCCTCCGGCGAAAACTCCGTCAATAGATGTCAGCATAGTCTCTTTATCCACAATAACATCGCCGTATTTATCGAGCTTTAATTCGGGCGTTACTTTTGTAAGCAGCTCGTTCGCTTTCAGGCCTACGGCTATTACAGCCATATCGCAGTCCGACTCGAACTCGCTTCCTTTTATTTCTACGGGACGGCGCCTGCCCGAACTGTCCGGCTCGCCCAATTCGCATTTCAGGCATTTGATCTTCCTGACAAATCCTTTATCATCGCCTAAAAACTCTTCCGGTTTAACCAGGAATTGGAATTTCACGCCCTCTTCCCGCGCGTGCTCTATCTCGAGCCGCCTGGCAGGCATCTCCACTTCGGTGCGTCTGTATAATATGGTGGTATCCGCGGGTATATCATTCATCTTCTGCAGCCTGAGCGCGGCCCTTGCCGCGTCCATTGCGGTATTGCCGCCGCCTATTACTATGATGTGTTTTCCTATGTTCACCGGAGTATGGAACTCCGGGAATTTATACGCGGACATAAGGTTTACCCTTGTGAGAAATTCATTCGCGGAATAAATATTGCACAAATTCTCGCCTTTTATGCCCAGAAATGAAGGGATACCTGCGCCCAACCCGAGAAAGATGGCGGCGTATCCGTCGCTGAAAAGCTCTTTTATCGTCCTGGCTTTTCCTATAAGGTAATTCGGGATGAATTTAACGCCCATCTTTTTCAGGGAATCTATCTCAAAATCGAGTATCGTCCTGGGCATCCTGAAAGGCGGTATGCCGTAGCGGAGGACCCCGCCCGTCTTATGGAGGCCTTCGAAGATCGTTACCTGTATGCCGTGCCGTGCGAGTTCTCCCGCGCACGCGAGCCCGGCCGGCCCGGAACCTATCACCGCCACTTTCATCTTCGACAGTTTCTCGTCTCTTTTTGTTGCGACATCGAGATTATTCGACATGCCGTAATCGCCGGCGAACCTTTCGAGAAAATGGATGTTTATGGCTTCGTTGGAAGCGAACGGAGAACCTTTTTTAGTAAATACACAGGCTTTACGGCACTGGTATTCTGCCGGGCATACCCTTCCGCATATCGACGGGAAATTGCTCTTTTCTCTTATGGTAAGGTAAGCGCCTTTATAATCGTTTTTGGTTATCTTATTTATGAATGTTTTGATATCGATCCCGACGGGGCAGCCGCTCGAACAGGTGGGATTTTTGCACTGGATGCACCGAGCGGCCTCTTTTAAAGCGTCGGATTCGCAATATCCTTTAACGACCTCATCGAAGGTTTTCGACCGTACTTGCGCGCCCAGCTCTTCTGCTTTTACAGGTTCTTTTTTCATGATGGTTTAATTAACAACTTGGCCTCGATCGGAGATCTCGGCATTTAGCCAACACTATGGCTGAATTAACTTACATATATGTTTTTCTTTGTCTTCGTATATCCTGTTCCTCTTCACGAGCTCGTCCCAGTCGACGTCGCCTGCGTCGAATTCGGGGCCGTCTACGCAGCTGAATTTGACCGCGCCTCCGACCGTGACCCTGCAGCACCCGCACATGCCGGTAGCGTCGACCATGAGAGCGTTCAGCGACACTACGGTCTTCACGCCGAACCCTTTGGTGATGTCGGAGACCCGTCTCATCATAGGTATCGGGCCGACCGCGTAAACGAGGTCGTATCTGTCTTTTTTCAGGAGATCCGTCAATACGTCGGTGGTGAAACCTTTTTTACCGTACGAGCCGTCGTCGGTGACGACGTGTAAGATGTCGGAGGTTTCTTTTAATTCTTTTTCGAGTATGAGCAGGTCTTTGGTCCGCGTCCCCAGTATTGTGGTAACGTTGTTGCCCGCTTTTTTAAAAGCTTTAGCGACCGGGTATATCTCGGCTATGCCTACGCCGCCGCCTACCAGTATTATCCTGCCGTATTTTTTTATCTCCGTGGCGTGGCCGAGCGGGCCGACGATCGCGTAGAGGGAGTCGCCGATGTTGAGGCTTCCCAGGAGGCGCGTGGTAAGCCCGGCCTCCTGGAATATGAGTGTTATAGAGCCGTTCTTGTCGCTCCTATCTACAATGGTGAGAGGTATCCTCTCGCCCGTTTCTTTTACCATGAGCGCTACGAATTGCCCGGCTTTAGCTTTGCGGGCAATGTCCGGTGCCGCAACCTCCAGCATCGTTATCTTTATGCCCTGGACCTCACCCAAAACTTTTTTATTCAGTATCTTCATAAATCAGATTGCCTTTATTAGCCCCGTAAAAATAAAAAAACGCCGCCACTATAGTGGCAGACGTCTTTGTCTTCGCTATTAATTTAAATTGTACTGTCAAAAGCGATTATAACATACTCCGGGAAAATGTCAATCTTTTTTTATCGCTATCAATTTGTTTTTACTTTTAAACCCGGCGATTATCGATATTGCGCTTTTGGGTATGTCGAAATATTCGCTCAATAATTCTATCACTGCCTTGTTTGCCCTGCCTTCGAGCGCTTTTTCCTTTACGCGCAGGACGTATTGGTTCTCTCCGGCGGGCTCGACCAGATATTGCTTTGATCCGGCTTTGACTTTTACGGATATTTTTACCACTTGCCGGTCTTTGCTTTTTTGACTTTCGGGAAATCCTTGATTATCTCAAGGGATTCGCACAATTCGCTGTCGGAAAGATGGAGTTCTTTCAGGTGGCCGGACATGTATTTATCGTAACCTGTCAGGTCCAATAACCCGTGCCCGCTGTAACTGAAAAGGATGGTCTTCTCTTTTCCTTCCTGTTTCGCTCTTTTAGCCTCGTCTATGGCGCAGGCGATCGCGTGGCTCGTCTCGGGAGCGCATATCGTGCCTTCGGTCCTCGCCCATGTAAGGGCCGCGTCGTAGCATTTCACCTGGTCGTAAGAGCGCGGCGTGGCCAGGCCTTCTACTATGCACTGGCTCACAAGCGGCGCCATACCGTGATAACGCAGCCCGCCCGCGTGTATCGGCGGCGGGACGAAGGTATGGCCGAGCGTGTACATAGGCAATAGCGGCGTCATGCGCGCCGTATCTCCGAAATCGTAAGCGAACGGCCCGCGCGTCATCTTCGGGCATGTCGTAGACTCTACGGGATAGACCTCGATCTTCGCCCCGTGTATCTTGTCGCATATGAAAGGAAAGGAGAGCCCCGCGAAATTACTACCGCCGCCGGCACAGCCTATGACTATGTCGGGCTTTTTTACCCCTGCGGCGGCAAGCTGTTTTTTTGCCTCCAGGCCTATGATGGTCTGGTGGAGCAGGACGTGGTTTAATACACTGCCTAATGTGTAGCGGGTCTTCCCTGTCTTGTCAGATACCGCCTCCTCGATAGCTTCGCTTATGGCTATGCCTAAACTTCCAGGAGTATCGGGCATCTTCTTGAGTATCTCCCGCCCGGACTTAGTCTCTTTGCTGGGGCTGGCTATGCAATTGGCGCCCCATACCTGCATAAGCGTTTTCCTGAAAGGCTTCTGGTCGAAGCTTATCCTGACCATATAAACTTTACATTCCAGGCCCAAAAGGCTTGTAGCGAAGGCAAGGGCGGATCCCCACTGCCCCGCTCCGGTCTCGGTCGTGAGCTTCTTTATCCCGAATTGTTTATTGTACCAGGCCTGAGGAACGGCTGAATTCGGTTTGTGGCTTCCGGCCGGGCTTACGCTCTCGTCTTTGTAGTATATCTTCGCGGGTGTTTTCAGGTATGCCTCCAACCGTGTCGCCCTGATAAGCGGCGTCGGGCGCCAGATGCGTAAAAGGTCGAGAACTTCAGCCGGTATGTCTATCCATCGCTCACGGCTCATCTCCTGCTCTATAATGTTGTCCGGGAATACCGGCGCAAGCATTTCAGGCTTTATCGGATTGCCGTCCGGCCCCATGGGCGGCTGCATCGGTGTCGGCAGGTCAGCGGCTATGTTGTACCACTGTTTTGGCATATCCTCTTCATTCAATAAAAATTTCTTCTTTTCCATCGCTTCTCCCCTTTTATTGTGTCTTGGCCCTTTTTTCTCTTATGTACTGCTCGAAAGTCCTTTGATTAAGCAATGCCCTGATCGTCCCTACCAATCTTGCGAATGAGGTTATCCACCTGTAGCAAAGCGTCTCTATCATACCCAGGAAGAGCATATAAACGATATATTTTAAGCGGAACGCTTTCTGGTCGCGCGCGAACGCAAATAAGGACATCGCGGATACAAGGGCCTGCGATAGCAGCATAAAGAAGAAATACGTTAAGAATACGTGCGCGCTGAATACGCCGAACAGAAAACCGGTGCCTATCAACAACAGGCTGGAAACCTCGACAAATATCCCGAATACCTCATATATCAAAAAGTACGGCAGCGTCAGCATCCCCATTCCTTTATATTTCGGATTAAATAACATATGCCTGTAGCTCCACACGGTCTCATTCGTGACCCTCTGCCACCTGTCGCGTTGAGACACCAGGGACCTGATGTTGCTCGGCCCCTCCGTCCAGACCGCGTAATACGGCAGCGTCAGCATCTTGTATTTTTTTTCTTTATTTTTCGCGATGTAATCATGGACCCTGAAAGTCATCTCCAGATCTTCGCACGTAAAAGCGGCCGAATATCCTCCAAGCTCATACAGGACATCTTTGCGCCACAAACCGAACCCTCCCGCTATATTCGGCGTGGCGCCGAATTTACTGCTGGCGATACGATTGCCGAAGAACGATCGTATGTATTCAAGGTTCTGGTAAACGAGGATCGGATTGTACGAGAAGCTGTGGTCGAGGATCCTGCCGTCCTTTATCTTGAAACCGTTCACCAGCCCAAAATAACTGCCTATGCCTATAACTTTTTCGGGGTCTTTTTCCACCTGGGCCATTACCTTCAAAAGGGTGTCCGGTTCGAGTATGGTATCGGCGTCTATCACGCAAATATATTTGTATTTGGCAACGTTCAGGCCGGCATTTACGGCTCCGGCCTTTTTGAATCCCGGGGATTTGGACACGACGGTGACGTTAGGGTATTTGTTGCTTTTTAAGATGTTCTGCACCTTGCCGTCTTTGAAATGTTTCACGTAATGCGCTTCGACCACCCGCAGGTCCAGGGCTTTGGTAAGAACCTCCACTGTCTTGTCGGTGGAGCCGTCATCGATGACGATAACTTCGAATTCCGGGTAATTCAGGTTCACCGCTGACAGGACGGAATCGTGTATCCAGTCCTCTTCGTTGCGGGCCGGTATTATTATGCTGACCGACAAGGTGAAAGAAGAAAAATAAAGCAGCGGGTAATCGTCCATGATATTCTGCCGCCACCGCCTTCTCGCTTCGGCAAGGCCTATCATGGTCAGGAACGCATAATAGGTTAACATTAACAGGAAATATCCGAACATCATGTAGAATACCGTATTCGATATACTGGTAAATATTTCACGTATCATATTTCGTCCGATCCCGCAGATGTTATGCGTTCGGCAAGATTGTTGTTGTAAGACCTTATGGTTTCCACAATATTGTCTTTTGCGGGTTTGTCCATTTTATTCAATATAGAACTTACCGCCCTGCCTGATTGATCGAGCGCTTCCGCGCAGATCTTTTTGGCTAACTCGTCGGTCCCTTTCAGTAATTTTATTATGTACGGCAATGCGGATTCTATGTGATTTACCATCGCTTGTTTGACGCTTTCGATGACCAGGAGCGACCCGTCGTTCAGTTGCTCGATCAATTCCGGCATAGCGTCTTTGCCGAATATGCGGGATATCGCCCGCACCGCATGCATCCGCACGAACCAGCTGTCGTCTTTCAAGAGTTTTTTGAGCAGCCCTTTCGAATCTTTATCCTCAAGCCTTGCCAGCGACTCACAAGCGGCAGCCCTCACGTCAGGCGAAGGGTCGCCGGCCATCGCCTCCACTTTCTTTACATATTTTTTCGACACCGACTTGGAAAGCAATTTCGCCGCCCATACACGCACCTCGGGATCTTTATCATCGGCGAACTTTACGACCTCATCGGTTATGTTCGGACTTAAGCTTTCCAGTATCGACGCCGTCTTGCGCCTCATCGACGGGGTAGTTTTCAGGAAATCCATCAGTATGTGCACAGACCGCATTGTACTGACCTGCCCTATAGCCTGGGCCGAGAAATAAGAGACGTCCTCGTCTTTACTGTGCAGCGACTTTTCCAGCGCGTCGAGGGCCGATTCATCCTGTATGTAGCCCAATGCCATTATCGCGTCTATCCTGCGCCATTTCTTAGCTCTTTTTTTTGCCAGTGATTCGAGCATCTTTATCTTGCCGGCGTTTATGAAGCATTCTTTGAATAACTGCTGCTCCGATTCATTGAAGAAGACGGAATATCTCTGTCTATTGGTCACTACATCGATAAAATCCGAAGCGGTCGCGTTCTCTATGGACGGGACGCATACGTCGGAAGATCCGGGGGCCAGGAGCAATTTGAAGAGGTCGTGTTTTATTTTGAGCAGTCTTTTGATGTGCCGTTTTGCCCGCCAATCCCTGACTATGATGTATAAAACGAGCGTTACGGAAAATACGAGATAAGCCGTTAGCAATAACAGGTTGATCTTAGCTACAATGCTTGTGTAATGCGTGAACATTTAGAATTTTACCGAAACGTTATAATGGACGCCGTGTTTTTGGAATTTGGGCTCCTCCGCGCCGTAAGTATATCCGGCGCGGCAGTTGATGCCCTTGTAAAGCTTTATGCTTGTGCCGATAAATAATATATAGCCTTTTTCTTTCGCGGCGTTGAGCGCGTAAATATCATAAAGGCGTTCGCCGAAGGCCACGCCCCCGTATAGGGTCAGGAAATCCGTTATGGCAAAGCTTCCCCTTACGGTGCCGAAATTGGCGGCGTCCCTCGACTCTATGCATGAAGTCCCGCAATTAGCGCTGATATAGCTGTTGCCGAAGTAGTAGATAAGCCCCGGGTATATATTATGGGTATCTCCGACGGTGTAAGCGCGATAATTGTATCCGATCTGCCAGAAAACATTATTTACCAGTTTATGGCCGTATTCCGCTATAGCCTGGAAATTATATGTGTAATTTACATTCCATCCGAACCCGGTCTCCATATGGACATAAGCGTCTTTGAGCGTAATGTACGATCCCCAGTTGGCGTTATAATCGTTGTTACCAATCCTGTCCAGTTCTGTGACATAAAAATATCCCTGGACATTTTGATGCGTATATCCGAAAGTGGTGGTATTTTCGCTCCATCTCCCCGTCCTGTTCCCCTGTATTATTACACTGGGTTCGTAATAATAATCCACGTACCATTGGTCTTTCGGCTTTATCTCTTCTTTTATTACCGCGATAGGAGGGGTTATTCGCCTGAGCATCCTTTCCGTTTCGCCCTGGTCGGCGGCGAAAGTTTTCTGCGGTGTCAAGGCCAGCGAGAGGAACCCTGCCAATGCTACTATTTTTACGGTTTTTACCTTCATTTGTATGTTAACGTCCTTTAAAGCCTTCCGAGATAGCTATGGCTGAAGTTATGTTCTGTATCTCCTTCTGCAGGTCATTCGTCTTTACTATAAACCCTGAAGCGTTGAGTTTATTGGCCATCTTGAACCGTTCCTCATTCGAAAAAGCCGTTATTATAAAGACCGGAACTTTACTGTTCTCTTTGCGTATCTTTTTTAGCACATCGATGCCGTCCATCCCGGGCATAAGTATATCCAAAAGCACTGCCGCGGGTTTTTCGGTCTTGAATTTTTCCAGGGCCTCATTGCCGTCCATCGCTGTCACGACGGAATAATTATTGGCCTCAAGCCTCAGCTTGAGCATTTCCAGGAAATCTATCTCATCATCTACTATAAGCAATTTGTGCTTTGCCATGTATATTCTCCCAAGTTTATTCAGCCATAGTGTTGGCTAAGTGCCGAGGTCTCCGACCGAGGCCTTGCTATTCTTTGTTCTTAGGCAGGACGAAAGTAATTTTTGTGCCTTTGCCGAATTCGCTTTCCGCCCATATCCTGCCGTTGTGGGCGGTTATTATGCCTTTGGCTATAGCCAGCCCCAGGCCGGTCCCTTTTTCCCCGGGCCCGTTGACGCGCCCGAACTGCTGGAATTTCTCGAATAACTTAGGCATGTCTTCCTTTGATATGCCTACCCCCGTGTCGTGGACCGATAATTCTATCTCTTCCGGGGTATCCTTGAGCGATATATCTATGGACCCGCGCTCGGTAAATTTGAGAGCATTCCCTATAAGATTCGTCAATACCTGAATAATGGCATCAACGTCTCCGCGAACTACTATAGCGCCTTTTGGCAGAACGCTCCTGAATGCCAGGCCTTTATCCCTGATCCTTGCCTGGAAAAGAGCCATCGTCTGCCATATAACAGGTATTATGTCGAAGGCTTCATGGCGGACGACCTTCTTTCCTGCATCTATCTTCGAAATATCGAGCAGGTCGTTTATTATGCGGGAGAGCCGGTTTATATTGTTTTTTGATACTGTAAGAATTCTTGCCTGCTGTTCGTTCAACGGCCCGGGTATCTTGTCGAGGACAAGGCTTAGGCCTTCTTTGGTGATAGACAAGGGTGTTCTTAATTCGTGCGAAACCGTGCCGATGAATTCGTCCTTCATCTTTTCGACGCGTTTTCGCCTGGCTATTTCTACGGATAGGGGTTTGAAAATAAGCAGATAGAGGGCCGGGTATGCGATCGAAATTACCAAAAACCCGCCCAGTACGGATTCTAATATTATGGGAATATGGAATATAGCGGTAATGATATTTGTAAGTATGTCTGTCAGGAAAACTATTGCGAGGAGAGTTAAAAACAAGCCCATAGCGGTATGGCGCTTTTCACTGCCGGTATGATCGCGATTATCCATGCAGGTCCTTAACTTTATTCATTAACCCCCGCGATGCGCGAGCACAGCGGGGGTTTTGTCATAGTGTTTATAAACCGTACTTATTTAAGATCTTTTTTGCCTGACGATGCGCTCTGCTTCGAACCAGTCGTCCATTGCGTGCCCCGACTTGCGCCCTCGCTTCTCGTAAAGCTCGTAAGCTTTTTTCCTGATCATTTCAGTCAGGCGATCACTGCCGGTCGTCTTTGAACCGAATGTCCCGGTGGACGACGATCTCCCTGTGCCGATCCTTGCCATCTTCATCACCTCCCGACAATCAGATTTACGTAAATAACATACTATATTGCCGTAGTAATGTAAAGCAGGTAATTGTGTATTTTTTGGATACCCTTACGTGTATTTTTTACTCAATTCGCTCAAATATACCAGGTGTTTTTTTTCTTCATCGATCAATTCCTGGACCTTCTCCTTGTGGTATGGGTTCATATATTTGAGAAGCTCATTGAAAAACAGTATGGCGTCTTTTTCGAAACCTATCCCGTACTGTATGGCGATGGCCGGCCGGCGCACATTTTTCAAGAACCATTCGGCCGATACTTTCTTGTATATCAGATCGTCGACCGTGGCATTCATATAAGAGGCAAGTTCGCCTTTATAAGTTTCGGTCGCTTCCGACTCTTTGAGGCTTGAACGTATTTCCGAGAATTTCTTTATATGAGTATCTTCCCAGTCTCTCAGCTGCGCGAAGAGCGTTTTCAGGTCTTTCTCTTTAAAATTTTCGGCCGCGTAACCGTAAAAATCGCGCCTCTTGCGCTCTTTCTCTATGCCCATGTCTATGACTTCGGCTGCGTTAAAGACGTTCGGCATGATCAGGCTCCTTTACCGTATCTTTTTATCCCCGAAAGAGGTGTCTAAAGATCTGGCGGATGCTATCAAGGGATGGCCCAGCGGCACCTTCTTTATGCCCTTCGAGACCTCTTCCAGCGAAACTTTCACAAGTTCGTATTTTTGTATCCCGGCCATGTTGCCGAATTGGCGCTTCTGGATCATTTCGGCGGCTTTGGTACCGAGCTGCGTGGCAAGCACCCTGTCGAAAGGCGTGGGCGAACCGCCGCGCTGGAGATGGCCCATCACTACGGTACGGGTTTCGATGCCCGTGGCGTCTTCGATCTGTTTGCCCAGGACAAATCCTATGCCGCCCAGACGGATCGGGTCTGAACTCTCTTTGACTATGCGCTGGACTACGACTTCCCCGCCCTTCGATTTGGCTCCTTCCGCCACTACTATGATACTGAATCTCTTGCCGTGCTTGTGCCGTTCCCGGACTTTCTGGGCGATCGCGTCGATGCTGTAGGGTATCTCGGGGATCAGGATTATGTCGCCGCCGCCCGCTATCCCCGAATGGAGCGCTATCCATCCGGCGTTATGCCCCATGACTTCCACTATCATGACGCGATGATGCGATTGAGCGGTCGTGTGAAGCCTGTCTATGCCCTCGGTGGCTATCCATACGGCCGAGTCGAACCCAAACGTTATGTCCGTACCCATTATGTCGTTATCTATGGTCTTGGGCACCCCGATTACAGGGACGCCGTCTTTAAAAAGTTTGTAAGCAATACCGAGCGTTCCGTCACCGCCTATTACCACCATGCAATCTAGTTCCATTTTATCGATATTGTCCATGACTTTTTTGGACATATCTCTGAAGATGAGCTTACCGTCCTGCTTTATGGCATACCTGTATGGGTTGGCTTTTTTGGACGTTCCCAGAATGGTCCCGCCTACTGTCAATATGCCGGACAGGTCGGCCAGTTCCAGCTTGCGGTATTTATTGTTTACAAGGCCTTCGTAGCCGTCCACTATGCCGATTATTTCGGCGTCATTTTCAAGCATAACTTTTCGCGCCACGGCGCGGATGACCGCGTTGATGCCGGGGCAGTCGCCGCCGCCCGTCAGTATGCCTACCCTCATTCTCCTCTTCATTTTTGACATCCTTTGTATTTTAGAGTAAATGCACTACCATTTCGGTCAGGACGACTATGTCCTCTGTGCAGAAAATGGCCGAAATGTTCTTATCGAACAAAATTGCCGCGTCTGGGCCGAACTCTTCATCGGCTTTCGACATCGTTATAAGTATGGCGGTCTCTTCGAACGGGCGTATGACCACACTGACATCGTCTTTATCCCCGGGTTTACCCGGCATGCGCCTGAGAACGGTCTTGAGCGCGTCGGGATCCGCGCCGTATTTCTTTACGATGCGGTCTATGGTACGTTTCTTGAAGGCGGGATAGTAACCTTCCCCGCCCGCGAGTTCTTTGAAATCTATCCATTCGCCTGTCGGCCGCGGGAGTTCCTTTAAATTTGCTTTCTTGGCCAGGTAGTGGAGCAGTATTATCGAGACGTACTCTTTTGCGGGTACATTGCAGGAATCGGAAAGTATGGTCTTAGCCTTCAGGTCGACCGTGTATGTATCGCCGAGCAGCTTGACCTTAACCTGCTTATTTCCGTCATCGGCCGTCGCGGAGATCGCGCCCCACGCTTTTTCTATCGCCTGCTGGTAGCTCATAACGTATAGTATACTATATCTTTTTCAGAAAAGTGGGAAAATTTTTATGTATATACGGGAAGAATTCCCGTAGGGATTCGTGCCGAGCGGGGCGTAAAATTTTTCGCTGCTCGGGGATATGCTGTGGCGATGTGGTGAGCAAGGCCTTAAAATTGCTCGGCAGGGTCCGAGCAATTTTACGGAGTGCGATTTTACATGGTTAAAAATCGCACGTCCTTGCGAACCACTCGACACAGCAAATCCCAGCTACGAGCGAAAAATTTTATGTTATTCGCCGGGTATTTAGACTATAATATCCGTTATGATCTACGACAGGTTCCAGAATGAGGCGATCGAGCACATAAACGCGGGCCATTCGGTCATCGTTTCGGCTCCCACGGGCGCCGGCAAGACCGCGATCGCAGAGCACGTGATCGAAAGCTGTATCCAGACCAAGCAAGGCGTTATATACACCGCGCCGATAAAGGCCCTCTCCAACCAGAAATTCCGCGACTTCCAGGCCCAGTACGGCGACAGCATCGGTATACTTACCGGCGATGTCTCGCTTAACGCAGACGCGCCCGTCCTGATCATGACGACCGAGATATTCCGTAATAAAGTCCTCGACGCTCCGGACAGCCTCAAAAAATACTCCTGGATAATTTTCGACGAAGTCCATTACATTGATAACCCCGAACGCGGTACCGTCTGGGAGGAATCCCTGATATTCCTCCCTACCCATATGAATATACTATGTCTGTCCGCCACCATACCTAATATCAAGCAATTCGCCGAGTGGGTCGAATCGATACACAAAAAACACGTCAGGGTCGTTATCGAGGATAAAAGGCCCGTTCCCTTGCATTTTTTCTTCCAGTGTTACGATAAGGTTGCCGATGACCTTAATAAGATCAAAGGCTTGCGCAGCTACAAGCAGAATCGCGCGCATTCTCTTATACGCTACGTGGAGGAGAAGGACGGTCTGCCTCTGATATATTTTGTCTTTGGCCGCAAACGCGCCGAATACCTTGCCTCGGAGCTTTACGACTGCCATTTCCTGGACAAGGCCGGATCGGCGAAGATACTCTCAATGTACGAAGAACTTTGCATTAAATTCGACCTCACGCACGAAAAGAGCGCGCAGGATATGCTGCCTCTTATAGAAAGAGGCGTTGCTTTCCACCACGCCGGGATGCTTCCTACGCTGAAGGAGGCCATCGAAAGGTTATTTACGAGCAGGCTTCTGAAAGTCATATTTACCACCGAAACATTTGCTCTCGGGATAAATATGCCGAGCCGTTCCGTAGTTTTCGACGAGCTGTCAAAATTTTACGGCAGTTATACCCGCCCCCTCAAGACGCGCGATTTTTATCAGATGGCCGGACGCGCGGGCAGGCGCGGCATAGACAGCGAAGGTTTCGTTTACAGCAGGATAAATCTGCGCAGGATACGGATCGAGGAGATAAGGCGTATCATTTACGGCAAGCCGGAGGATGTGAACAGCCAGTTCAACGCTTCATACGCGACAATGCTGAACCTTTACTCGCGCTATAAGGACGAGCTCTTCAATATATACCCGATGTCTTTCCATTATTTTCAGACGAAAGCCAGGCAGCAGCGCGAAGCCCTTAAGGTCATGGAGTCGAAGCTGACGCTTTTAAAAGAACTCGGGCATATATCGGGCGGCAAACTGACCCCCAAGGGTGAATTCGCAAAAGCCGTTTACGGGTATGAGCTTCTCCTGGCGGAACTGTATGACGACGGCGTTTTCGAAAATCTCGACGAGATCGGCCTGGGCATACTCGCGGTCGCGACGGTATTCGAGCCGCGAAAAGGACAGGTCGTGGTCGGCCTTTCGAAGAACGTCCAATATATGAAGTCCGTCTCTACCAGCCTGCACGACAGTATCGTGCGTAAAGAGTCGAGGCTCGGGATACACCCTTACTGCAAGGCTCCGCATTTTAACCTGGCCAAAGCCATAGAGGGCTGGATGCACGGGATGAAGTTCGAGAAGATACTGGATCTTACGGATACGGATGAAGGCGAAGTGATACGTTATTTCAGGATGGCGATACAGATATTACGCGAGATAAGCGATGCGCCTATTTCCCCCGTTCTCGCCGGGCGGATAAAAAATACGATCCGCATGATAAACCGCGATATCATCGACGCCGAGAAGCAGCTGCGCGAGGGTTAAAATATCCCATGCGAAGGCGCGGGAAGCGTTCCTTTAACAGGTCGATCTCCTGCGCTATGCCTGCCATTTCCCCTGCCGCGACATCCAGTAATTTAAAATATCGCATAGGATCGTAGTTGAGGTTTCTCCACTGGATCATATCGACGCCTGTTTTCGCCAGAAGTTCCATCAGGGCATCCATTTCGGCCTTAGAATCGGTAAAGCCCGGCATAGTCAGGTAATTCAGCGAAACGAAAAGGCCCTTCTTTTTCGATACGGTTATAGACGTGAGCACATCCCTGAACGAATACCCGCGTGGGCGATAATAAAGCGAGTAATAATTCTCTCTTGCGCTGTTCAGGCTTATCCTTATTGTGTCGAGCCCGGAGTCGAAAAGTTTCGATACGGCTTCGGGTTTACTGCCGTTCGTATTCAGGTTTATGGTCCCACGGTTTGTCTGCCTGCGTATCATCTTTATAGAATCTTCTATCAATTCTGCCTGTAAGAGCGGCTCTCCTTCGCAGCCTTGTCCGAAACTCACTATCGCATCCTTGACATTCGCGATGTGGTATAACGCTATCTCCGTGATCTCTTCTTTGGACGGGACGAATTTTATCCTGGGCTGGCTGCATTTTATTTTACCGCCCTGATAGGAAATACACCCCGCGCATCCCGCGTTGCATGAAGGCGACGTCGGCAGCGGCGCCTCGTATCTGGACAAAAAGAAATTTTGCGCGTTCGGGCAGCCGTATTCGGTAGCGCAAATCGCCAGATGTCCTATGAGCCTGTTTTTGCGGAAAAGTTTTTTGAATTTTGAAATATTCTTTCTGACCCGGGCGGGATCGGTCAATGTCGTATCGTGCCGCTTGTCTTTATCGACCTGTATAGCCGTGACATAAGTATTGCCGTTATAACTTGCGCATGCGCCGTATGAAAATAACGGTAACGGTCCTGCCGGGCCGTCTTCGGTATAGGCAGTGTTGTGAGTGAGCGTGTGGCCGGGCGAGGCAAATGCGGCTACGGCAAAGGCATTGTCGATGGTGATGAAGCAGCCCGTCCAGGGATCGTAGCCTACAGGCTTTCTGTCGGGCAGCCTGAATAGCTGGCTTCCCGCCGGCACCTTTATCAGGTCTTCTTCGCCAAGCCTGAAAAATTTCCCGGCTTTCATTCCGGCAGGCTCAAGGCTCGCATGCTCGAAGATCCGCCCTTTTCGATCAGCGAGGAGGAGCCGTAAAGTTTTATTTCCCATAAGTTCTTTTCCTGTTAAAAAATGTTTTTGCAAGGTCCATCCGGCCGAGCTTTTTCAGCGCTTCGATCACGTAGCGTTTATTGTCCGGGTTGTCATACTGGATGAGCGCCCTGTGAAGTTTTCGCTCGCGCAGGCCTTTAGCGACGTATATCTTTTTACCCGTCAGGGGGTCTTTTTCTGTGTAATACATGCTGCCGGACATCGTCATGGGCAAGGGTATGTAATCCTGTATCTGTTCCGGGTGTATATGTTTCTTTGCAAATTTTAGCGACATGCTCAGGGAATCTTCGAGCGTGCAGCCGGGGTGGCCGCTTACGATGTAATTTACCAGGAATTGACGTTTGCCTATCGCGCGGTTCGCCGCTTCGAATTTCTTGGTGAATTCCTCATATATATCGAACGGCGGTTTATTCATCAGTTTAAGCACCGCTTCTTCGGTATGTTCCGGGGCGACTTTTAAACGCCCGCTTATGTGACATCTGCACAATTCCTTTAAATATTCTTCCGCGCCTTTATCGGCTAAAAGATCGTATCTTAAGCCGCTTCCTATGAACAGGTGTTTGACTTTAGGAAGTTTTCTTACGCGTTCCCACATTTTTATAGTGTCTTTGTGATCTACCAGAAGGTTCTTGCATTTCGAAGGTATAAGGCACTGTTTTGTTTTGCAGGCGCCTTTCGTTTCCCATTCCTTACATACGGCGAGGAACATATTTGCCGTCGGGCCGCCTATATCGGTGATCGTGCCTTTAAAATCGGGCCGCCGGCTCAATTTTTCGGCCTCGGCTACTATGGATGCGGGACTGCGTGATTGGACGATCCTGCCCTGGTGCAGGTAGAGCGAGCAGAAATTGCATGCGCCTAAACAGCCGCGATGGGATGTTATAGAAAAGCGTATCATTTCGAAACCGGGGACGCCGCCTTCTTTATCATATTTAGGATGCCAGTTCCTCGCGTAATCGAGGCTGTAAATTTTATCGAGTTCATTCGCAGTGAGCGGCAGCGCCGGAGGAAGCTGTATCACGAACCTGTTATCGTGGGGCTGGATTATCGTCCTGCCGCGCCGGGGATCGGCCTCTTCGTAGACCGCCTTAAAGGCCGTGTTAAATTTATCTTTATCTTTTGAAACATCTTCGAAGGACGGGATGATAATATGCTCGCCGGTGTTATCGGCATTTGAGCGGGCTATCACAGTTCCTTTGACATTATCTATTTTTTTTATGTCTTCACCCGATCTTAAACGTCTGGCAATTTCGACTATCTGCCGCTCGCCCATACCGTATATGAGGATATCGGCTTTTGAATCCAGAAGTATGGATTTGCGGACCTTGTCGGACCAGTAATCGTAATGCGCAAGCCGCCTGAGGCTTGCTTCGAGGCCGCCTATTACGACGCCTACGCCGGGGAACGCTTCTTTGATCCTGTTCGTGTATATTATCGTAGCCCTGTCCGGCCTCGCGCCGGTTTTCCCGCCCGGCGAATATTCGTCTTCGCGCCTGCGGTTCCTGTTTGAGGTGTAATTGGCGAGCATAGAATCGAGGTTGCCGGCAGTCACCCCGAAAAACAATTTCGGCCGGCCTAATGCGGTAAAATCTTTGGCGCTTGTCCAGGCGGGTTGAGGAATAATGCCGACCTTGAATCCGTCAGCCTCGAGGACGCGCCCCATTATGGCCGCTCCGTATGACGGGTGGTCGACATAGGCGTCGCCCGTTACTATGATGACGTCCGGCTCGCTCCAGCCGCGCGAGCGCATATCTTCACGTGTCATCGGCAGGAATTTATCGGTCATCGGTTATCGCCGCGATCTTTTTGAAGACTTCGTTAAAATCCAGGGCCCTGCAGTTATAGTCGGAAATTTTCGACAACTCTTTCGAGGAAGAGTTGAATGCGATCGAATAGCCGCATTCTTTTGCCAAAGGTATGTCCCCTTCACTGTCCCCGACGCAGATCACTTCATGCGGCTTAACGTTGAAACGTTTAAATATGGCGCTTAAGGTCTTGTGCTTTGCGCCGTGGGCTATCTTTATTATTACTCCGCCTGTCAGCCGGCCGGCCCTGGAGGCAAGCCTGTTGGAGAGCGCGTAATCGAATTTAAGCTCTTTCAGTATCCTGTCGGGCATGAATTGAAGCCCTGTAGAAACGGCCGCAAGCTTGAAACCCATTTTTTTAAGTTTCTTTATGACGGGCACGGCATTTCTTGAATAGCGCACGTCTTTAAATATCGCGCGTATCTTTTTTTCGGGCATCCCCTTCCAGTGGGCGGCGTCAAGTTCGCAAAACTTGCGGTAACTTATGCGGCCGGCGAAAAACCGTTCCTGGTAGGCGAACGCGCGTTTTTGCCATAGGCCGAGCTTTTCGTGGATATACCTCCAGGAGCTTATGTGCCGTGTTATCGTCCCGTCGATATCGAATATGATGAGTTTGTATTTCGGAGGTTTCATTTTAATATTTTTAAAAGGTTAAGTCCCGTCGCAGGGTCTATATCTTTGGTTGCTTTCACGCCTTTCAATTCGAATACGACCGCCTCTATGACCAGGAAGACTTTGGACTTTTTTCTGACGCAGCCGATCAGGGTATTCATCTTTTTACCCATCGCGGTATGGATGTGTATCTGCGGGCCTTTCTTATTCGTGAATATACTGCCGATACCCATCACCTCCCAGGCGTCTTTGAAACTTACCCAGTTCGGCTCCGGAGGTATTACCGGTTTTTTCGGCCCCGTCACCAGGTCGCCTTTTTTCAGCGCTCCCAGAAAAACGAGTGTAGCGGCTTTCAGCTTCTCTTTTTTGGCAAATCCTGCGAGTTCATCCGTGAGGATGTCGTCGTCCTTGAATTTAAGCAAAAATACCCTGCCGATCTCTCCCCTAGTATATTGCATATAGTGTCCTTTTGTTTTAGGTGGTTTATAATAAAAAAATTATGACTGGATATCGAGGGAATCGAGCAGCAGGGTAGCCCTGTTCTCGGAGAATTCGAGAAAGCCGTTCGTCTTGAGATCGAAGGCCGATGTCTTGCCGTCGGGGCTCTGCAGCGTTATCTTCCCCGGCTTCAATCTTGCTATTATCGGGGCGTGGTGTGCCAGGACGCCGAGGTAGCCTTTCTCGGCCGGCACCACTAAGCTCGACGCTTCCCCGTCGAAAACGACCTTGTCCGGTATGGTTATGTTCAGACGGAACGATGAGGCCAAGTTATTTCACCTCTCCTTTTAATATCTTCTCGCCCTTTTCGATAGCTTCCTCTATGGGGCCAACCATGAAGAAGGCCTGTTCGGGAAGATAGTCGAGTTTCCCTTCGAGGATCATAGTGAAGCCCTTGATCGTATCGGCGAGCTTCACGTACTTTCCCTTTATCCCTGTAAATTGTTCGGCCACGAAGAAAGGCTGTGAAAGGAATCTCTGGATCTTACGTGCGCGCGAGACGATAAGTTTATCGTCGTCGGAGAGTTCGTCTATGCCGAGGATCGCGATGATGTCGCGCAGGTCTTTATATCTCTGCAGGACCTTCTGGACGTTTATGGCCGTGTTATAGTGCTCCTCGCCCAGTATCTTCGGCTCCATTATGCGTGAAGTCGAGTCGAGAGGATCGACGGCCGGGTATATACCGAGCTCCGATATCTGCCTGGAGAGCACCATTTTAGCGTCGAGGTGCTGGAATGTCGTCGCGGGAGCAGGGTCTGTTATGTCGTCGGCCGGAACGTATATGGCCTGGACAGAAGTGATCGAGCCGCGCCTCGTCGATACTATGCGTTCCTGCAACTGCGCCATTTCGGTGCCGAGGGACGGCTGGTAGCCTACCGCAGACGGCATTCTCCCGAGGAGAGTCGATACTTCGCTGCCCGCCTGGACGAACCTGAATATGTTGTCGATGAAGAGCAGGACGTCCATGCCCTGATCGTCCCTGAAATACTCTGCCATAGTTAATGCCGAGAGACCTACGCGGAATCTCGCGCCCGGCGATTCGTTCATTTCGCCGAATACGAGAGCCGTCTTTTTTATGACGCCCGACTTTGTCAGGTCAAGGTACAGCTCGTTACCTTCCCTGGTTCTTTCCCCGACCCCGCCGAATACGGATACTCCGCCGTGCTGGGTGGCTATGGTCCTGATAAGCTCCATTACTATAACCGTCTTACCTACGCCCGCGCCTCCGAATAGCCCTATCTTGCCGCCTTTCGGGTACGGGGCTAAAAGATCTATGACTTTGAGGCCCGTTTCCAGCATTATGTGGACCGGGATCTGCTCTTCGAAAGAAGGAGGCTGTTTATGTATGGAAGCGCGCTTTTTCGGATCGTTAACGGAACCTTTATCATCTATAGGCTCGCCCAATAGATTAAATATCCTGCCCAGAGTTTGTTCGCCTACGGGCACGCTGATCGGCGTTCCCGTATCTGTCGCTTTCATCCCGCGGACCAGGCCTTCCGTGACCCCCAGCGCCATGCACCGGGCTGTATTATTGCCTATAAGCTGTTCGACCTCGAGCGTCAAGTCTATTTCGCGGGACTTGTCCGTGATCTTTATCGCGTTCAATATTTCCGGCACTTCCCCTTCCGGAAACCTGACGTCGACTACCGGGCCTATGACCTGTAAAATTTCACCGTCTGCCATGATTTAACCTCTAAGGGCCTCGGCGGAATTGGCTATTTCAAGGACTTCCTTTGTTATAGCCGCCTGCCTGGCCTTGTTCTTCAAAAGCGTTAATGTATCTATGAGCTCGTTGGCATTATCCGTAGCGAGCTTCATAGCGAGCATGCGCGCGGAATGCTCGGTTGTGAACGAATCGAGTAATATTACCCGTATCTTATCCGCCAGATATTTCGATATAAGTTCATTTAATATGGCTTCTTTATCCGGTTCCAGGATGTAGTGCCGTTTTTCCTTATGAGCGTATTCGATATCCAGGAATTTTTCTACGACAGGCTTGTGGCGCAGGTTGGGGCTGAAATGAGTATAGGCAATATAAATTTCATCAGCCTCGCCGCCTGTGAACAATTTTACAAGCGTGCCGGTCATGTCTGCGGCGATCTCTTCGGAAAACTTACCCCGCATGCCCAAGTAAAAATTATTTATCCCGTAATTTTCTTTTTTGAAATACGAAAAAGCCTCTTTCCCGACGGCTATTATTTTTACGCGCTCTCTATCGAACCGGTCGGCAAAATCTTTGGCGAGCTTTATGACGTTGTTGTTATACGTGCTGCATAAACCGGTGTCGGACGCGATGACCGCCAGAGCTATCGCGTTCTTGGCCTTCCTTTTTTCAAGCAGCGGATGGTCCGCGGGTTCGAGGTCGGATAACAGATCGAATAATATACGTTCCGTACGCGCGAAATAATTCTTCGAAGAAAAAAACGCGCTTTTTACCTTATTAAGTTTCGCGGCAGAGACCATTTCCATGGCGCGCGTTATCTTGCGCGTGCTTTCGATCGACTTTATCCTGTCTTTTAACTGCCTGAAACTTTGTATCATACTTTATGGGTTTCCTTAAATTTTCTTTTGAATGTTGAGATCGCGTTGTCGAGCTTTGCTTTTAGAGCGTCGTCGAGCGCGCCCTTTTCCTCGATCTCTTTTTCAAGGTCGGAATATTTGGCATCGATAAAAACGAAGAATTCCGATTCGAATCTTAAGACGGCCGGGATAGGCAGGTCGTCAAGGTACCCGTTCGTTCCCGCATAGATTATCATTACCTGTTTTGCCATAGGGAGCGGTGAGTATTGAGGCTGTTTGAGTATCTCTACCATATGCGCCCCGCGCGTCAGCTGCGCCTGCGTCGCTTTATCGAGTTCTGTGCCGAACCGGGTGAATGCCACGAGCTCCCTGTACTGGGCGAGGTCTATGCGCAGCCTGCCGGCGACCTGTTTCATTGCTTTCGTCTGGGCGCTGCCGCCCACTCGCGACACCGAAAGGCCGACGTTGATGGCCGGCCTCACGCCGGAATAGAAGAGGTCCGTCTCGAGGTATATCTGGCCGTCGGTTATCGATATAAGGTTCGTGGGTATGTAACTCGTAAGGTCTCCTGCCTGTGTCTCGATGACAGGTATAGCAGTGAGCGATCCGCCGCCCAGCTCATCGGTTAGCTTAGCCGACCGTTCCAGGAGCCTTGAATGCAGGTAGAAGATATCTCCCGGGTATGCTTCCCTGCCCGGCGGCCTGCGTAAAAGAAGCGACAACTGCCTGTAAGCCTGGGCGTGTTTCGACAGGTCGTCGTAGACTACATAGACGTGTTTGCCGGCATACATGAACTCTTCGGCTATCGCGCATCCGGCGTATGGAGCTATATATTGCATGGATGCAGTCGCCCTGGAAGACGCGCTTACTATTATCGTGTATTCCATTGCCCCCGCTTTTTCCAGCACTTCGCTTATGGCAACGACGCTGGACATCTTCTGGCCTATCGCTACATATATGCAATAGACGCCTTTGCCTTTTTGGTTTATTATCGTATCTATGGCAATGGCGGTCTTGCCGGTCTGTCTGTCTGCTATTATCAGCTCTCTTTGTCCGCGCCCTATCGGTATCATAGAGTCGATCGCTTTGATGCCCGTCTGCAGCGGTTCTTTGACGGGCTGGCGCTGTACGATGGTCGGCGCGGGCGATTCGATGGGCCGGTATTTATTGGTCGCTATGGGCCCTTTGCCGTCTATCGGCATACCCAGTGCGTTTATGACCCTGCCGAGGAGCGCTTTGCCTACGGGGACTTGAGCTATCTTCCCCGTCCTTTTGACTATATCGCCTTCCCGGATGTTCTTCTCCGAGCCGAGGATGACTATGCCGACCTTGTCCTCTTCCAAGTTCAGGACTATGCCCATTATATTGCCCGGGAACTGGACCAGTTCGCCTACCATTACGTCATCTAAGCCATATACAAGCGCGATGCCGTCGCCTACCTGCAGGACCGTTCCTATGGATTCGACGCGCAGGCGCGTCCTGTATTTCTCCAGCTCCTTCTTTATTATAGAGGTTACTTCCTCGGGTCTAATTGCCATATACCACCTTCATTGCCAAAAGTTTCGATCTCATATCTTCAAGGCGTTTTCTTACCGATCCGTCGATAAGTATATTTTCGATCTTCAGGTAAACACCGCCGAGAAGGTCCGAATCCAGCTCTATATACAAGTGTAATTTTTTATTTAACTTATTTTCTATTCCGCTTTTGATCCGCCTGATCGTATCCGTTCCGAGAGGATAACTTACCTTAAGGAGCGCGTCGGCTTCGATGCCGTGGGAATAAATGATCCTGACGTAATTGGCCATATCGCTGAATTTATCGAACCGCCCTTTATCTATGAGAAGCCGCAGGAAATATATGACTTCTTCCGAGAACCCGTTCCGGACGACATTCTCGAGCACCTGGAACTTCTCCTGCTTATCTATGCCGGGCGTCAGCAAAAATCCGTTGAGCTCCGGGTTGTCGAGCAGTATGCGTTTCACGTTATGCAGGTCGGTAACGCCTTTCTCCAGCCCGCACCCTTCTTTTACGAAGGCCATGTACGCGTCGCCGTATCGTTTGGCCAGTATGTCGCGATCCATTATTTCTTTTCCATCTCTTTAATGAACGTTTCCACTATTGCCCTGTCGTCTTCTTCGGTCAGCCGTTCCTGCACTACCTTGGATGCCACGTCTATCGTCAGGTTGACTATCTTATCCTTAAGCGCTTCCTCGGCCTTCGCTACCTCCGCCTTTATGCTCTCCTGGGCTTTTGCGAATATCCTCTCGCCGTCTTCCCTGGCGAGCCGGCGGATATCTTCGGCAGACTTCCTGCCCTCTTCGACAGCGGCGCGGATCCTGTTTTTTGCTTCGGCCTCGATGGAAGCGAGCCTAGATTCGTAATCGGTTTTAAGGCCATTCACCTCGGCTTTAGCGGCCTCTATCCTTTTGAGCTCCGAAGCGATGCGCTCTTTTCTGGTATCGAGCGTCTTGAGGAACGGTTTCCACGCGAACCGTTTCATCAAAAACAGCAAGAGCAGGAATGTTATTACCTGCGCGACTATTTCATTTGCGCTTAAGAGTTTCAGTAGTTCCATTTTTTACCTGTCAGCGGAGTTTTAGATCTTTCCGGCAAGGCCGAAAACGAATACGAGCGCGTATATGGTCAGCGCTTCTATGAACGCGCATCCGGTGGCCATATTGATCAATATCTTCGTCGCAGCTTCAGGCTGGCGTCCCGTGGCGTCCATTGCCGCCGCTACCGCTTTTCCCAGCCCCATTGCCGATCCGAAAGCCGCGATACCGAGCCCGAGCGGCAATCCTATTGCAAGCATCGATCTGAAATCCATAATACCCCCTTTTTATTTAGCCGTACTTTCTTCTTCGTGACTCAATATCAGCGTAAAATATATCGTCGTCAAAAGACAAAATACGAGCGTCTGCACTATAGAAACCACTATCGCCATTATCGAATTGAATATAAGGAGCGCCAGCCCTTTCAGCCCAAAACTCGCGAATACGGCAAGAAGCATATCGTCCCCCCATATATTGCTTCGAAGACGAAGTGACAGGCTTAAGGGCCGTACGAATAAAAGAGAAACCATTTCCAGGAAAAACATCATTACCGGTATAAAGACCAGGAAAGCGACTATTCCGCGCGGCCTGCCCGCCAGGTGGTCGACAAAACCCACGAATCCCATCGACGAAAAACCCGCGTATAGCGTATAAACCGATACGCATATCGCGAGCGCCAGCGTCGTCGACCAGCTCGCCGAAGGCGCTTTTATGAACGGGACGAGCCCAGACAAGTTCATGCATAAAATATATATGAATAGCGTGCCTATGAAAGGAACGTATTTTCTGCCGTCGTGCCCTATGATGCCGCAAACGAAATCGTCCACGCCGCCGACGAACATTTCGAACAGGCTCTGCAGGCGGCCGGGTATGAGCGCTGTTTTGCGGGATGCCGCGTATGCCGTGATCGCTATAGCGGCGATTATTATCAAAGAGAATATCACGTTTTCCCACGCGATCAAAAATGACGCGAACGGGCTGCCGTGGAATTTCTCCGCCAGGATCGTTACCAGATTCGGGAGTTCCGGAGTTTTTGCTACGCCTGTTTCGGCCATAATCTTCGTATCCCCGCTATTATTATAACGATCGTAAGTCCGGTCAAAAGGCTCGCGACCGGGAAGACTTTCGAGAGTAATATAAGAAGGCCTGCCAGGTAAAGGACCGGGAATTTAAGAAGCAGAAGCGCCGTTAATTTTGCCCGCTCTTTTTTGAGTACGCTTATCTTTAATATATTTGTCGTAAAATATAAATTTGCGCACGACCACGCCGCGCCTATACCGAACCCTAAGACCCACCTAAACGTGTTTTCCATCCATCTCTTTCTCTGTCTTGAGCGCCAGGCGTATTATCTTCACGGTCTCTATGGTGCTCGCGGTAAAACCTATTATTATGAATATAGCCGAAGTGAAACCGGGAAAATTGAACTTCTTTTCAAGGTAATCTGCGGCAAAATACCCCGCCAGAGGGCCCACGGCCATGGCTATCGGGATAAATGATAATAATCCACCTATTTTAATCCACTTATAAGCTTTTGTCAATTTTCATCCTTGCTTCGGCAAAGCCTTCAATGACTTTACGATCGCGGCCGCCGCCTCTTTGGCCGAGCTGACCACAGCCCCGGACGGTTTTGCTCCGAAATTTATTGAAAGCGGCTGGATGCCTATCAATATGGGATCGCAATCGATAGACTCATAAAAATAGCGCATCAGGATTTTGGCCGGCATCTTATGGGTAGAGAATGACACCCCGTCGCCTATGTCGCGGGGGTTTAAGACTATGATCGAACCGGGTTTATCTTTAAAGTCTACGCTGTCGAGTAAAAGTATATGGGATGGGTTGAACCGTTTGATGTCGCCCGTGAGGTTTTCCGGCGCCGTCGCGCCGTTGAATATCTTGAATCTACGGTTTGAGGTTTTGAGCAGTTTCTTTACGTTATCAGCGACAAGGAGGCCGGCCGCGTCATCTCCCCTGAGCTCCGAGCCGATAGCAAGAAGAGCGATCTTTTTAGCATTCGCGAACCTATTCTTTAGATACTTCTCCAGTGTCGGCATGGTAAGTTACCTTAAGCTTATTCCTTTCCAGGGCCGCGAGCTCGAATTCTTTTGTCGTTTCGAGCGCTTTCTTCAAGCAGGAGTCTACGCACTGGGCGCAATAAATACATTTGCCCAGATCGATCTCGCATTCGAATTTTTTATCTCCTATCTTCCGGATCTGGATGGCGCCCGCCGGGCAATCGCGCATGCACATCTTACAGCCTATGCACTTTTCCGGGTGAAATATTATCTTTCCCCTGAATTTATCCGGCATTACGGCCTTTGTGAAGGGATAATTCGTTGTAGCGGGTTTCCTAAAGATCGAATCGAGCACCTGTTTTAACATTTTCCCGGGGCGGATCATTTGAGCGGTATCCATTTTAATATGAGATCGATAAATAACTGCACAAAAGCCAGGGGCGCCAGGACCTTCCAGCAGAAAGCCATCATCTGGTCTATGCGTAAGCGCGCGAAGATCGTTCGCAGTATCGATAACGTGCAGATGACGCCCATAACCTTAAGGACGAACAGTAGGAATCCCGCTACCGGCGGTAATCCCAGGCCGAACGGCAGGAATACGGCCGCTAAAAGCGCGGAGCCCACGATCGCCTCTATGTCTATGCCGAGCCTGAATAGCCCCAACAGTTTCCCGCCGTATTCGGTAAAAGTGCCGCCCACTATCTCCGTCTCCGCTTCGGGTATGTCGAACGGGACTTTTTCGAGTTTGCCGAGCAGCGATATCATCGATATGGCGAAGCCAAGCAGGTTGAAGAACCAATATACCGGGTGCTGGGCGTAAAATTTTGCGATCTCGCTCAGCGACCAGGAATTTGCCAGAAGCGCCGGGGCCAGGATACTCATGAGGAGCGGGACTTCGTAAGCGAATAACTGGGTGAGCGCTCTTACCGCGCCGATCTTCGAATACAGTGAAGTCGAATACCACCCTCCGAGGAAGAATGTCAGCGTAGGTATTGTCAGAAGATACAGAACGACTATAAGGTCGCCGTTGAAAGAATATAACGCTTTATAACCCCAGGCCGGTATGTAGAAAAATGCTGTGATCGTCGCGGTCAGGGCGAGTACGGGCATGATCTTGAACATCGAAGGGTTCGCTTCCTCGGGTATTATCTCTTCCTTGGACACCAGTTTTATGAAGTCCGCCAAAGGCTGAAACCACGGAGGGCCTACCCTGTTCTGCAGTCTCGCGTAAAGCTTCCTGTCGCAATATTCGGCTGCCATGCCGAATACGCTCAAGAATATGAATCCCGGGAAGACCAGCATGTAAAACAATCCCATCATTTCAGCGCCTTTGCCATTTTTTTGTTCAGGTCGGTAAAATCTATCCCGTGTTCTTTGTAGAAAGTGATACTGTAAGTATGCAGCTCTTCCCACTTCAGCACGTTCTTTTTACGTTTTCCGGTTTGCCGTATGCCTGTCAGCCGGTCCGTGCAGGAGAAGCAAGGATCTATGGCGGCTATGACTATCGGCAGGTCCGCAAGCTGTCTGTCTTCGAGCATCTTCGCGACGGTCTGTATATTTGCCAGGGTCGGGGCGCGCACCTTTACTCTTTCGGGCTTTTCGGTGCCGTTCGCCTTCACGTAATGCATATCTTCGCCGCGCGGCGCTTCGTATCTCGAAGTCGCTTCTCCGGCGGGGATCTTCCGCGGGACTTTTGTGATTATGGGGCCCTCGGGCATCTTTTTTACTATCTGGCGTATTATGCTGTAGGATTCCAAAAGTTCGCCCATGCGCACAAGCGTCCGTCCGTAAACGTCGTTGTGATCGTCTGTAATGACCTTGAACTTCACTTCCGAATAAGCGGCATACGGATCGTCCCGTCTGACGTCCCTGTTTACGCCGGAGGCGCGTGCAGTGGGCCCGACAGCGCCCAGCTTAAGCGCGTCCTTATGCGACAGTATCCCCACCCCGGACAGCCTCTGGATAAGCGTAGTCTCCTGCGTGGCGACCTGGATGTAATATTTTGTGCGTTCCTCGAGGGTATCCATTGCCTTCAGTATCGCTTTGGCTTGTTCTGCGCTCACGTCGCGCCTGACCCCGCCTATCATATTTATGCCGTAGTTGACGCGGTTTCCCGTGAGCATGGCAAGTATATCCATGACCACTTCGCGGTCGCGCCAGGTATACATAAGAAGAGTATCGAAGCCTACTTCGTGGCCGGCGACGCCGAGCCATAATAGATGGCTGTGTATCCTTTCGAGTTCTCCGACGAGCGTGCGTATATAGAGGGCGCGTTTCGGCACGTCCACTTTGGCGATCTCTTCCACCGCCTGGGTGAAACATGTGGAATGTGAATGCGAGCAGATGCCGCAGATACGCTCGGTCAGATAGACGTCCTGCACGTAGGTCCTCTCTTCACAGGCCTTTTCTATACCCCGGTGGTTGTAGCCGAGCCTTGCCGAGAACTTCATTATCTTTTCGCCGCTTAAAGTAACGCTGAAGCTTTCGGGCTCTTTCAGCGCCGGATGCTGCGGTCCTATAGGGATAACCACTTTATGCATTAGTCACCTCTTTTGTGTCGTTCTTCTTCCAGTCTTTCCGAAGAGGATATTCGCCGGCCGGCCAATCGTCCGTGAGGGGGTATCTCGACCCTTTAGCCAATCCCTCGACTTTCGCGCCGAGAAGATCGACCAGCTCGCGTTCATAAACATCCGCGCCGGGGAAAAGACCGGTTATGGTTTCGATGGCAGGGTTATTTCTGTCGACCGCCACTTTTATATTCAATATGATACCATCTTCCCTGGCTATGTGATATATAAATGCCAGGTTTGCCGTTTCGTCCAGGCCGGTTATGGCGCATAGCATGGTAAACGACAATTTATCGACAGCATACTCTAAAACTTCCCGGAAATTCGCCGGGGGCACTTCCGCGGACATGCGCCGCGGCCGGCTCACGGTTATTTTACCGTCGAGAAACCGGAAATTTTTTATCAACTCGCCCTGCAGGCTCTCTTCTTTTGTTTTCGTCATTTCGCTTTCGCTTCCTTCGCTTCGAGGCCGGTCAGTAATTTCACTACGCCGTCTATTATCGCCTTGGGGCTCGCGGGGCATCCGGGTATATACGCGGAAACGGGTATCACTTTATCAATGCCAGACTCCACGTTGTAACAGCCGTCGAAAACGCCGCCCGAACACGCGCACGTCCCCACCGCTACGACGAATTTCGGCTCCGGCATCTGGTCGTAGATCCTCTTCAGCCTGCATTTTATCTGCTTCGTCACCGGGCCAGAGCAGACGAGCACATCGGCGTGGCGCGGTGTACCTTTGAGCTGTATACCGAAGCGCTCGATATCGTAACGCGGGGTGAGCGCCGCGACTATTTCTATATCGCAGGCATTGCATGCGCCCGTGTTAAAGTGTATTATCCACGGGGATTTTATTCTCGACCATGTAACTATCTTATGGACCAAACCCATATCCTATCTCCTGAAAAGAATTACCATGCCGGTTATCGCGGTCAATATATAAATTACCGCTACGATGAACGATCCGCCTGTGAGCGCGGGAACCGTCGCGATAGTCAGCGTAAATACGTGTAAAAGCGTGAAGAAGAACGCGAACGGAAAGAACTGGCTGTAATCGGGCTGGACCAAACCCGTAGGGGCCTCTTCCCCGCATGCGTACGATTTGCCTTCCCCTTCGCCGTGAGTTTTCGGTTTACATGCAAGAGCAGATAAAAGCCTCGAAAATACCAGCATGGCTGCCAGGACTACCAGAAAAGCCAGCGGAGGAGACAGTAAAATATTATCCATTTATCGTCCTTAACCTTTGAGATTCCTTAAATTCCGTACATCCAGCGTGCCGGTCCGTTTGAATACCCATAACGCGATGCCGGCAGCCGTAGCCGCCACTACTACTTCGATGATGATTATTGTGATCGCCAGGCTTTGCGCGGTCGCGGTCCTGCCGGTCATATTGCCCGCCGCTATTATAAGAAGCGTAACGGCCTTTATCAAAAGTTCTATCCCGATTATGGCGCGTATCATGCTTCGCGTGACGACTATGCAATAAGCCCCGCATATTAACAGTAAAAGAATAAGGAAGGCGATCATTTGTTCTTCTTCTCCCCGAATAATAACACTATGCCGAAAGCTCCTGCCAATAAAATTATAACTTGCCCCAGTATATCCAAACGCCTGAAGTCCCACAGTAATGATCGGGCTTCCGGCTGTGAGGCCGCTGCCGGCGCCGCAATGACCAGCCCCGGCCATATTTTGACAAATGCCAAAGCCGCGCCTAATACCAAAAGGATCACTGGAAGATAAATATACCGCTTCATCCTGTCCTTTGAGGCGTACAGTATCTCTTTGTGCGTCAATGGTTTTGTGAGGCTTATGGCGCTGACAAACACCGCCGTTATAAGGCCTGCGCAGACCGAAAGCTCGAATACGGCCGCGAGCGGGCTCTCGAGCCTGAATATAATTACCGATATCGCCGCGCTTGTCACGGCGAGGCCTATCGTCGCTTTCAGGAGGCTCCTGCCCATTACGGTCCAGATGGCCGCTATGGCCGTAACTATCAAAAGCGCATTGTCTATATTAATAATCGTCATATTTACCTTACCAGTATTTCCTTTACGGGCAGTATCAATGTGTTAAAAACGAACGGGAAGAATATGCCTATGCCTATAGTAAGCGCCGCTAAAACCACCGACACCGTCAGCACCCCGCCCTCCGCATCCTTAAGATTTTCAAGGCCTGCTCGCAATTTGCCGAAAAATACCCGGCGCTGCATAGAAAGAAAATAGGCCAGAGTTATGATGCTAGCTATTATCGCAAGCGAGGCGTAAGCGTATTGGCCTGCCTGCCACAACGCTATTACTATTATTACCTTTGACCAGAAACCGGACAGCGGCGGTATGCCGCACGTTGAAAGGAATGCGATGACCGAAGTCGTGCCGGTCACAGGCATCTTCTGCGATATCCCGCCCATCCTATTCATGTCGCTGGTGCCGATCTCTTTTTCCACAGCGGCTGAATTCACAAAGAGAAGCGATTTAAATATCGAGTGATTCAAAAGATGGAATACCGCGCCGGCGATCCCGAGGATCGTGCCTGTCCCGAGGCCGAGGATGATATAGCCCATCTGGCTTATGCTTGAGTACGCGAGCATGCGTTTAAAGTTATCCTGGCCTATCGCCGCCAGCGCTCCCGCGAATATGGATATCGTCCCGACCAGCATGAGAATATTATTTACGCTCTGGTAGTGCGGCAGGAGCGAGGTTGTGATGCGTATCATCGTGTAGATACCGGCGGATTTCGTAACGACGCCGGCTAAAAGCACCGATACCGGCGCCGGCGCCGCGGTATACGCGTCCGGCAGCCATCCATGGAACGGGACGAGCCCGCCTTTTATGAATAGGCCGCAAATAAACAGCCCTATCGCCGCAAGCACAAGCGCGTTCTCGTAGGATGCCCCTATCGCAGCGGCGATAGCGTCAAAGTCTGTGCCGCCCGCCGCAAGGAACAATATACCTATGGATGTGAGCATCAGTACGGTCGCTATAGACGAAAGGATAAGGTACTTGAACGAACCTTCAAGGGATTCCAGGGACCTGGGGAACGCTATTAAAAGAAATGACGATACCGCCGTTATTTCCATGAATACGTAAAGCGAGAATATGTCTTTTACCATTACGATGCCGCTCATCCCTATCGACGCCATAATGAGCAGGTTTATGAATTTAAAGATATCGTCCTCATCTTTCATTCCGTAACGCGCTACAAAAAGGCTGGCTATCGATACCATGCCTATGCAGATGAACATTATAAAGCTCAGGTGATCGACGAAAAAGCTTACATTTAAGAACGAATCGATGCGGCCCAGCGAATCGTTCCATAGCGCCGGGTGGTGGAATACGGCGACAACGACCTGCAGAGAGAATATTGCCAGCGCAAGCCAGAACGCGGCCTTTTTCATCCGGCTGTTCACGGCGAATACGAGGTTTAATATTATCACCCCGAATAGCGGTATCAAGATCATTAAAGACGGCACTTAAATTTCCTTTCGATATTAGATGGCTCTTATCAAAAATATTAATATAACGGCCGCGCTTGCCAGCGACCAGATTATGTATGACCCATAATTCCCGGTATGCAGTCGCTTTATCAGGCCCGTGACCAAGTTTGCGGCATTGACGACTAATATATTATAGACCCAGTCGATAGCCCTGTCGAACCAGGCCGCGATCTTCGCGAAAAAATTCACTATGTCCAGGCCTATGTTGTAAGGGTCGAAGAATCTCTTCTCCGCCATGTCGTAAAGATGCCCGAGTAAGGGCGCGTAACGTATATGGTCTGTCGCTTTCAGCGCCTTACCTGTCTTCTTCACTCCGTAAATATGGTTCAATAATGCCAGCGCCAGGACCACCACCGTAGCTATTACCAATAGCGCATTTGTCGGAAGGCCCGAGAAGTTATGCCCTTCCAATCTTTTACCAAGTATAGGCTGAATAAGATTGTTCAGAGGAAGCGCGTTCCATAGCCCGAACAGTACGCACAACGACGCGATAGTTATCATAGGTATCAGCATCCTCATCGGAGCTTCTTTTACCTCGGCATTACCCTGCTTTTTGCCTAAAAACGCGGCGTGGCCGAGTTTCAAGAAAGACGCTGCTGTAAGGAACGACCCCAATATAGCGGCGACATAGAATATCATCCCGCGCTCCAGCGCCCCGTCATAGACGAGCTCTTTGGAGAAGAAACCGTTGAAAGGCGGCACGCCCGATATGGACGCGGCCGCTATTATAAAACAGATGAACGTGACGGGCATGCTCTTCGCGATCCCGCCCAGCTTTGCCAGGTCGGTTGTGCCTGCCTGCTTCTCGACCGAACCGCCTGTCAGGAATAGGCAGCTCTTATACATCGCGTGGTTGATCATGTGGAATAGACCGCCCACGATCCCGACGGGCACAAGCGTGCCGATGCCCAATATCATATATCCTACCTGGCTTATCGCGTGATATGACAATAGCCTCTTGTAATCTTTCTGGACGAGCGCCATCATTACGGCAAGAAGTATCGTTATAGCGCCCACTACCATCAAGGTTGTGCTCGCCCACGAATGGACGTTCAGTTCGAACATATCGAGCGAGATGCGCGCCAGAAAGTATATGCCGAGCAATTTTTCCAATGACGCAGGAAGTATCGCCATGAAAGGAAGCGGAGCGTCTATTGCCGCGTCCGGTATCCAGCTATGGAAAGGCATCGATCCGGCCTTCGATATGGCTCCTATTATAAGGAAGATGAATGCCAACCCTCCCAGTCCCGCGGTCGTCAGATTTATTTGCGATATCGTTATCGTCCCGCCAAGATACGCCACGAGCGCTATCCCGACCATCATAAATAGATCGCTTATGCCTACTATGATGAACGCTTTTGTGGCAGTTTTGAACGCATGCTTATTCCCTATCGTGATCATGCCGAATAGTGTTACGAGTAAGCCTTCCCAGAAGAATAGCATCAGGACGAGATTGTCGGCCAGGACGGCGCCGTTCACCATTAAAAGCGACAGCGCAAGGTAAACATAAAACGGTTTCGCGTAATCTTTATTGAATAATGAAGCCGTAGAATACAGAGTTATTAAGAATGCGAACCCTGCCGCGGCGAGGATGATGAATGAGCTGAATTGATACAGTTTGAGCGAAAAATCGATACCGAAGCCCGACCATGGGGCCGAGAAATAAATATTCGATTTAAATAGCGCTATGGCCAATAACAGATTTAAGGCCGTCCCGGCTATCGCGACGATCTCCTTGCCCCACTTCATCTTTTTAGGCGTGACCAAGAGCGCAAGCGCCGTTACGAGCGGGACTATTATCGGATAAAATATTACGTTAGCCGTCATGTTAAATTCCCATCATCTGTTTTACCGCCGTCTGGACAAAATCCGACGGATATTTGATCAATATCCCGCCTGCTATCGAAAGGACCGCGAGCATCGCCACAGAAAGCACCATTACGCCTGAACCCTCTTTTGCGGGCGGTTTTTGCGGATCGCCCAGGAATATCATATTGAATATCCTGAATAGATATATCAGCGTCAGGAAGGCACCGAATAAAAATATACTCGTTATCATAATACTGCCGCTCGTCGCCGCGCCCGAGAATACGAGGTATTTGCTGAAGAAACCGCCGAACGGCGGTACGCCCATTACCGATAACGCGCACGCAAGGAATGAAAAGGCCGTGACCGGCATCGTAGCGATGAGCCCGCCCATCTTTGTTATATCTTTGGTCTTTGTATTCTGCTCGACAATGCCTGCGCATAAAAATAGCCCGCCTTTAGCGAGCCCGTGCATCAATATGTAAAGAAGCGCCCCTACTACCCCCACTTCGTTACTTACGGCAAAACCTAAAAGGATAAATCCTATCTGGCTTACGGTCGAATACGCGATGATACGCTTCATATCCGTCTCGACCAGCGCCGCCCCTGCCGCTACGAGCGCGCTGACGCCCGCTATGACAGGCACTACCGTATGCCATATCTGGCTCAAAGTGAACGTAGCTATGAAGAGCCTTGCGAAGACGTATACGCCTATTTTGACGAGGACTGCGGCATGCAGAAGCGCTGTGACCGGTGACGGCGCGACGCCGGCGTCCGGCAGCCATGTGTGGAACGGCAGAGTGGCCGATTTCGATAGTATGCCTATGAGTATCAACGCTACCGCTATATCGGGTATTGCGTTGTTCTTAAAGGCGGCCTTTATCGCCGAAAGATCGAAAGAACCCGTGACCTGATAGATATAGATGAAGCCCAAAAGCATTACAAGAGCTCCGAAGACCGTTACGAGAAATGCCTTGTCCGCTTTCAGGACGTATTCCTTTTCCCGGAAAAATCCTATCAGGCGCCAGCTTGCTATGGCGGTGATCTCCCAGAATAAATACATGAAAATGAGGTTGCCGGAATAGACGAGCCCCATCATAGAACCGAGGAAAAGCGTTACCATCAGGTAATATTCATTGCGGTTATTGTAGTGGCTGATGTATCCGAAAGAGTACAGGACTATTATGGCGCCGACGAGCGAAGAAGCTGCGGCCATGAATACGGCGAGTGCGTCCGCGGTAAGGATGAAATTGAACCCGAGAGGAAGGCTATAACTTACGCTTATCACATGCCCGGCAATGGCTGCCGGCGCAAGAAAGAGTGATGTTACAAGCGATACCGTAACGAGCGCAAGAGCCGTCAGGTTCCTGGCAAGCTCGGATACCCTCCCTATCAAAGGAAGTGCGAAGGCTCCTATGACAGGGACGAAAACACAGGCTAATAGACAGTTGTTTTCCATCGGGATCATTATATCACAGTTACTTTGTCGGCGCCAATTCCGGTGCCGGGCGTTTACTCTTGAGTATTGCCCAGACCAAAGATGCGCAGAGTAATGAAACGACTACCCAGCCGCCTATGCCGAGTTTATTGTATTGCACTATTATAGGTGCGATTATTACCGAAACAAGGTTGACTACTTTTATCATCGGATTGAGCGCCGGGCCCGCTGTATCTTTTAACGGATCGCCGACCGTATCCCCTACTACCGCCGCCTTGTGGCGCTCGGATCCTTTACCGGTATTATTTTCTATGCTGCGGGCTTCGTCTTCTATGGTCTTTTTAGCGTTATCCCACGCCCCGCCGGCATTCGACATAAATACTGCGAGCAGTTGGCCTGACAGGATTATACCGGCCAAGAATCCGCCGAGTGCTTCGACCTGGAGGACTAAACCTACTACTATAGGAGACACTATGCTTATGACCGCAAGCCCTACCAATTCTTTCTGCGCCGCGGTCGTTGAGATCGATACTGCCTGCTGATAATCGGGCTTCATTTTGCCTTCGAGGACGCCGAGCTTGAATTGGCGCCTGACTTCATGGACAATAAGGGATGCGGCTCTCGCCACAGCCTGTATGCTGAACGCCGAGAATAGCCACGGTATCGCTCCTCCGATCAGCATGCCGACGAAGACCTGCGGGACCGATACGCGTATACCTATCGAATTTAACTGGTCGGCCGGCAATATCCCTAAAGCCGCCTGGACTTTACTTACGTCGACCATGTATGAACCGAACAGCGCCACAGCCGCGATAACCGCCGAGCCTATTGCAACTCCTTTGGTGATCGCTTTTGTGGTATTGCCTACGCCGTCGAGATCGGCCATGATCTTGCGGGCGTCCTTGGTGTCTTTATCCTGTTTCCCGTGCCAGGCCATCTCTCCTATCCCGTTCGCGTTATCCGCGATCGGGCCGAACGAATCCATGGCCACGTTGTTGCCCGTAAGGGTCAGCATGCCTATGCCTGTCATCGCGACGCCGTAGAGTATATAAGTGACCCTTGCCGCGCCCTCGATACCGGGTATTGTGCCGAATATGACGATGGATGAGAATATCGTCGTAGCGATAACGATGATCGACCAGACGGCCGATTCGTATCCTACCGCGATGCCGGACAATATAGTGGTAGCCGAACCCGTGCCTGTGGACTTCCTGATCTCGCGCACCGGTTTACCTTCTGTACCGGTGAAATATTCGGTAAGGCGGTCGATCGCTATCGCAAGACCTACTCCGACAGCCGTTGCCAGAAAAGGCCTCCACCAGCCGCCCGGCAGTTTGTTCATGTAAACATATGCGAGAATGCCGAATAAAGCGATCGATATCGCCGCCGACGTGAGAAAGCCGTGGAATATCGCTTTCATCGCGTTGCCGCTCTTCGACGGGCTGCCCTTGACGGCGTAAGTGCCGATGATCGAGCAGAGCACGCCTATGCCGCGGACTAAAAGCGGATAGACTATCCATTCCAGCCTGTGAGTTATATGATAGAGCGCGAGCCCGAGTATAAGGCCCGAGACTATTGTGACTTCGTAAGATTCGAAAATATCGGCTGCCATCCCGGCGCAATCGCCGACATTGTCACCGACTAAGTCCGCGACCACTGCGGGGTTGCGCGGATCGTCCTCGGGTATTCCCGCTTCGACTTTACCGACGAGGTCCGCCCCTACGTCCGCTGCCTTGGTGTAGATGCCGCCGCCCACCCTCATAAAGAGCGCGAGCAATGTTCCGCCGAAACCGAACCCTAACAGCGCGTCCGGCGCTGCGACCCCGAATATGATGAAGATTATCGTGCCTCCGAAAAGCCCGAGGCCGTCTGTGAGCATACCTGTGATGGTGCCCGATCGATACGCGATCCTGAGGGCGTCCCCGAACGATCTCTTCGCGGCCTGGGCTACTCTGACGTTGCCTTGGACCGCCATGCGCATACCGAGCTGTCCTACGAGCAGCGAGAATATCGCGCCCATAACGAACGCGAGCGCCCTGCCTATACCTATGATGAACCTGACCGTATTCTCCGGCTGGCCGGCGAAGCGCTGTAACGCCTCTTCGGACGGCGGGACTATATACACGGAAAAGAATAGCGCGAATGTAAGTATGCCTATTAAAGGAAGGATGGAAAATAGCTGTTTCTTAAGGTAAGCGTTCGCGCCCTCGCGGATGGCGTTCCATACCTCTATCATTTTGTTGTCGCCTTTATCCTCGAGCAATATCTGTTTTCGCAGGAAGAGCGCATACAGTAAACCCAGTATAGATACTCCCAGAACGCTCCATATGGCGATCTGTTCGAAAAAAGTCAATCCATAAACCATTTTCTCTTTCCCTCCATGTATAAGTATTAAGTATTAAAAAAGAAGACCTCCTGCACCATCCTAACAAGGGAGGTCTTTTGGAAGACGTCGTTGTCTGTCAGATTATAGCAGTATTATAACCCTTAAGCCAAAAATGTCAAGACTTTTTAAGATCAACTTACCCTGATAGGCATGACTATGAACGGTATACCATTCTGATGGAGCCTGCGCTGGACCGCAAAGGTCGTGTAATTATACAGCATCTTGGTAAATATGGTGTCCTGCGGGAATACGATCTGCCCCCCGAAGAATACGCTGTTCGGGTAGCGTTCGAATATCTCGTAAGCCATCCCTGAAATATCGTCGGCGATTTCAGTTCCTATGGTAGAAAAGGCCTCGGCGTAAAATCCCTGGTTTTTCATAAAAACTACATAGTGGTTAAGCTCGTCCTGGACGTGCTTTTTAAGGTCGTTTATGGAATCGACGCCTTTAAAATTACCGGAATCGATTATCCCCGCCTTTATGAAAACAAAATTTTTGATATCGCCGAATAAGCGCCGCACATTGAATAGAGTGTGAAGCCCCATACCGTTGAAACCGCCCACCAGTATTACCGCTGTTTTCGATTCCGGGTCATACTGCGGCTCAGGCCCCTTCTCTTCCGTCGACTCGACCGATCTTGCTATCTCCGCCGCGTGGACGAGGCTGTCGAGCCTTACGAGCAGTTTTGTCGTCCTCCTGTAGTATCGCTTGATGGCGACTGCCAGGGCTATCAGTGAGCCGGTAATGAATATCGTTATCCAGCCGCCCTCGTCGAATTTTATTATTATTACGGAAAACAGGATAAACGTTGTGAGGACGAGTCCGAGGCCGTTAATGGCCAGTTTCTTAAGCCATCGTGATGCCTTGCCTCTGACGTTCCACCAGTGGCGCACCATCCCCAGCTGTGACAGGCAGAAAGTTATAAAAACGTTGATGGCGTACAGAACGACGAGAAATTTTACCGATCCGCGGCTCAAGGTTATCAGGACGAGTGCCGCTCCGCCCATCAGCAATATACCGTTCTGCGTTACAAAACGTTCGCTGAGCAGCGAAAATTGCAGCGGGAACCACCTGTCCTGCGCCATATTGGCCAAAACGCGCGGGCCGCCCAAAAACCCTGTCTGGGCCGCGACAAAAAGTATTATGGCTTCTGCCAGAAGGGTGACCAATATGAATATATATCCAACCTGAGGGTTCCAGCTTAAGGTTAAGTTCTCTAGAAGCACGGCGTTGAGCGTTTTTCCCGGCTGGAATTTAACGTTGTAAAACAGGTAGCCTAGCATAAGGCCGCCGGCGACAGCGGCAAGCGAAATGGACATGTAGCGCATCGTCTTCTTTGCCGTTTCGACTTTAGGCTCCCGTAATATAGACATACCGTTTGATACGGCCTCGATACCTGTATATGTTCCTGCACCCATGCTGTATGCTTTCATTATCAGCACCAGCATGCCGAATATACCCAACTCCGCCCGGGCAAGGGTTACATCGCTGGCCGTAGTGTTTATGATGGCGCCAAACCGGGATGTATTGGTAGCCACGGCGTAAACTATCGTAAATAAATGTGTTATCAGGAATGTCAGGAATATGGGCACGAGCGGCAGGATAGATTCTTTTACGCCGCGCAGATTCAGCAGTGTAAGGATAAATACCCCGGTTATAGCGACAGGCAGCTTGAATTGTAAAAGATACGGAGGCAGAAAACTGAAGAGCGCGTCGGCTCCGCTGGCTATGGATATCGCTATAGTCAAGACATAATCTACGAGCAAAGCGCAGCCTGAGACCATTCCCACGGCCGGCGAAAGCAGTTTGCTCGCTACAAGGTATCCTCCCCCGCCTGACGGGAACAGCTCGATTATCTGTGAATAGCTGGAGCTTATAACGAAGATGGTTATGGCGGTCGCTATGGCGACGAAGATGCCCAGGAACATATGTGACTGGAGTGCAAGAAAGGCTTCTTCGGGTCCGTAACAGCACGATGAAAGGCCGTCCGAACCCAAGCCCACCCAGGCAAAGAAAGCTACCAGCGAGATATTGTGAAAAAGGCGGGGATCATGCAGGTTTCGGGCTTTCCCTATGACAAATTCCTTGGCTTTTCCGAATATGTTAAGCTTATCCGTCATAAGGTAATTATTCTATTATAGGTAAGGCGAGATAGCAAGTTAATTCAGCCTATGGGTTAGCTAAGTGCCGCGAGTTCTACGAGCGGCCAAGTTAATTCAGTCAACTACATCCTGGGCAGCGAGGTAGCCCCCATCAGGTGTTTGTCTATATAGTGCGCGGCGCTCCGGCCTTCGGATATAGCCCAGACTACGAGAGATTGGCCTCTTCTCATATCTCCTGCGGCGAACACGTTCTTTACGGACGTGGCATGATCGGCGCCTGTCTTTATGTTGCCCCTCACGTCCAGCTCTACGTCTAAATCCTTAAGTAGACTTGAGTGTTCGGGATGCAGGAAGCCTACGGCGAGTATCACGAGGTCGGCTTCTATCTCGAATGCGCTTCCCGGGATCTCTTTCATTACCGGGCATCCTTTATCGTCTTTTTGGGAGAAATCCACGCGCGCACACGATATTTTGGCGATGCGTCCACCCTGTCCTGCGAATTTCTTTGTAAGGATCGACCAATGGCGCTGGCTTCCTTCTTCATGGCTGGTCGAGGTCTTTAGGATAAGCGGGTATTTAGGCCAGGGCTGGTTATCCGGCCTGCATTCGGCCGGCTTCGGCATAACCTCTATCTGGGCTACGCAGCTTGCGCCCTGTCTGTTCGCCGTTCCCACGCAATCGGCCCCGGTGTCTCCGCCGCCTATGATGACGACTTTCTTGCCTTTTGCGTCGATGAGCCTGTCTTCGGGTATCTTTTCTCCGGAGGCGCGTTTATTCGACTGGGTGAGATAATCCATCGCGAAATGGATGCCTGAAAGTTCTCTCCCCTCTATCTTTATATCGCGCGGCGTCCTGCTCCCGCCTGCCAGACATATAGCGTCAAATTCTTTCTTCAGGCTGGAAGCTTTAAGGTCTGCGCCGACACTTACTTTTGTAACGAATTTTATGCCTTCTTTTTTCCATATCTTTATACGCCTGTCCAAAATACCTTTATCCAGTTTAAAATCCGGTATGCCATACCTTAATATTCCGCCTATCTTGTCATCGCGCTCGAATACCGTTGCCGCATGCCCTGCTTTGTTCAACTGATCCGCTGTTGCCAGGCCCGACGGCCCTGATCCGATCACAGCCACCTTCTTTCCTGTCCGTTTCCTCGGAGGCCTGGCCTTTATGAACCCGTTCTTAAAGGCATGCTCGACTATCGCCAGCTCATTCTCACGGACGGTGACAGGATCGTCGTTTATACCGAGGACGCAGGCGTATTCGCATAGCGCCGGGCATATGCGTCCTGTTATCTCGGGAAGGTTATTTGTCCCGCCCAGGATATCCATGGCCTGTTTCCACTGCCCGCGGAATATCAGGTCGTTCCATTCCGGGATGTAATTGCCGATAGGGCATCCCCAATGACAAAAAGGTGTGCCGCAATCCATGCATCGCGCGCCCTGCTCCTCGGAACTTTCATCGGAACGCAACTGCACGACCTCATCGTAGTCCTTGACCCTTTCGCAAACCGGCCTGTAGGACGACGTTTTTCGCCGTATTTTAAGAAAACCGTGCGTATCACCCATCTGACACCTCTGTCGAATCTTTTTTTGCCGTTATCGCGGCGTTCTCGAGTATGCGTTTATATTCTATCGGCATGACCTTCACGAATTTTTTCATACTGCTCCTGAAATTGGCAAGTATCTTTTTCGCGATAGGGCTTTGCGTATATCTCGAGTGGTTCAGGAGAAGGTCGTTGATCGTCGCCTCATCCTCAGCCGTGACTTTCTCCGCCCGGACCATTTCTTTATTGTACCTTCCGTCAAATTCTTTTTCAGGGTCGTATATATATGCTATCCCCCCTGACATGCCGGCAGCGAAGTTCCTGCCGGTTTTACCGAGCACCACCACTCTGCCCCCGGTCATATATTCACAGCCATGATCGCCTGTACCTTCCACCACCGCCAACAATCCGGAATTGCGTATGCAGAATCTCTCTCCGGCCACGCCTCTTATATACGCCTGGCCGCTTATCGCCCCGTAGAACGCGGTATTTCCTATGATCACATTCTCCTCGGGCGCATACAGGCTGGACTTGTCGGGATATATTATTATCGTTCCGCCCGATATGCCTTTGCCGACATAATCGTTTGCCATTCCCTCGAGTTCGAACTTCACGCCTTTCACCAGGAACGCGCCGAAGGACTGGCCGGCCATTCCCTTAAACTTGAAATTTACCGTGTCCTGAGGCAGCCCCTCTTCGCCGTGAAGGCGGCATATGGCGCCGCTCAACATAGCCCCCGCGGTCCTATCGGTGTTCTTTATGCCGAGCTCTATATTTATCTGCTCGCTGTTCTTTATCGCGTTATCGGCAAGATCGATAAGCTTGATGTCGAGTATTTTGTCTATGCCGTGGTCCTGTTTTTTGGTGCAATGAGTACCGACGCCCTCCGGCATCACCGGTTTGTATAATATTCGCGAAAGGTCTAATTTGTCCGCTTTCCCCGACGAGATAAATGCGTTCGGTTCCAAAAGATCGGTCCTCCCGACCATCTCATCGATAGACCTTAAGCCTAAAGAAGCCATTATCCCGCGCAGCTCCTCGGCGACGAAATTGAAATAATTTATAAGGTATTCCGGTCTCCCCCGGAACCTCTTTTCGAGTATCTCGTTCTGAGTGGCGATGCCGACCGAACAATTATTGAGGTTGCAGTGGCGGAGCATCACGCATCCCGACACTACAAGCGCCGCCGTGCAGAAACCGAATTCCTCAGCCCCTAAAAGCGCCGCTATCGCGACGTCCCTGCCTGTGCGCATCTGCCCGTCCGTCTGCAGACGCACACGGCTGCGCAGGTCGTTTAAGACGAGCGTTTGGTGGGCCTCGGACAGCCCCAGCTCCCACGGCAGGCCCGCGTGCTTGATCGAACTCATAGGCGACGCGCCCGTCCCGCCGTCACCTCCGGATATCAGGATCATATCCGCATGTCCCTTCGCTACGCCGGCCGCTATAGTGCCGACGCCGATCTCCGATACGAGCTTGACGCTGATGCGCGCTTTAGGGTTCACGTTCTTTAAGTCAAAAATAAGCTGCGCCAGGTCCTCGATCGAATATATATCGTGATGCGGCGGCGGAGATATCAACGTCACGCCGGGCGTCGTGTATCGCGTCCTGGCGATTATGGGGCTGACTTTGTGCCCCGGCAATTGCCCTCCCTCGCCCGGCTTAGCGCCCTGTGCGATCTTTATCTGTAATTCATCGGCGTTCACTAAATAGTTGGTCGTCACTCCGAACCTCCCCGACGCAACCTGTTTTATGGCGCTTCTGGCCGAATCTCCGTTAGGCAACGGCGCAAACCTTGCCGGGTCTTCCCCGCCTTCTCCGGTATTTGACCTGCCGCCCAGCTTGTTCATCGCCAGGGCGAGCGTTTCGTGCGTCGACCTGCTTATCGAACCGAAGCTCATAGCTCCTGTGACGAGGCGCTTGAAAATGGATCCGGCGGGCTCGACCTCGCTTAAAGGCACAGGAGTCACGGTCTTGAATTTCAGCATGCTGCGCAAAGTGCACGGATTTTTAGATTGATCGTTTATGAGATCGGCGAACTCCCTGTACTTTTTGGGGTCGTTAAGGCGCGTGGCGTCCTGGAGAGCAGCTATTGTCTCCGGGTTCCATAAATGAAATTCCCCGTCTTTCTTCCACTGATACAGCCCGCCCGTGGCAAGATACGGCTCTCCGAGCCCGTAATATGCATCGCGGTGGCGTAAAAGGCATTCTTTATATATATGGTCGAAGCCTATACCTCCGATCCTTGAGGCAGTGCCGGTAAAACATTTTTCCACCACTTTGTCATTGAGCCCGAGCGCTTCGAATATCTGGGCGCCCCTGTAGCTCTGCAGCGTCGATATGCCCATTTTCGACAATATTTTAAGTATCCCTTTATTGACGGCCTTTATATAATTGTGCCTCGCTTTCCCGGGATCCATGTCAAGGTCGCCGTCCTCTATAAGTTTACCTGCCGCTTCGTAAGCAAGGTATGGATTGACGCAATCGGCTCCGTAACCGAACAGGAGCGCGAAATGGTGCACCTCCCTGGGCTCCGCGCTTTCCACCACTATGCCTATCTGCGTGCGCAAGGATCTTTTGACGAGATGCTGGTGGACGGCTCCCACAGCCAAAAGAGCCGGCAGGGCGGCTTTCTTCTTATTGAGACCTTTATCGCTCAATATGATGAACTTGTAACCTTTTTTGATAGCCCCGGAAGCTTCGGCGCAAATATGGTCGATCGTGTCGATAAAATCTTTTTCGTCTTCCGCGTTAAATAAGGTCGATATGGTCTTTGTCCTGAAGCCGTTGAATTTGATATCGCGTATCTTCGAAAGCTCTTCGTTGGTGAGGACGGGTCTTTTTACGTGAAGCCTATGGCAATGGTCCGCCGTCTCGTCGAGAAGGTTCTTCTCCGGGCCTATATAACTTTCCAGGCTCATTACAAGCTCTTCCCTTATCGGGTCTATCGCGGGATTCGTGACCTGCGCAAATAGCTGTTTGAAATACGAGTAAAGGAGCTGAGGCTTCAGGGAAAGCACTGCGTGCGGCGTGTCGTTACCCATAGAGCCGACGGGCTCGGCGCCTTTTTCAGCCATCGGTTTTATTATGACTTTAAGGTCCTCTCTCGTATATCCGAACGCTTTAAGTAAAGTATCCGTGCCCTTGGCTTTCTTTACCGTCTTTTTGGATCTCGGCAGCGAATCCAGTTCGACTATGTTATTTTTTGTCCATGCGCCGTAAGGTGAACGCGATGCCATCTTATCCTTAAGTTCGCGGTCATCTATTATTTTGCCCTGCACCGTGTCTATGAAGAATATCTTGCCCGGCTCAACCCTGCCGGACTTCAGTATCTCTGCCGGCGGTATGTCGAGCACGCCCACCTCCGACGACATTACGACGAACCCGCTTTTTGTGACTATGTAGCGCGCGGGCCTCAGGCCGTTCCTGTCTAAGCATGCGCCGATCCTGGCGCCGTCCGTAAAAGCTATGGCGGCGGGGCCGTCCCACGGTTCTGTCAGGCATGAATGATATTTGTAAAAATTTTTGAGCTTGTCGCTCATGGAATGGTCCTGTTCCCATGCAGCGGGTATCAGCATCATCATAGCGTGCGGCATGGATCGCCCCGACAGGACGAGCAGTTCGAATAGGTTGTCCAACGAAGCCGAATCGCTCCCGCCCGGCACTATGACAGGGTATAATTTCCTGATGTCCTTACCGAACAATTTGCTCGCCAATAAGCTTTCGCGCGCTTTGAGCCAGTTTATATTGCCGCGCAGGGTGTTTATCTCGCCGTTGTGGGCGAGAAACCTGAAAGGCTGAGCCCTGTCCCACGTAGGGAAAGTATTCGTGCTATACCGGGAATGCACCAGGCACAACGCGCTCTTCATATCCTTATCCTTCAGGTCGGGGAAAAAACTGCCGACCTGGTGCGGCATGAGAAGCCCCTTGTAGGAGAATGTGCGGCCCGACAGATTGGTTATGTAAAAAGACGACCCCTGTTTTAAACGGGATGAGCGGACCGTATTTTCTATGCGCTTGCGTATCAGGAATAATTTCCGTTCAAATTCAAGCTCGCCTTTCATTCCGGGGGCTCTCTTGATAAAGGGCTGCTCGATCACCGGCTCTGTCTGGCGGGCGGTCACTCCTATATCGGAATTGTCGACGGGAACACTACGCCATCCCAATAACGTTTGCCCCTCGCTCTCTACGATCTTCTTTACCGTATTTTTGCAGAATTCTCTTTCTTTCACGTCGACCGGAAGAAAGAATAGCCCTGTCCCGTACTCGCCTTTGCCGGGCAACTCTATACCTTTAGCCGCGCACACTTTCTTGAAAAAATCGTGAGGGATCTGTATAAGAACGCCCGCGCCGTCGCCCGTCTTTGGGTCTGCGCCCGTAGCGCCGCGGTGAGAGAGCCTGTCAAGGACCCGGAGCCCCTGCAGCACGATCTCATTGGACGGGTTCCCGTCAATATTACAGACGAACCCGACGCCGCATGAATCGTGTTCGAATTGCGGATCGTATAAACCCTGTGCTTTCGGTATCGCTGTATGTCTCATAAAAAGTCACCTGTCTGAATAAAAAAATAGGCATTCAAATCGGTCGTCTTATGACCAATCTGAACGCCTATGTCCAGTCTTCCGGTTATCCTGCACTACGTAGTGCAGGCGCTAAAATACTTACCGCTGTTATTTAACGAACAACATCTCCCTGTATTTGGGAAGGTCCCAATGTTCATCCGAAACCACGCATTCCAACTGGTCGGCGTGCTTACGGATGTGTTCCATAAGCGGCTTCAGCCGGCTGAAATATATGGCGGCGCGTTCCTCGTGGTGTTTCTTCTGCGCCTTCTCGAGAAGATCCATCATCTCTTTGGCGTTGCGGCGCACGTAATATATTTTTGCGACCACTTACGCCAGGTGCGCTTTCAGGTCTTCAAACGCCGATTTATCTACCTTTAGAGCGGAAGACTTCTTGAGGCTCGCCAGGTCGCTTAAATTGTCCGCCAGTAATTTTTCGTATTCGAACCCGGCAGGAATGATGCTCGCATTGACCATCTCATTGAGCGTGTTCCCTTCGATCTCGAGTATCGTGTTATAAGTATGCACCCAGATGTGGTACCTGGCGACCATCTCTTCTTTGGAAAAGACTTTGTATTTCGCGAAAAGGCTTACGTTCTTCTCTTTTGTAAGGGCCTTTAACGCTTCTGCCGTCGACGCGACGTTGGGTAGCCCCCTCTTCTTCGCTTCTTTTACCCATTCCGGAGAGTAATTATTGCCCTCGAAGCGGATATCCTTCGTCTCTTTTACTATCTCCGCCACCACTTTCAGGACGGCGGTGTTAAAATCCTTACCGTCCGAAGCCTTTTTTATCTTATCGGCTACATGATCGAGCGACTCGGCAACGATAGTATTTATGACCGTTATGGGGGTCGATATATTCTGCGACGAGCCGACGGCCCTGAATTCGAATTTAGTTCCCGTGAACGCGAAAGGCGATGTCCTGTTCCTGTCGGTGGAGTCTTTATTGAACCTGGGCAGGCGCGCTATACCGAAATCCATTATGTCTTTTTTAGATACAGATTTCTTAACTCCTTTTTCGAGCATGTCCAGTATTTTTGTCAGCTGGTTTCCCAGGAATACGCTTATTATGGCGGGCGGCGCCTCATTCGCGCCCAGTCTATGCTCATTGCCGGCCATGGCAACGCTAGCTCTCAAGAGGTCGGAATGCAGATATACCGCCCTCAATACAGCTGCCAGGACTGCCAGGAACTGCAGGTTATCCTCAGGCGTATCGCCGGGGTTCAACAGGTTGTTCCCTTTGTCATCCGCTAGCGACCAATTCACATGCTTGCCGCTCCCGTTTATCCCGGCAAAAGGTTTCTCGTGTAAAAGGCAGACAAGGCTATGCCTGAGCGCCACTTTTTTCATCAATTCCATGAGGAGCTGATTGTGGTCTGCGGCTATATTCGATTCTTCGAACATAGGAGCAAATTCATACTGGTGCGGCGCGACTTCGTTATGCCTCGTCATTATGGGTATGCCGAGCTTATAAGCCTCTTCCGCGACCTCGAACATATAATTAAGGACGCGTTCCTTTATCGTCCCGAAATACTGGTCTTCCAACTGCTGCCCTTTAGGAGAAGCCGCTCCCACCAGCGTCCTGCCGGTCATTAAAAGGTCCTGGCGCAGGTTATAATAATTTTTATCGATCAGGAAATATTCCTGTTCCGGCCCGCAGGTGGACACGACCTTCTTAACATCTTTATGGCCGAAAAGCTTCAATAACGCTACGGCCGATTTGTTCAGAACTTCGTCGGAGCGCAAAAGCGGCAGTTTTTTATCAAGCGCCGCGCCGTGATAGGAAATGAATATCGTCGGTATACAAAGCGTCTTGCCGAGCCTCGACTCTATGATGAAAGCCGGGCTCGATGGGTCCCATGCGGTATAGCCTCTCGCCTCGAAAGTCGCTCTTATGCCTCCCGACGGGAAACTCGACGCGTCGGGCTCGCCCTGGATCAGCTTATTGCCCGAGAATTTTTCGATGACCTTGCCCTGCCCGGTCACGGAGATGAAGCTGTCATGCTTTTCGGCGGTCAGGCCCGTCATTGGCTGAAACCAGTGAGTATAATACGTGGCGCCCTTGGATATCGCCCACTCTTTCATAGCGGCCGCTATCTCATTTGCCTGATCGAGCGTTATGATGGCGCCCTCGCTCATCCAGCGTTTGAAGGCTTCGAATGTGCCTTTGGAAATATGTTTCTGCATAGCCGACAGGCTGAATGTGTTTTCACCGAAATATGACGAAACCTTTTTCGCAAGCCTGTCTTTTTGGGGCTCTATGCTTTTAATGCTGAATAGGGCTTTTTGCCGAACGTTCATCGAATTTCCTCCTGATTTTAAAAGCTATATTGTTCCGATATATATTACCACGAAAGCCAATAAAAAAACAGAAACATTCATATTTTTGTAATACGAACGTCTCTGTTCATTTTTACTTTAAATAAAAGCACTTCCACGTGCAATTTAAGTATACCACCTTCCCTTCGCGAATGCAAGTAAAAATGACGTTTAACCTATAGCGACCTCGCCCTCCTCTCCAGTCCTTATCCTGACGCATCCTTCCATAGGAAGTATGAATATCTTCCCGTCCCCGATGGTGCCTGAACGCGCGCCGAGCGTTATGGCGTCCAGGGCAGGCCTCACGAACGGCTCGTTCACCGCGATCTCGAGCCTGACCTTCTTCAGAAGGCTGCCCGCCTCTTTTCTCCCGCGGTATATTTCGGTCCTGCCTTTTTGCCTCCCGCAGCCGAGGACGTTGCTTACGGTCCGCAGGTGTATCTCGACGCTGTCGAGCCTGTGGAGCACATCCTCAAGCTTATGAGGCTGGATTATAGCGATTATCAGTTTCATCTTTTCCTCCTTAATCCAGCAGCGTGTACGCGCTCTCTTCGTGCTGGGTAATATCGAGCCCGACCACTTCCTCTTCGTCAGGCACCCTCAATCCTACTATGGCATCAACCGCTTTCAGCAGTATGAAAGTAACGACCACGGAATATACTATGGTAGCGGCTACGCCTATCGCCTGTACTCCGAGTTGGGCAGCATTGCCGAATAACAAGCCGTTATTTCCCGCGGGGTTGATGAGTTTCTGGGCAAATAGCCCTACAAGCAGTGCCCCGAGCGTTCCGCCTACCCCGTGCACCCCGAACGCATCGAGAGAATCGTCATAGGCCAGCTTAAGTTTTATCACAGCGACTGCCGCATAGCAAACGAACGCCACGATCGCTCCTATGAGTATCGCTGACATCGGTGATACAAACCCTGCCCCGGGAGTTATCGCGACGAGCCCTGCCACTGCTCCGGTAGCGCCTCCGAGTATCGTAGGTTTGCCGGTAGCCTTCCACTCTATGAACATCCACGTAAGGCCCGCGGCCGCCGCGGCCGTATTCGTGGCAATGAATGCCCAGACCGCCAGCTCTGTAGAGCCGAGCGCCGAACCTGCGTTGAAACCGAACCACCCGAACCACAATAAGGAAGCGCCGAGGATGGTCAGCGGCAGGTTGTGCGGCGGCATCGGGTCGCGTCCATAGCCTCTCCTGCGTCCAAGCACTAAAGCGCAGACGAGCGCCGATATACCCGAAGAGACGTGAACGACAGTCCCGCCGGCAAAATCCAGGGCGCCCATGTTCCGCAACCACCCGCCCGCTCCCCAGACCCAGTGACAGACGGGATCATAGACCAGTGTCGCCCATAATAAGGTAAAGAGCACATATGCCGAAAATTTCATCCTTTCGGCGAAAGCGCCTGTTATGAGCCCCGGCGTAATGACGGCAAACATCATCTGGTATGCCATGAACAGAAGATGCGGTATCGTCGAGGAATAATCCGGGTTTGGCGCCATCCCGACCCCTTTTAATCCAAACCACGCCAGACTGCCTATGAAATGGCCCTGGTCTGGGCCGAACGACAGGCTGTACCCCCACAATATCCACTGAATGCTGATCAAGCATAAAACGAAGAACGACTGCATCATCGTGGCGAGGACATTTTTGCGCCGCACCAGGCCGCCGTAAAAAAAGGCGAGCCCCGGCGCCGTCATCAGCATAACGAGCGCCGTCGACATCAGGATCCAAGCTGTGTCACCTGAGTTTATCATAACCTTCTCCTTTCTTTTTGTTGCCGGTCTTTAACCGCCTTGCACCTTTACTTACCTAAAAAGTGAACAGTACATCTCCGCTCAGCGTTACCTGGCTCCTGTCGCCTCCGGCAAAAACCGCATGGTCGGACCAGTCGTAGCGCACCTCGGGCCTGAACAGGAAGTTGGATAATATCTTATCTTTCGGGAAAAGTTTCACCGCTACCCCCAGGGTCGCTTCGTAATAATTGGCTCCCGTCCCCGCCCCGGTAGCGAAACCGTCCGAAGAGTCGTTGAACCACTCGAGCCGTGTATTGACCGTTGAATGCGGAGCGACGGCATAACTCGCGTATCCGGCTATACCTCCCCATTGTTTGGATCCCCGCTCCAGGCCGGGTATATGCGGCGCGTTAACGATATCGATCCCTGTACCGAGGCTCAATTTGTCGGTGAGCTTATGCGTAATGACCAGGTCGATCGCCGTCCACCAGTTTTTGGTGTCCCCAGCAGGCAGCCCCCGCCCAACGCCTATGGGATATTCCGGGCCTACGTTCAGGACGAGCGTAACGGCGGTCCTGTCCGTCGGCGTGTAAATGACGCGTCCTAAAAGGTCCAAGTACCCGTCGGTATTGCGTGTGGACTGGTTCCAGCCCTCGGTAAATCCGAAATCGAACGTCCATTGCGGATTAAGCACGTATGTGCCGAGGACGCCCGTCTGAGTTCCCGGCTCGGCGTAAAAGAACTGGTAGCTGTAGGAATATAGGGCTCTCATAGGGTCTCCGAACGCCCCGTAAAGATTCGCGCTGAAATGTTCGAAACCCGCCAGTTCTATCCATTTGCCCGCCCGGATCTTTACCGGTACATAAGGGAGCGCCATATCGACGTACGCCTGCAGAGGGTCAAGCTGGTACCTTCCTGTCTGCGTATCGCCGAGCCCGTTGGAATGTATGAATCTCGCGTCGTATCCCCATATACCTTCCAGCCGGAAGCCGAGGTCGAATTGTTTCTTTGCGGGATCGACCGTCCGTTCGGCGTTAAGGCTTATTTTATCGACGATGGGAGTATTCCTTAAATTATTGAATGCCAGAAAGGCCGGTCCGGCGTAAGGCTGCGGAGCGGTAGCGTCGTACATATAACCGCCCTCGGCATAGCCGTATATTTTTATACCCGCCTTGTCGAGAAATTCTGAAAGCCCTGCTTTACCCAGCGCGCTCATGGCAAGCCCTTCCGGTTTGTCTTCCGCATGCAGGCACGGCGCCTGTAAACCCATAATTGATAACGCGGTCAATATCAAATAAATTTTTCGCAGCTGTTTCATAACGTTTTCTCCTTTTTCTGTTCCAGTTGAATAAAAAAAGCCCTTCTCGCGCGTCATGGCGCAAAAAGGGCGTCCTCGTCCTGCTTATCGTTATCTCATCGCCGAAACAACTATCTTATTTGTATTTGTTCGTTATCGGCATCCTCCTGTCTCTGCCGAAAGCCTTGGGCGTTATCTTAATGCCCGGAGGCGACTGTCTCCTCTTGTACTCGCTTCTATCGACCATATTCATCACTTTGGTCACAACGTCTTTGTCGAATCCCATTGCCACTATTTCATCGTAGCCTCTGTCTTCCTCTATGTATTCTTTCAGTATCTTGTCGAGGACGTCGTATGGGGGCAAGTTGTCCTGATCGAGCTGGTTAGGCCGCAATTCCGCCGTAGGCGCTTTAGCGATAACCGATCCCGGGATGACCCTGCTCACTGAATTCCGGTATGAGGCAAGTTTATAGACGAGCGTCTTTGGCACGTCCTTTATCACGGCGAACCCGCCGGCCATATCGCCGTATAATGTAGCGTAACCTGTGCTCATTTCGGACTTATTCCCGGTAGTTAATACCAGGTAGCCGAATTTATTCGATAATGCCATCAGGACGTTGCCGCGTATCCTGGCCTGTATATTCTCTTCCGTTATATCTTTAGGGGCTCCGGCAAACTGCGGTTCCAGAGACATCAGGTAAAGTTTATATATATGGTCTATAGAGATCGTAGTAAATTTTATTCCGAGGTTGTCTGAAACCGATTTAGCGTCTATACCCGATTGCGCCGACGAATACCTGGTCGGCATATAGATACCGATAACGTTCTCTCCCCCCAAGGCATCTTTGGCAAGCGCCGCGACAAGCGCCGAATCTATGCCGCCCGACATCCCTATGGCCGCTTTTTTGAAGCCGTTCTTGAAGGCGTAATCCCTCAAACCGAGAAGGAGCGCCTCGTATATTTCAGCTGCCGGGTCCAGCGTCTTTGCGTCTTTTTTAGGCGCGGCGGCCTTGTTCTTCGGTGTATATGCGTCAGCTACCACTATGACGTTTTTAGAAGGAGCGCCTTTATCGTCCGGTATGTCTATGTCGATCGCGACGAGGTCTTCTTTGAACGCCTCCGCCCTCACCAGGACTTTACCGGTATTGTCCACGACCATGCTCTGCCCGTCGAAGACGAGTTCGTCCTGTCCTCCGACGAGGTTCGCGTAGCTCACCACTACGTTATTCTCTTTTGCCTGGCGCCTCACTATATCCTCGCGCTCTTTTACTTTTCCCGCGTGGTACGGCGAAGAATTTATGTTTATGATGAGCTTGGCGCCGAGCGCGGCCTGTGAACAGAGCGGCCCCTCGGTATGCCAGATATCTTCGCAGACGTTCACGCCGAATACGAGATCGCCGAGCCTGAACACAAGAGAATCTTTGCCGGGTTTAAAATAGCGGTGCTCATCGAACACACCGTAATTCGGCAGGAGCTCTTTATAGCAGATGCCCTTTACCTCTGCTTTATATATAATAGCCGCGGCGTTATAAAGGCTACCCTCTTTTTTATCTACGAATCCCACTATCGCCACTATGTCATTCACGGACTTCGCTATGCGTTTCAACGCTTCCAGGTTATCCGCGATAAATGCGTCTTTTAAAAGAAGGTCTTCCGGAGGATAGCCGGTTACGGCAAGCTCGGGGAACGAGACCATATCTGCTCCTAAGGCTTTGGCCTTCTGTATATATTCGATTATCTTCGCGGAGTTGCCGTCGAGATCGCCGACCGTGCAATTTACCTGAGCTATGGCTATCTTCATATTTTTCTTCATAAAATTTATCCTGAAAACAGAAAAGCGCCCTCATCCTTTCTTAGGATTCGGACGCCGGAGTCCTCAAATGTCATCATTAACATAGTAAGTATATCACTTCCGCGTATTTTGTCAAATTATTTTTTCATGTTCTCTATGAGTATTATCGCTTCCGCTATCTCGCGCATCGATTTTCGCATATCCATGCTTTGTCTCTGTATCTTTCGGAAAGCCTCATCTTCGCCCAGCCCCTGCTCGCGCATGAGGATGCCTTTAGCTCGCTCGACGAGCTTGCGCGTCTCGAGCTCCTCCTGGACCACCTTCGTTTTTACCATAAGCTCCGCGTTGTCGATGACGATGGCGGCCTGGCTGGCGACGGTATTAAGGATGTTTATCTCGTCTTTGGTGAATTTGTGGGGGTGCGAAGTGTAGTTATTCAATACGCCGATCACTTTTCCCCTCACGGCCAGAGGCACGGACAAAAGCGACTTCAAACCTTCTTTGACGGCGATGTCTTTGTATTTGTATTCCGGTTCTTTCGAAAGGTCGAATATAGCCCTAGGCTTATTTTCAATGGCGACCTTACCTGCTATGCCCTCACCCAGCTTAAGCGGCGGCTTCTTATTGTACACTTCGCTCATCGACTGCGTTGCTTTTAAGACCAATTCTTTGGTCTTATCGTCGAGAAGCATTATGGAACATATCTTCGAATCCATTATCTCCGCCGTGACGGTCACTATAAGCTTAAGGATGTCCTCGAGATATAGATTTGACGTTATGGTCTTACTGACCTTCGAGAGGGCTTCGAATTGGTCTGCGTGAGAGATCGTCTTCTTTCGGCTTGCCGCCATTTTATGTCCTGGGTTTTATGTTCGTTCCTAAAAATTTGTCGTCCGGCCCTGAAGGCATTTCCTGTATCCAGCCATTATTTAACCCCAAAAGTTTTACAGCGTCAACTACATTTTTGTACTCATCGCCCGTTATGCCCCGCGACAGCTCTTTGTGATCGAATGCCTTGTGGGTCGGGTAGTATTGGCTCATGATGCTCAAATATGCGCCGGGAGATATGCTTTCCTTTATGAATTTAAGCGTCTCGATCGTCCCCGATATATTATCGGGCAAAGCGAGTAGCCTTATTATAAGGCCCCGCACGGCAATGCCGTCTTTATCTATTACCAGGTTCCCGACCTGCCTGTACATCTCTTTTACGGCAGCCCTGTTTATTTCCACGTAGCCGGGCGCGTCGGAATACCGCGCGGCCATCTCATTATTAGAATAACGCATATCCGGCATATAGATATCGATTATCCCCGACAGCAGTTTCAGGGTTTCGACGCTGTCGTATCCGCTTGTATTATACGCGATAGGTATATCGAGCCCGGCCTCTGCCGCTTTTTCGAGAGCGAACACTATCTGTGGGACGAAATGAGCGGGGGTCACGAGGTTTATGTTATGGCAGCCCATCTTCTGCAGGTAGAGCATCGTCTCGGAGAGCTTCTCTATGGACATCCCGCTGCCTCTGTCAAGCTGGCTGAATGTATAGTTCTGGCAGTAGACGCATTTCATATTGCAGCCGGAGAAGAATATTGTGCCCGATCCGCGCCGCCCGGAGATCGGCGGCTCTTCGCCCCTGTGCGCAAGATAGCTGTATACTACCGGGTTATAAGGGGCGCGGCAATATCCTGTTTGACCGCTCGTTCTATCGACGCCGCATTCGCGCGGGCATATGGTACAGTCTTTCAGAGATTCTTTGAATGCTTCGCTTGCCCTGCGTAAGGCCTCGAGCTTACTCATTACGATTGGTCGGCCCTGTGGCTTACATTTTTATCGATAAAATCGACTATCGCGAGTTCTTTTTCGGGAGTGAGATGAGAAAAGGATACGCCCATGCCCGGGTAGGCGTGAGGCTGCAGGTCTTTGTCGGCGATCCACGATACGCGGCCGGTAGCTTCAAGCGCTGCGCTTGAGTCGGGTATGGTGAAGTGCAGGTCCAGCAATGTGCCTATCGGGAGTGTATTTTTAGTGTAAATATAGAGGCCTGCGGCGCTTATATTAAGGACGTTGCCGCTGAATGTCTTAGGGCTCTTGTTGTCGCTGATAAGCTTGTATTCTACGTTCAGGTGGATATCAAGTCTGGGGAATTTGCGCCTTAAGTGCAGTTTCTGGACTTCGCTTTCGGCAAAGCTGTTGACCGCGGTCTCTTCGTCCGTGTATAGCTCGAAAATAGAGTCGAGCTTTACCACTTTGATCATCTCTATTACCGAGATCGGCACATTAAGCAGTTTCAGCTTGCCTTTATGGTTCACTATGTTTTTATATGCTATGGCAAGTATCGAAAGCCCGTTATAATCGATCATGTCGACATTTTCGAAATTGAATATGAGGTTTACCTTGCCGGAATTTACAAGCCATCCAACCATCTCGATAAGCTCGGAAGAATTTATATCGATGCGGCCGTCTATATCAAGTATATGTATGTTATTCTGTTCCCTTATCCGTATAGCCATTAAGGCCCCCGATCATTGGCGAAAGAAGAAAGTGTTTACGCCCCGCCCCATGCGATTGATATCTTTACCGACCCCTGAAACCGTCTCTCCGCACCCGGCCAGCATCATAGCCGTTATGAGAACTGCCATGGCCAATACAAAATTTTTCATGATAAGCCTTTCTTGCGCAAGGAAAAAGCCATATCTCTTGTGAAAATATGGCTTTCCCTTATAAATAAAATATACTTTTCGTATATTTATTTCGCTTCTTCGGGTTTATTCGCGTTCGACGGTATTGCAGCTGTTCCTTCCGCCGCTTTCTTTACCGTTTCGGCCGTTCCCATTACAGGGTCTGTCACGAGATTCTGCGTCTTTCCAAGGCTGCCTGATGTAACCTGTCCGACAGTCTTAACTTCATTAGTAACTACGCTCGTTGCGCCCTTCGCAGCCTCTGTAACCACGCCCGCCGTCTCGTTCGTCACGTTTGCAGGGTAGTTAAAAAGTTTCTGCCACCAGCTCTTTGCCTTCTGGGTGCCGGTCTCGGCATCCGCCGCATAAGAGATGCCGCTAAGTATGAAACATAATGCCAATGCTACAATGACTAATTTCTTTGTCATTTACTTCCCCCTTTCGTAATTTGAGCTAGTTTATCACAACATCCGGCCGTAAGCAAGTAAAATCTTACTTGAGCACCTGCTGGACTATCGAGCTGACCGCTTTGCCATCGGCCTTGCCCTTTATTTTATCCATTACAGCCTTCATTACTTTACCCGTATCTTTTTTAGTAGAGGCTCCGACTTCAGCTATCGTTGCTTTGACGATCTTCGCCAGCTCTTCTTCACCCAGCTGCTCCGGCAAATATCCCTCGAGGATCTTGAGCTCGGCCTTTTCTTTATCCGCAAGGTCGGCTCTTCCGCCCCTGGTGAATTGATCTATCGATTCGCGGTGCTGTTTAACATGGCGCTGGAGTATTTCTATGACCCCGTTATCGTCGAGCGACTTCAGGTTTTTCTCTATCATCAAGGTTTTGATGGTCGCCAGGGCCATCCTTAATACGGATACTTTAAGGGCATCTCCTGCCTTTAAAGCATTCTTGACATCTGTATCCAGCTTTTCGTATAAATTCATAGAAAACACTTCCCCCTCTACCATTGCGTAAATGATATTTTGAATCAGGTTGGTCTGGAGCGCGCCTTAAGATTGCTTGACGACTTTCGTCGCCTGATCACCCTTAGGTCCCTGCACTATCTCAAACTGCACCTTGTCGCCTTCTTTGAGGGATTTGTAGCCTTCCCCCTCGATAGCTGAATGGTGAACGAATACGTCTTTTCCGGTATCCGCTATAATAAAGCCGAACCCTTTTTTGTCATTGAACCATTTTACTGTTCCCTGCGCCATTTTAGAGTGTCACCTCCTCGCCAAGCATTTACACACTAAAAAGAGCCACCCGAAGCTTGATAACTGCTTGCGAATGGCTATATGTTCAAAGACGTGTTTTTTACTAAATGATTCATTTTATTAATGTTACAAATATAGCACATCATTTTCGTTTTGTCAAGCTTCTCGTTAAAAGTATCTTTTTTACGGGATTTACGTAATCTATTATCAATATTCCGCGTAAATGATCCAATTCATGCTGTATTGCCCTTGCCAGGAGTCCGTCCGCCTTAATTTGCCGCGCTTCACCGTCTGTGTCCAGGAATTGAACGGTGACGGACTTCGACCTTTTTACCTTAACGGCAAGTTCCGGCACGCTTAAGCACCCTTCTTCCAGGATCTCCGTCCCGTCTCTTTTCGATATTACCGGGTTTATCAGATTGATGAGGCCGCTGCCTATATCTATGACGGCGAGCTGCTTATCGATCCCGACCTGGGGGGCTGCCAGCCCTACCCCTTGGGATAAGTACATAAGTTTCGCCATCTCGGCGAGGGCCTCTTTTATCTGGGGCGTTATTCTGAATACCTTCGAGGCTTTCTTCCGGAGTACAGGGTCGGGGAATTTCTTTATGGTCAGTTCTTGCATATCGATTATTTGAGCGGCTTGTTATTCGAATTCACCCGCACGACTTTCATCTTCATTTTGCGCGCCTTGCTGTCTTCCAGAAGGCAGTTTGACAGTATGATGACAAGATCGCCCGCCTTGCCCATGTGCGCCGCGGCGCCGTAAAGCCCTATATCGCCGGAACCGGCGGGCTCCTCTATCGCATATGTTTCGAAGCGCGACCCGTTATTGATATTTACCACCTGGACAATTTCCCCGGGGTATATGTCGGATCTTTTAAGCAGGTCCTTATCGATACCTATGCTTCCCGGGTAATGGAGGTCTACTTTAGTTATTTTAACTCTGTGTATTTTGGATTTGCACATTATTCGCAGCATAAATTTTCGTTATTCTCCGATCTCCGTGAGGTTGTTTCCGTCAAAGTATAGTCTCTTCGTGCTTGATAAATAACCGGCATCCACCGGTATGGAACTGTATTGCGCATGGTATATCCATACCTCCCTGGAACCTTTCCACTTTTCTTTGTCTTCGACCATCTTTATCTGGCTCGGTTTGCCCCAGATGGATTCGACCTGCGCTTTTGACATGCCTATTTTTATAGATTCCGTTCCCAGCGGATGCTTTACGACTTCCCCGGGGTTAGGGATTATTATGGCCGAGCAGCCGGAGAACAGGGCGGCCGATATCATCATTATTGCAAGGAAGCTAATTCTTTTTATGTTTTGCATTTTTCATTTCCTCCGGTAAGTTATAGATAAGGTCGCATAAAAATTTCAGAAAAGTGTTCTTATTGTCCTCTTCTATTTCCGTGAATTCGACGCCTATGTCGAACGGCGCATTGTCTTCCAGGGATAGTTTCTTCTTCCACATTATCCGGCCTTTTGCGTGTACAGGGTTCACGACTTCCGGGATATCGAGCTTTGTCTCTATCGTATTGCCTTCCGATATATTCTTATCGGTAGTCTGGAACCTTATTCCGTCAGCGGATATGTCCTTGGCAGTGACGTTATGTATCTTGTCCTGTCCCGCTATCGTATACGTTATGTTTATAGGCTTACGAAGGCGGATAAAACCTCGCCTCTCGGCTATCTTGTCTCTGGGTTTTGTCATTTTACACCCCTCCCGGTCATCAAAATATAACACACAATAACCAACGGGTCAACTCTAATCAAGGTGTTTCAGAGGCAGGTTCTACCTGTTTAACCGTCTCTATTTTAACCGGTTCGACGTTATTGATATCCAACCAGTCGCGGATATTGGCCAAAACATCCTTATCGGCATCGTAGTACTTCTTGTGAACGCCGTCGTTCATTAATTTGCCGAAAAAGTGGCCCAGGTAGCTGTAGTAAGTAACGGAATGTTTCATCTTGCCGTGTTCGGATAAAGCCTTGTCCAACCGCGCCGCGTACTCGACCGGCACTTCCGTGTCATTTTTTCCGTGGAGGATAAGGATGGGCGCCGAAATAAGTTTTATCTTGTCATTCAAGTCCGTAAATTCCGTTCTCAGCGACTTCAGGTAGCAGCGCTTCCCCATAATGTATGCCCAGTCGCGCTTTGTTTTATCGGCGATATCTCTCGCCTCCCGCATTGCGTTTATAACCGACCGCAGGTATTCATCGCCCCACTTTTCTTTCGCGGCCCTGTCGCGGAGAAGCGCTTCGTCATCCCGCGGGCTTGTTTTTACAAGAGGCGCCATGAGTATCACGCTCCGTATGTCCGCGTTATCCGCCGCCAGCTTTATGGCCGCTCCCGCGCCTTCGGAATGGGCTATCACCGCGATCCTGGCCGGATTGACGTTCTTCTGTGTTTTCAGGAAGCCGAGAGCGGCGGCGATATCGGCGTATTCGTCTTCCGGAGTTATCGGCGCCGCCTTGCCGGAACTTGCGCCTATGCCTCTTTTGTCGAACCGCAGGACGCAATACCCGTTATTCGACAGATGATCCGAGATCGACCGGAAAAGGCCCTGATAATCGCGGTCCTGGGGGCCCGCTCCCCATATGAGCAGCACTGCCGGGTATGCCTGTCCGCCCTGAGGCGTATCGCCCGGAGCCGGACATGTAAAAGTGCCCGACAGCTGACGGTTCTTACCGCTGAAAGTTATTTCTTTGGATACGTATTTTTCGGAAGTAACGGCGCGCTCCCTGGGCTCGGTCTCTTTGTATTCGAATGACCGGGTGATCCTTAATCCTGTCGAAGGTATATCGATCATCATCAGGCTTTTATCGGATTTAGCTACCCAGATATTGCCCGGAGGTAACCCCTTTATTTTAAGCAGCAGGTTCTCGGTCTTTATCTTCCTGTGTTTTATTTTCAGGTACTCGTTCTTCACGGAAGTCAGGGTAACAAAGCGTTTCATGGGCGGCATCCGGTTATCCGGCAGGAAAATGAGCGAATTGAAGCCTTGCGAGCGTCCTCTCCGGAAATCATAGTTCTCCAATATCGGCAGATATGTGACCGGGGAGTCTTCTTCAAAAACGAATGTCCCTTTGCGTATGGGTATATCGGAAATGTAAGCGAAGCCCGTCATGTCTTTCGACAGGAAGGATACGGACTTTTCTCTGTTCTCGGCGTAAAGTTCCGATAACGCGCCGTTGGCGTATAATTCCTTCTGGTAACTCTCGAGGTTGTATTTTCTGTCCAGGTCGATCCTTACCTTGTTCCCGGTAACCAATTCACCGAAAGGCATTGCTAAAACCGATTTATAAAGAAGCTTTTCTTCCGTTGTGAATTTATCGATCTTTACGGTGCCGACATGGTACCCATTCATGGAGATATCGTAATAGAGTACGGCGTGGTTATGTTTATCGAGATATATAAAAGTAACTATGAACAGCAGTACGCTGACGATAAATACAAGCGCTACGGTTAAATATATCTTCCTCATCTATGCTTCAGCTCTCCCAGTTCGCGTTCATATGATGCTTTCAATTCCTTGTTTTTTATTTCCAGGTACGCTATGTACCCGACCAGCGTCAAGACCAGCACTATCGGTATCGTCAGGCTCGAAAAGAACGAGACTATCAGGCTCTTCTTCTTTATCAGCATATGAGATCGGAAGAGCGT
>JAQUSB010000022.1 GCA_028715345.1 Candidatus Omnitrophota bacterium | reverse complement strand
GTTTCAATTCTTCCTCCTTTCATATAGAGCCTCTACCAGGCTCGAGTCCGGGCTATCTTCCCAGCAGATCTTCTTGTAAGGGCACTCTGAGTTGAAAGTAAAACAGGCGTCGGTATTCCGGTACCAACAGCCCTCCCGGATACGACGCCTCAAGTCCCTTGCAAGGATCACCATGTCACGCTCGAACTCTAAGATCTCTTTCTCTGTTCGATACGAGTAGTAACGGTCGAAATACATCTCCTTCTTGTTGGGATTGGAGTAATCGGCAAGTATCCTTTTGCCGAAATCCTCGGCGGTCTCATGCACTCCTTTCCGAAGAAGCGGTCGCTTGATCATGTCGTAGACAATGCCACAGGCTTCGGTATGGGTTTCCTTATATACGCCATACATATAGCCTGCTGCCTGATACGACACGGACGCTTTCGACTGAAACGCCCTCTTATCCATAGAGGTCGTCTTAACTTCCCGTATCCACCACTTTCCCTGGCGCTTCATAAGGCCGTCTACTATGCCCTTTAGATAGACGCCCCTGAGACTGCCAAGCCTTACCTTGAACTCTTTTTCCGGCATCACCTCCTCAAATTCCATTTCGCTGAATGGATAGTTTGTCCACATACCAAGACAGGTGTACTTGTCTATGAGCATGCGCTCTTCTTCGGCCTCTGTTGTAGCCAGGGCCAACGTTTCCTTATAGACATCCTCTATGTGCTGGAGTATCTCCTGGGCCGGGCGCTTGTTGAAATACATCTCGAAGCACTCGTGGACGGTAGAGCCTATATTGAGCGCGCTAGTCGTAAGGCGCGGTTCCAGGCCAAGGATGTTCCTGTAATAGTATTTTTTGGTGCAGCTACGCGCATCTACGGCGCTCGAATAACTTAAATTGAGTACCACCCTTTCCTCCTTATCTACGGTTCATAAAAAAAGAGGCGCCCCTATCTACGAAAAACACTCTAATCGTAGATAAGAACGCCTCCGCTTACGGCCAGCGTCAGTTTATGTCAGGTATCTTGATGTATCCACGCCTTCCGGCTCCTCCCCCTCTTTCCAGTTCTTGGTGACAAAGACATGGATCTTGTCTTTCCTACCGCGCAGGACGACCTTTATATCGCAATATTCCATGCCATCGTTGGCTAATCGCCTGAAAAAAGCGAGGATTATGAACTGCCATATTTCCTTTATCATGAATGCACCTTTTATAGAGAAATTATTGGCTAGATAGTCGTTTTATAGGCACCAATTCCAACTGCTTTTTATTAAAGTCCAAAACCTCAATATCGCATAACTCGTTTATATCATTAAAGTTATGCAATAAATATGTTAAGTTGGTGGTGAGGGAAGGATTCGAACCTTCGAAGGCTTGCGCCGTCAGATTTACAGTCTGATCCATTTGACCGCTTTGGTACCTCACCATGGAGCTAGCAGAGGGGATCGAACCCCCGACCTATGGTTTACAAAACCATTGCTCTACCAGCTGAGCTATGCTAGCGTTTTTAACGCTTCGGGTAATTTCTCTAAAAGATCGGTTGCTATAAGGCCCAGAGGCCCTTTCTCTTTTAACGCAAGATCGCCCGCGAGGCCGTGAAAATATGCGCCCAGCACCGCGGCATTGAAACTATCGGCGCCTTGCGCGATAAGCGCCGCTATAACGCCGGTCAATATGTCACCTACACCGCCTGAAGACATCCCGGGATTACCGGTGTTGTTAATATAGAGCTGCCCTCCGGGACCGGCGACAACGGTATCGTGCCCCTTCAAAACTAAAACGATATTATACTCACCGGCAACCTTAAGCGCAATATCTTTTCTATTTTTTTGGATATCCCCCGCGCTCAGGCCCGTCAGCTTCGATAATTCGCCGGGATGCGGGGTCAGGACCAATGCGCCCTTATGTTTCTTAAGCCCATCCGCATGGCCTATAAAGGCGTTTATACCATCTGCATCGAGGACGACCGGGCCGTCTATCTTTTCCACAAGATACCTGACAAGGCGCGCGGTCTCTTTATTCTGGGACAGGCCCGGGCCTATCGCGAACGAATTGCACTTGCCTGCGGAACGTAATAGCTCTCCCCGGGCCCTCATGGAGAGAAAACCGTTTCTTGTGTCGGCAAACGGCCAGACCATTACTTCGGTAAGCTTGGCCGCCAATATAGCATGGATACTTCCCGGTACGGCCAACGTTACCAGCCCGCTTCCGGAACGGGCCGCAGCCTGGCTTGCCAGATACGCTGCGCCTGTATATCCGGCCGAGCCGGCGACGACCAGGACATGGCCGAAATCGCCTTTATGCGAATCGGGCTGCCTCTTGGGGAAATTTTTTATCAGTTCGTCGATCATCATGCCGCGCCTTTTAAAAGAATGACATTTGCCACAGCGTAATTCTTCGAATGGGACATACTCAATATGACCTTATCTATTTTTTTAAGTTTTTTAAGCTTCAGCGCGTCTTTGTGAAATTCTACTACGGGTTTCCCCTCTCCGTCTTTCGCCACCTCTATTTCCGTCCACCTGATCGGGAATTTTTTAGGCTCGCCGAACGCTTTTACGACGGCTTCCTTCGCGGCGAACCTCGCGGCAAAATGCTGGCAGGAGAAACGTTTCGAATTCGAGTACGCGATCTCCTTATCCGTGAATACTTTCTTAAGAAAGTTATCGCCCCACTTGTCTATCGCGTCGCGCATCCTGAAAACTTCCACTATGTCGACGCCCGCCCCGAATATCATCTGATAAGCTCCCGCATCTCTTTTACCGCCCCGTCCAGCCCGACGAATATTGCCCGGGAAATTACCGAGTGGCCTATATTAAGCTCGTTCATCCCTTTTATCCCGGCTACAGCGGCTGTATTTTCGTAATTCAGCCCATGCCCGGCATTCACTTCAAGGCCGAGCGAAAGGGCATATTTAGCCGCTTTCTCCAGTATCTTGAGCTCTCTTTTCCTGGCCGCCCCGGAAACCGCGTTGGCGTATTCGCCGGTATGCAGTTCTATTATTCCGGCGCCCGCCTTATACGAAGCGTCTATCTGGCCGATCGACGGATCGATGAACAGGCTTACGTCTATACGGGCCGTTTTAAGGCGCGATACCGCGGCGGTGACTTTTTTCAGGTTCTTCTTCACGTCGAGCCCGCCCTCCGTCGTGATCTCCAGTCGCTTCTCAGGAACAAGCGTAGCCTGGTCCGGCTTTATCCTGCAGGCGAAATTCACGATATCCGGCGCGATTGACATTTCCAGATTCAGCCTCGTACTGACGATACTGCGCAATCTCGCGACATCCGCGTCTTTTATGTGGCGGCGATCCTCGCGCAAATGGCAGACTATAGAATCGCACCCGGCGTCCTCGCATGCTTGCGCCGCTTCTACCGGGTCCGGCATATATGCCCTGCGCGCTTCTCTTAACGTGGCGACGTGATCTATGTTTATGCCCAGCTTAACCATGATTTAAGGTATTTTTTCGACGGGGACGGTGACTTCGACGAGCGTCTCTTCCGTGTAAACACCCGGAGCTACGGGATTAAGAGCTACCGATCTTGTGAATGGTTTGTAAACGCCGCTTACGTCTATCGGCATAGTATATATGAACCTCGTCTTCCCCAGCATATCTTTTGTCCCGACGACGATGCAATATTCCGGGACGACGGCCGCCTTCTTCGCGTCGATGGTGAAACCGTACCTGGGCTTGCCGACGAAAATGGGCATTATGGACAATTTTTTCGCTACCATACCTTCGCGCGGAAGCATCCTGCTTAAAAATTGCCGTTCTTCCTCGGAACCCCTCTTTAGCTCGCCCACGATATAAAACCATATGGCAAGCGACAGTATAAGGGCGGTGAATTTAAGGCCTATATGTTTGGTGAAAAATTTTCTTATAAATTCCAGCATCGCTAACCTTTGCAGGCTTTAAGACCTGCTGCCTTTATGCACGCGTTTTCTCGAGGAACGCTCGAACATACCTTTCAGCATCTTGTCGAGATTGTCCTCGTCCAGCCCGTATCTCAGTTTCCCGTCGCTGGCCACGGATATATTGCCCGTCTCTTCGCTCACGACCACGCAGACGGCGTCGGTCTCCTCGCTTATGCCGATAGCGGCCCTGTGGCGCATCCCCATATATTTCGGCAGGTCCCTCTCGTCCTGAGGCAGAGGCAGTACGCATGCCGCGGCGACGATCCTGCCGTTCTCGATAATGACAGCCCCGTCGTGCAATGGTGACTGAGGAAGGAATATCGACGCCAAAAGGAATGCCGATACTTCGGCGTCGAGGACCGTCCCTGTTTCTATATAGCTTTTGAGCCCCGTCTCGCGCTCTATCACTATAAGCGCACCGGTCCTTTTCTTGGAGAAACCGACGACCGCTTTCGCTATTTCGTCGATCGCCTCGATATTCTCTTCATGCCGGCCGAATTGGCCTAACCGCGCGAGCCCGCGCCTCAGCTCCGGCTGGAATATTATGACAAGCGCTATGACGGATATGGGGAATAACCTTGTGAGCGCCCAGTTTATGGCGTCGAGCCCGAGCTGCTGCGTCCCGATGAATATGATCGCTATGATGAGGAGCCCCTTCAAGAGCTGCTCCGAGCGCGTCCCTTTGACGAAAAGGAGCGTCATATACATGACGTACCAAAGGATCGCTATTTCAAGCGCCATCTTCCAGTAATAGATCGCACTCATATCATCTACCTGCCTTAAGGATGCTTTTCGTGATAGCCTCGGCTTCTACCGCCTCTTTAACGTCGTGCACCCGCAAAATGTCCGCCCCTCTTATTATAGCGAGGACCGAAGCGGCAATGGTGCCGGATAGCCTGCTTCCGGCATCTTTAATATTAAGGACCTTACCTATAAAAGATTTTCTCGAAACCCCTACGCAAACAGGAAAACCCATTTTTTTAAATTCATCCAGCCTGTTCAATATTTCGAGATTGTGCTTTACCGTTTTGCCGAACCCTATACCCGGATCGATGATGATCTTATCACTTACGACTCCGGCCGCTTTTGCTATATGGATCGACTCGCGAAGCGCCGCCCTTATCTCCGGGATGAGTCTCTTGTAGCGCGGCGAACGCTGCATATCGGCGGGTGAGCCCTTCATATGCATCAATATGACCGCTGTCCCATATTTCGCCGCGACGCCTGCCATGCGCGGGTCATGTTTCAACCCGGAGGTGTCGTTTATTATCGCGGCGCCCGCCTTTATCGCAGCCTCCGCGACTTCCGATTTCCGCGTATCGATAGATATCGGTACGGATATTTTACCCGATATGGCGCGTATTACAGGGACGACGCGGGAAAGCTCTTCTCCGACGCTGACATCGCCTGCGCCGGGCCGCGTAGATTCGCCGCCGACGTCTATTATACCGGCCCCTTCGGCGGCCATACGCAGGGCCTGCTTCACTGCCGCTACTTTATCGAAATACTTTCCGCCGTCTGAAAATGAATCCGGGGTTACGTTGAGAACCCCCATGACGCAAAAACTTTTATCAAACTTCTTTCTTCGGTTCGGCATGAAACCCTGTAAGAGCCCTTATCTCTTCGATCTCCATTATCTCTTTTTCAAGCAGCCGCTCGGCCAGAAGTTTTAATTTATCCTGATGCTTGACCAACTCCGACTTCGCGCGCTCATAACAGTCGTCCACTATCTTGCGGACTTCCTGGTCGATGAGAAGCGCCGTCTGGTCGCTGTAGTTGCGCTGTTCCATCAGGTCCCTGCCGAGAAATACCTGCTCTTCCTTATGGCCGAAGGTCAGGTGGCCCAGCTTCTCGCTCATGCCGAAGCGCGTCACCATTTTGCGCGCCAGCGCCGTCGCCACCTCGAGGTCGTTCTGGGCACCGGTAGAAACTTCGTGGAAGATTATCTCTTCGCTTGCCCGCCCGCCGAGAAGGCCCGCTATCCTGCCCAATAGATCGGTCTTCGAAACTATGTATCTGTCCTCGATCGGTAGGCGTATAGTGTAGCCGAGCGCCATGCCGCGCGGGAGTATCGAAACTTTATGAAGCGGGTCTGCGCCAGGGATACTCAAAGCCAGGAGCGCATGCCCCGATTCGTGATAAGCCACTATTATTTTTTCCTGCTTCGAAATAACTTTGGATTTACGCTCGGGGCCGGCCATGACGCGTTCCATGGCCTCCTGAAGCTCGCTCATCGAGACCGCCTCTTTATTGCGCCTGGCGGCGAGAAGCGCGGCTTCGTTCACGAGATTGGCGAGGTCGGCTCCGGAGAACCCGGGGGTCTGGCGCGCTATCGTCTTCAGGTTCGACGCGGGGTCGAGTTTCACGTTCTTCGCGTGGACATTGAGTATGGCTTCGCGGCCGACGAGATCGGGCATGTCTATCACTATCTGGCGGTCGAACCTGCCGGGCCTCAGAAGAGCCGGGTCCAGGACGTCGGGCCTGTTCGTCGCCGCGATCAATATAACGCCTTCCTGGGTATTGAACCCGTCCATCTCGACCAAGAGCGCGTTCAGCGTCTGCTCCCTCTCGTCGTGCCCGCCGCCGATCCCCGCAAACCTCTGGCGGCCGACAGCATCGATCTCATCGATGAATATGATGGCTCCGCGGCCGCTAACCTTTGCCGATCGTTTCGCCTGGTCGAACAGGTCGCGCACTCGCGATGCGCCTACGCCGACGAACATCTCGACGAAGTCGGATCCCGATATCGACAAAAACGGCACGTTCGCCTCCCCCGCGACGGCCTTTGCCAGGAGCGTCTTTCCCGTCCCGGGGTGGCCCATGAGGAGGACGCCTTTCGGTATCTTCCCGCCCAGCCGCTGGAATTTACGCGGGTCTTTCAAAAATTCTATGACCTCTTTAAGCTCTTCTTTAGCCTCGTCCACGCCCGCGACATCGGCAAAAGTTACTTTAAGGTTCTGGTCGGAAGCAAGAGTAGCCCTCGATTTTCCGAACGCCCACATTTTTCCGCCTCCTCCCGCGCCGCCGGGCGACCTGTAAGCGAAGAGCCACAGGAAAAGGATAAATAAGAACATGGGCCCGAGAGAATAAAACAAATTGGCCCATAATGTCTTCGGAGGTTTTATATCGAAATTCTTGACATTCTCCCGCAGGGCTTTCGGCAGGTCAGGGTCGTTCTCGGGTATGTTAACGACGTACTTGTTACCGTCGGAAAGCTCCCCTTTTACTATGCTGTCCGTCTTAACGGCGGACTTTATCTTCTGCGAAACGGCGTTATCTTTGAGCATTTCGAAGAATTTCGCGTAGGTAAGCTCCTGGACGGGCTTTTCGAAATTCTGGTTTATTGCGCTGAATACATATATCAGGCCGAGGATCATGAACATCCATATGACAAAATTCCCGACGCCCTTCTGAGGTTGCGCGGGCCTTCGGCGATTGTTTTTCTTATCCATTACGAATGACTCCTAGTTTATTCAGCCACAGTGTTGGCTAAGTGCCGCGAGTTCTACGAGCGGCCTAGTTTATTCAGCCACAGTGTTGGCTAAGTGCCGATATCCCTGATATCGGCCTTTTATTTATACGCCATTTTAACAAAATATTATATACATAGCAAGACTATATTATGCGGAATGTAAGGAGGTTCTCGGTCCGGCTGGCCCTTACCCTGCCCGGCAGGTCGACTGAATTACCTTTATTGCCGTGTCTGATCAACGCCTCGATCTCTTTCCAGTGGCGGAAAGATAATTTCTTCACGTCTCCCCCGGCTTTCTCCAGCGAATCCCGGAGGATCTCTTTCTGTATCGCGCGCGGCTGGACGACAACGTCCTTCAGGTCGATCTCTACCCCCGAACCCGTTTTGCGCGTTATCGCATTACCGATGCGCGTCTTCTCCGCGGAGATGAATTCGAAATCTTCTCGCAAATGCTCGGCGAGATTGGATAGGACGCGTTTAAGCCTGGGGTTGTATTTTTCGAGAAAAGGGATTATTTCTTTCCTGACGACATTCCTGAAATATATCGGCTCTATATTCGTGCTGTCGATCCTGTAGGATATGCCGCAGGCGTCCAGGTATCGGACGATCTCTTTTTTTTCCAGCTCGATAAGAGGACGGACCATCCTGAACTTTCCCTCTGTCCGCGACGGAGATATGCCGACTATGCCTTTCAATGACGCCCCCTTGATAAAACGCATCAAGACCGTCTCCGCCTGATCGTCGAGGGTATGGCCGGTGACAATGACATCGGCGCCGGCTTTCCGCGCCGCTTCATTAAAAAATTTATATCTCGCTTCCCTGGCGATCTCTTCGGTAGAGAGCCCTCCGGAAGAGCGTTTTTTAAGATCTATTTTTTTATGGATAAATCTGAGCCCGTGCGCGGCCGAATATTTCTTCACAAACAGAGAATCGCCCAGGGACTCCTTGCCGCGCAAACCATGATCGAGGTTGCACACCGCTATCTCTTTTAAACCAAGTTTGCTTTTGAGTTTTTCGAGAAGGTGCAGCAGAAAAATAGAGTCGGGACCGCCCGACACGGCGGCCAATACCGTATCGCCCCGCCTGAACATAGCGTAATGGCGGATAGTCTTAAGAGCTCTTTCGGCCAGGTTGGATCTCATAAAATTTTCATATCCGGAAAAATTTAACGGGAAAGACGAGGGATTTACGTTAAAAGGCTACAAGGCCTTTGGACTTTAAATACGCTTTTTGCTGTTCCTGCTCTTGGGCCCGCTGCTTCGAAGAGAATTTTACCGTCATGGCATTGGACGGCAGCGCTTCCGAGGCGGGCTGCTTTGCGACTGCCGCAGCTTCTTTGTCGGCAGCTTCGGCCTGGACCCTGATCGCCTGTCTCGCCCTGTCGTTCTCCTCTTTCCATTTAGCGATCGCTTCGTCGATCTGTTTACGCTCTTCCCTGTTCTTCTTTATAATGGCTTCCATCTGGACGGCGCTCGGGATAGTGTTTTCCGGGATAGCATATTCTGCCGCAGGGGCCTCTTCGGCCGCTGCCGGCAGCATAGACTCGGCCGGCGACACAGGCGGCGGCGCGTTCTCTTTAAAAAGCGTTCCGATAAAAACGGACGCAACCAAAGAGACGAGCAAAGCCACTACTGCCGCTATTATTGCCAGGTTCCTGATGTTCACTTTGCGATGCTCCTTGTCTTATTGCTCAGCCCACAAAACCTTCAGATAAACTATCCTGTTATTTGCGTCCCTGGCCGGCGGGAAACATACCGGCGCGACCAGTTCAAGCCGCGGATCGTACTGGTAATTTTTCACGTAGCCGCTCACCCTGTCGCCTGTGGTGGCGTTAAATGTACCGACGGCCCCCCTGACAGTCTGGGTCACTCCGCCATACAGCGATAAGGTGCCTTTCAGGGTAGAGTCATAGTCATACACTTCGAACGAATTGTTCAAAGCAACGATATAGGCATCTACTTCCAGGTTGTCAGGCGCAGATGAGGCAACATATACGTAATTTTGGGCAACAAGCCCAAGCATGTCCGTAGACGAAGGATTTGTCCTGGGGTCATTATTATATAAAACGTTGTTCGTTATAAATATATTGTTCGGCGCGCCCAAAGTAACATTACCGTTCACGATACCCGACACAGAGACGTTCCCGCTGGAAACATAAATAGCTCCGTTGGAAGGCAGCGAATAATTGGTGGTGATCTTACCGTTATAAAAATTGAGCGTCCCGTTGGACAAAAATGTGATACTGGGAGTGGCGGCCGGCGAGGCGGCCGGGGTAAGAGTCAAGCCGGTCGATTGCGCCGCGGCTGTCTGTATGGATGACAAAACGCCTAACGTCGAAGGCATTTTAAGCGCCGTAGCCCCGAGAGTAAGCGAATCCCTGAACTCCGGGTTGTCTTCGGGAGGGCCGCCGTTATAATAGTTTATGGCGGAATTCACACTGCTTACCGGCCCTTCAAAAATAGGGTTACCGTAAATATTCAACTGATCATTCGTGAACAAAGGCCCTGTAAGGAGATCGCCTGTGGTAAACCAGATGGGGTTCTTCCAGAACCAGAAAAGCTGGCTTTCGCTGTTACTCAGGTAAGAGTATCTCGAGAAAGATACCTGTCGTATAGTAAAAGATACGACCCGCGACACATTTTTATACGTACCCGTGGAAACGAGCGTATAGACGCCTGTCGATACAAGCGTTGTATTGACCGAGAACGTCCCGGAGTCCGCGCCGTTATTGGTAAATGTAAATGTCCCCGTAGTCGTACCTGTGTTGGGAGGGTCTTCGGTGCGCAGGTCCATAAATCTTTTCGCAATGCCCGCTTCCGCTAAATAATAAGCGCGCATACTTATAGAAGTTCTTTTAGCCAGGGCAAGATCGTTATACGCTATATAGAAAAGCGCCGTCAGGCTGAGTATGATCAGCACCATCATCACGAGAACGAAAACCAATATGAACGCGCTTTTTTTACGCATGCTTATAACCTTATTTAGGAAGATTCCTCACATTCACGGAAGTCGCGACAGAGCCCGCTACGGTTCTTCCTGAAAGTGTCTTTGTGACCGCTACATATATGCTGATCATTTCATGGTCCGGGTAAACGGGAGTGCCCGAAGAGGTAACGGGCTCCCAGAACCACAGTGTTACCGACGTATTGGCGGGCGGGGCGTATAATGTCTTCACAGTCGGCGATTCCGTAGGGCTCTCATAAATAATATTTCCCGACGAAACATAAAGGCTTCTGGCGTTCCCGTCCGTATTCTCGTAGTCCAGTCTCGATATGGATGTGGGCGGAGTGAACTCGAACGCCGAACGCACACCGTATCTTGTCGCGCCGGCTTCCGCCCCTCTGATTATTTTGCTCATTATCAACTCGGCGTCCCTCTGCGCTTCCTGGCCCGCTATGCTCGAAACGTATAAAGACCTGGCCATGGTAAAGACACCGATAACGGAAGCGAATATCACTACCGTCAATACGCTCACTATCAGTATTTCCGTCAGCGTAAAACCTTTTTCAGTTTTCATGGGCCCTTTAATTCGCCTGGGCATCATTCGCGATATACGTGCCCCCGAATTCCTTTACCGTCTTTCTTTTGCCGTAAAGAGTTTCGTACCAGCTTATGCTTATAAGGATTTTTTTATAATATGTATTCGGCGTCGATATTACGGTCGTCATCGTCCCTGTAAGGTCGCCCGTAGTAGTCGAAGGCGTCCCGCGCGTATCAAGTGTTACGGTAGCCGTCGTAGTGCCGTTCGCGAGGGAGCTGAACGTTTTTTTGCGCAGGTTCTCGATCTTTTCCTGGATCAGGTAGACTGCCTGGGATTTATGCCTGGCGAGGGATCCGGCATCACGGCTTACTATGATAACATTGACCGCGGCCAGCCATACTATGGTAAGCAGTACTATGCCTACCAGGACTTCCGTCAGCGTAAATGCGCCCGCAGGTCTTTTATCAGGTTTAGTAAGCACTATCTGATTTCCTCTATTATCTCGAAATTCTTCTGGAAATTCAAATCGCCGGTAAGTTCCGGCGCTTTAAATTGTCCGTCGTGAGCGCCCTGAGATATCTTCATGCGGCGGTATTTTTCGAACTCGCCGTTCTTGACCACCTTCAGCACGGGCTCGCCCAGGACGCCTTCATTCCTGAGATCGTTATATTCCTTGTTCTCCGCGCGGAGTCCGTCCTCTATAGCCTTAAGCAACTCTTTCTTTTTCCCGTCAGCGGCGGCGCCGTCGAGCTCTACCAGAAATACATAATGCCCCGGCGTATCAGCCTCCACCGTCGCGGAAAAGAATTTCAGAAGAACATTGTTCTTTTCGACCGCCCTGAGAACTGCGGCATTCACCTGCGATTCATATACTTTCTCGCCCGTAAGCGACACCGCGTTCGACCCTTTCTGGACGAACTCTATCACGGGGGTCTTGTTAAAGAAACCGTCGACAACAATTATATCATCAATATTGTAGCGATACAAGCCCCCGGGCGTCGTTACTATCAGGAAATATTCTTTCCCCGTTTCGAGGTCACCGGGCAGCAGGAACCGCATGCCGGGCTTGCCCATCTCTTCTTTCGGAACGAATTCGTAGAAGTTGGTCGTCACCGCAAGTATGCCGCCCGCGCCTTCGTCCGTTATCGGTATGGAACTGCGCGCTTCGGTGGACAGGCAGCCGAAGTCCCTGACGGGGACATCCCCGAAAAACTGAGGCAACTCTTTTAAGTACAGCTTCACCGTCCCGCCCTTCCAGCATTCGATAAGCACAAGGTCCGGCCAGAAATATTTTGGCAAGAGAGTTTTCTTCTCGCCCAGGATCCTGCGCAGCGCTCCCGCGCGCTTCGGATTCGGCTTAAAAGATCTTTCCAGCATCGCGCGGACATCCGGCTCGATATCGAAACTTCTATCCAGCGTCCCTTTTTCTATATCCTCTATTATCCTGTCCTGCCATTCGGCTATCCTCCGGCACAATAAAACTATCGCGCTGGGGTTGAGCGCAGCAATGGTCGATATGTTCTCTTCCATGCCTATACGCAGTATGCAATAGTACCTCGCCGCGTAGTCTTTCATGGCAAACACTTCATACGGGACCGCGTACATCTTCTTCACGAAATCCGGCAAATTTTTATACGCGTGCCCGCTCTCGGCCCCGTAAATGACGCCCGACTCCGTAATGCCTTCGGTGTCCGGGCTTATCATGGCCAATATCTTACCCTGCAATACATCGGGATGGCTTTGCAGGATATAGTACGACCAAATATCCATGAGCTCGGCTTTTTTCAGACGAGAATATTTTGTGACGGGGATATATTTGGGCTTATCGGTAGTGCCGCTTGTCACACCGAAAAATTCGGGTTCATCGACGGTGAGAACTCCCGGCTGCCCCTTCTTCATCTTTTCGGTGAACGGACGCATCGATTCGCAATCGCTTAACGGAACTTTTTTCCGGTAATCTTCGACGGATCTTATTGAGGCGAAATTATAAAGCCTGCCGTATTCGGTGTCTTTATTGCGGTCGAGATATTCCAGCAGGAGCTTTTCCTGGGCTTTTGCGGGGTTTTTAGTAGCTTCTTCGAAAGCCCTTGCTTTCGGAGCCAACAGCCTTGCGGCAAGTTTAGCAAAATTCATTATACGCTAGCGTCCTTTTGGAAGAAATGGTAGCGGGAACTGGATTTGAACCAGTGACACGCCGGGTATGAGCCGACTGCTCTACCAGACTGAGCTATCCCGCCACAATTTACTTCGATCGTGTCGCATTATAACACACGTAAATTAAATTGTAAAATGGGAAAATATTTGATAGAATACCCCTGTTCGAATCCATATTAACTTCAGGAGGTATCAAATGTCAAATATCGTTATTATAATATCCGTCATTTCGGTCATCTGGATCGGTTATTTTATCTGGGCGAGGAACGACGCTAAAAAACGGCGCGCGGAATACAATAAGAAGAAAGACAAGCCGACTTTCCGGACCGAAGAAGACCTCAATGAATACGCCAAGCCGATGGACGACGAGCATCACGGCAAAGTGGATTTCGACGACGCCGAATAGCAGCCGCTTCATGCATACTGCCCGTCCTGTATCCTGCCAGATCCAGGGCAATATATACAAACCCCAGGCTCCGCAGTTTCGAGGTAATTTTATCTCTTAATTTTACGGCTTTACTGAAATCGGCCGGCAATATTTCAAGCCGCGCAATGTCACCGTGGATCCTTACGCGCACCTGCTTAAATCCGATCTTGCGCAAATAGCTCTCGGCCTCATCGACTTTTTTAAGGCCTTCCTTGTCGATCGCACTATTAAAAGGAAATCGCGACGCGAGGCACGCAAAAGAAGGCTTATCCCAGGTGGGCAAGCCTAAAATTTTAGAGAATTTCCTGATATCTTTTTTCGTTATTTTCGCTTTGAGGAGCGGCCTTTCTATTCCCAATTCGATCGCCGCTTTAGTCCCGTGCCTTATATCCTTCAGGTCGTCGTAATTTGTCCCGTCCAGAACATATGCCATCCTGCGCCTATTGCTGATGGCGATAAGTTTTTTGAATAATTCTTTCTTACAGTAGTAGCACCTGTTTACAGGATTTTCCCTGAAATTTTTTATATTGAGCTCATCGGTATCTACAACGATGTGATCAGCGCCTATCGATTTAGCCGCTTTGACCGCATCGCGGTATTCCGAAACCGGGTATGTCTCCGAGCGCGCGGTAACTGCCAGGACATTTTCCCGCCCTAACGCATCGACTGCCGCTTTGAGAAGGAACGTGCTGTCGAGCCCGCCGGAATAAGCTATCACTACACGCTTAAAGCTCTTGAGGATATTATTTAATCTTTTTATTTTTTGATCCATCCGCCGCCCACCACCACGTCTTTATCGTAAAAAACCACTGCCTGCCCCGGCGTCGGAGCGGCCTGCGCATCTTTAAATTCGACCTTCACCGAATCTTTCCCGGTTTTAGTGACGACCGCGTCCGCTTTTTTATGGTTATATCTTATCATTGCTTTTACTTTTATCGGCTTTGTCAGCGACTTGATCGCGATCCAATTCATTCTCTCGGCCGCAAGGCTCTTCTTCATCACATCGGCCCTGGGCCCGACGATGATCCGGTTCCTGTCGATATCTATGCCCGTCACATAAAGCGGTTCCGTATGCGCTATCCCCAATCCGCGGCGCTGTCCTATGGTGTAGAAAGGTATCCCCTTGTGCCTGCCCAGGACTTTACCGTGCTTATCCGCGATATCGCCCGGTTTTATCTCGACGCCGGTCTTTTTCTTTATATATTCCGCGTAGTCGAGGTCCCGGATGAAGCATATGTCCTGGCTCGACACGGTGTTGAACGTACGCACCTTCATCTTTTTTGCCAGCGCCCGCGCTTTATCTTTTGTTATTTTGCCGAGAGGAAACATGGCGGCGGCGAGCTGCTCCTGCGAAAGGCCGAACAAGAAATACGACTGGTCTTTAGCCTTATCCCTGCCTTCTTTCAATAAATACCGGCCCGTCTTTTTATCGTAGCCTACGTTAGCGTAATGGCCTGTGGCTATGTGCGATGCGCCGAGGGACCTTGCTTTTTCCAGAAGTTTTCCGAATTTTATCCTGGCGTTACAGATGATGCAGGGGTTTGGGGTGAGCCCTTTTAAATATTCCGCGCAGAAATAGTCTATCACTTCTTTCTTGAAATCCGCGCTGAAATCCACTACGTAATACGGTATCCTGAGGTCACCGGCTACGGCGCGCGCCCTCGTCACCGCTTCGAGGTTGCAGCACGCCCTGCCGAAACTCGAGCCGCACTCTTCCTTCGGCCACATCCTGAAAGTGACGCCGACGGTGTCGTATCCTTCTTTTTTCAGGAGGGCCGCTGCAAGGGACGAGTCGACCCCGCCGCTCATGGCGGCTACGACCCTACTTCTTCCGGGCCTTGCCATACTGCTCCTTGAACCCGCCGGCAAGTTCGGTCACAAGCTTATCTCCGTCCCTCGAAATGACGATCGCGTCTATGCCTGATTCGTCGGCAGCCTTCATACCCGCGGGGCCTTTAGCCAACAGCCCCCTGGCTGTTTCTTCGGCATATGCGACGTTGTCGCCGACGACGCTGGCGGCCATATCATTGTTGCTGACTGTGACGACCGCTTTATCCTTCAGCCTTAACACCGCGAATATCTTCTTTTTGTCCGCAGGATGAGGTATCCAGGCCTTCCACATCTCACCGTCGCCTCTGACCCCCAGGCAATACATTTCGCTGTCAGAATTTATGAACGCGTCTTTTATGCCGTTCTCTTTTAGCGCGGCCGCTATCTTATCTATGGCCTGTCCGACCGAAGGCTTGCTTCGCGCAATGGCATTCACTCCCTCGACGGCTTTTTCTATGGCCGCTTGCGCGGCCGTTTCTTCTTTATCCGAGTACACGGGTATCAATATCCGTATCCTGATGCCGGCCGCCGTCTTATTTTCTTCTACTATCCTGGCAGGTTTCGCCGCGCAGAGCGCGTCACTCACCGTAAAGGACAGCGCCGATAAAATAAGTATCACCGCAAATATATTTTTCATATTCACCTTAAATTTTTTAAAACTTTGTCTATATCGATATATTTTTCCACCATGTCGACTATTATCTTTATCTTGCCGGCATCCTGGGGTTTCAGCTTTACCACCATCGTGTTCACCCTCGCCGCTATGCTGTATGTATCCTCTTCCGTCGTAAGCACGGGGATATTTGCTTTCTTAAAACGTTCCAGGCTCTTCTTCTTCGGAGATAATCCGCCGTTTAAGATGACACCGGATATATTACAGCTTTTTTTCACTTTACCGGTCTTTATATGACAGACGGCTTCGATCATATCATCTCTGTCGCCCGGTATTATCATCAGGGAATTATTCTGCAGGAACCGGACGGCGTCTTTCACGTTCATGGCGCCTATGAGGACGTTCTCGACGGGCCCGTCCATGCTTTCGCCCGGGAACATTATGTCTATCTTCAACTCTTCCTGTATCTCTCGCATCGTGGGTATGTCGAGGACCTTTTGGTGCGGGAGGATGCCGAATACGTCGAGTTTCTTCTGCTCAAGCCCTTTCTTCACGATACGGGATATCTTATCGTATTTTTCCGGAAGGACTTTATTCACGATAACGCCGGCCAGCCGGACGCCTTCGCGGTCCAGGAGGGCCTTATTGAGCATCACTTCGTCTATGGGTTTGCCGACGCCGCCCGAGGATATGAGTATGACGTTAGCGTCGAGAAGATGCGCCACCGTCGCGTTCGAAAGGTTAAAGACGCTCCCGACGCCGGCGTGCCCCGTCCCTTCTATGATGACGAGGTCGTTATCTTTGGCGACCTTGTCGAACGAATCCTTTATCAGCTTCGCGTAATCTTCGTCCGCGCCTTTTTCGATGAACCGTTCGGTGAAGCCTTTATCTATGGCAACGGGCGACATATCTTTAATATCACATCTTATGCCGAAGACCTTTTCGATCAAAATGGAATCTTCGTCGACCTTGTAGCCCTGTTCCATAAGGTAGCGCTGGCCGATCGGCTTTATAAAGCCGATGCGTTCAAATCTTTTCTTGAACGCAGCTATGAGCCCAAGCGAAACGGTCGTCTTGCCGTCGTTTTGCTGGGTCGCGGCTATAAATATCTTCTTCGCCATAAAATTTTCATCCCGTGGAGGCATTTACTTTCGGGCATTGCCTCCGCTTGTCGTTCGCTCGGATTAGCCATCCTCGCTCACTGTCGTGAAATTTTCGATGATAAAGCCTGTATCGGCATAAGGTATCGAAAATTTCAAGAGTCGCTCCGGCAAGCACCCGAAAGTTCTGCCATCTGACGAAGCGAAAATTTTCCTGCTCATCACCTGTAAAATTTTTCGCCGGATGTAAAAATGTGATGCGGCGAAGTGGTGAGCAAGGCCTTGCGAACCACTTTGACACAGCGCATTTTGTTACTACCGCGAAAAATTTTATATCAACTTACCCGCGCGGAATGCCCCGATGTACCCGGCGCAATACTCGTCGGTACCGAGAAGCGCGGCCGAGGCTCTGAGGCTCGAAATGATGTGATTATCGAGCGGGTCGAGGATCGCCGCGTCGAGTCCCGATTGGATCGCCATCGTAAGAAAAGTCGCGTTGACGAGCCGCCTGTTCGGCAGGCCAAACGATACGTTCGAAAGCCCGCAAACAGTCTTGGCTCCCGTAAGGCCCTTTATAAGCGGCAGCGACTTCAAAAACTCGACCGCCTGGTCGGGCTCTGTCGCTATCGGCCGTATGAGCGGATCAAAATAGAGGTTCTCGACGTTAAACCCTTCCTTTTTTACGCGTTCATATATATTTTTAGCAACTTCGAATCTTTCTCCGGCCGTATGGGGCATGCCTTTATCATCCATCGCGAGCGCTATCAGCTTCGTATCGTATTTTATAGCGAGCGGTAATATCGATTTTATCCGCGCTTCGTCGCCCGATATCGAATTTATCATCAGGCTGCCCTTGGAATGGTATGCCTTGAGCGCCGCCTCGATGGCCAGGTAACTCGGGCTGTCGATGCAGATATTCGCGTCTTTGATCTCGCTCTGGATAACGCTTAAGACCCAGTCCATATCCTGTAATTCGCTGCCGCCCGTCACGGCGCAGTTGACGTCAATGTAATCGGCGCCTGCTTCCGTCTGAGAATGGGCCGCGTTAGCGATGAAAGCGGTGTCCCTCGCGCCTATCGCTGCTTTTACCTTCTCTTTCGTGGAATTTATCCTCTCGCCTATTATCAGCATGATTATTTTACGGCCTTATCGTAGCTCGCCTCTATCGTCTTGACGAGGTTGGTCAATACTTCGTTCACCGGGGTCGCTATGCCGAGCGCCTTGCCCTGCCTGACGACCGCGCCGTTAATAAAATCTATCTCCGTCCTCTTTTTATTCAGCACATCCTGCAGCATGCTCGAGATATTCCCGGCGGTGGCTTTCGAGACCGATTCCGCTTTCTGTATCGGGTCGTCATAAGCGAGTTTGATGCGTTTGCGCTTAACGACCTTCGCGGCCTCCTGCACAGCCGCGCGCATAAGCGAGCGCGCCTCAGCGTATTCGATGAGCCTGCCGTTATTGAGCCGTGTTATGGCCGTGAGCGCGTTTATGCCGACATTGATGATCAATTTCCCCCATACGACCGAATCGATATCCTTCGAGATCTTCGTATCGAACCCGGCCTTGCTCAATAAATTCGAAATTTGCTTCAGCGTACCGGACAATTTGCCGTCCGCCTTACCTATAATAGTGTCGCCCTTGCCCGCGTGCTTCACATGCCCGGCGCCGAGAAGCGTCGCGCCGTGGTTCGTGATACCGGCTATCACCTTCTCCGGGCCGAAATAGTCATCGAGTATCTGCACGTTGCCGATGCCGTTCTGAAGCGTCACTATGAACGTATTCTCACCGACGAGATCTTTTATATCCTTGCACGCGTCTTCGGTCGAATAACTCTTTACGCATATGAAGACGAAATCGCACAGGCCTATCTCTTTGGCATCGGACGCGATACTGACTTTAACCTGATGGTTGCCGCTCAAACCTTCGATCTTTATACCGCTGTCTTTAAGGCGCGCGGCGCGCGTTTGCAGGTTATCGTATATCCACACATCCTCTTTTGTCTTGATCTTCAGAAGCCCGGCTATCAGGCATCCTATTGCGCCCGGCCCTACGATAGCTATTTTCATCCCGATAGACCTCCCGTAGCTTTATTATATCTTCTTAAGTTTTTTGAGCTCTTCTTCTTTTATCGTGAACGCGTGATCTGCCCCGGGAAACGTTCCCTTTTCCACTTCTTCCTTATATTTCTTCAATCCTTCGGATATCGAATGCGAAAGTTTCACGTACTGCTTCACGAATTTCGGAACAAACCTGTCGAACAAACCCACCATGTCGTTCAATACCAGGACCTGGCCGTCGCAATATTTGCCGGCGCCGATACCGATTATGGGTATGCTCAGTTTTTCCGCGATCAATTTAGCCACCAAATCGGGAACGCACTCCAGCACTATTCCGAAACAGCCCGCCCTTTCGAGCTTCAGAGCCTGTTCTATCAGGCTCTTCGCGGCTTCGGCGGTCTTACCCTGTATCCTGAACCCGCCCAACTTCGAGATCGTCTGCGGCGTCAGCCCCAGATGCCCCAGGACCGGGATACCCGCGTTCACTATCGCGATCGTGGCGTCTATGACTTCGTCGCCGCCTTCGAGTTTCACGGCGTCGCAGCCGGCCTCTTTCATGAAACGGCCCGCGTTCCTCACCGCCTCTTCCCTCGACACCTGGTACGACATGAAAGGCATGTCTCCGACTAAAAACGCGTATTTTGTGCCGCGCCTGACGGCCTTCGAATGGTGGATCATCTCGTCCATCGTCACCGGCACCGTAGAGTCGTAGCCGAGCACGACCATACCGAGCGAGTCGCCCACGAGTATCATGTCTATACCCGCCTCATCGACCAAATGCGCCATAGGATAGTCGTAGGCCGTGAGCATCGTTATCTTTTTATGTTCTTGTTTCTTATTCTGCAGGTCCGTGATGGTTACTTTTTTGCGTTCCATCTGTTACTGTCTCCTCTTTTTATTATTAGCTTTGTCCGTTATGCTTTTGCCGCTCTTCACGCTGAATACTTTCGTCTGTCCCGTTACAAGCGTAATTTCAAGTTTACCCGAATCATCGTCGAACGCTATTCTCTCCTGCCATTTAAAACCTTTACCCGATTTGACGAGCCTGGAAGGTTTAGCTATAAGATCGCGTATCAGGTATTTTCTCGTCTGGCTGCCGTTCTTGTAGAAAGCCAGGGCGAGCTGTTCCATATCGGGCTTGCCGTTCATGGCCTCGACTATGGGCCTGCCCACTCTGACAAGATGGATGCCGTCCGACGAGATGTGGACGGTGGAAGCGTACCAATTTATCCTCCACAGCGGCTTGTTCGCGTTATTCGCTTTGTACAGGCCTGAATGGCTGTACTTCTTTTTCAGCGTATCGACTTTGGTCATGTCGGTCCCTTTCGCGAGCATTACGAATAAATATTTACCGTTAGGGCTGAGCTGTTCATATGATTTCGTTTCATACGCTAATACGGCGGCCGGGCTTGCGGCAAAAATCACTGCGGTCATGATCGCAACGGCTGCCTTCATCGGTTTCGTCATATTCTCACCTATTTTTTTCTGTAGGCTTCAAGGAACGAATCGCAATATATCGCTTTGTTCAGTATGAGCTCGGCCGTTATCATCGCGTCCATCAATTCTTTGTCGAGCGGGTCGAGTATCGCCGAGGTAAGCCCGTTTGCGATCGCCATCGCAAGGAACGTCCTGTTCACGAGCGAGCGGAATTTCGTGCCCTGCGACACGTTCGACAGCCCTATCGTCGTGTTAGGCGATGGGTCACACAAAAGCCTGAATTCCCTTATCGACTCGAGGACTTCGGTTCCCTGGGTCTGGGCAACGTTAACCGGCAGGACGATGGGATCGAGGAAGAGGTCGTCGGTCGCGATGTCGAATTCGATCGCTTTCGCGACTATCGTCGCGGCGAGCTCCAGCCTCTTGTCTTTGCTATTAGGGACGCCTGACTTATCCATGGCGAGCCCGATAACCTGCGTATTGTATTTTTTGGCCAGCGTAAATATCGTCTGCATCTTGGCGTCGTCGGCATTTGTAGAATTTATGATAGCGCGTTTCGTTACGAGCTTCAGCCCCTCCTCGATCACGTCCGCCTTGGTCGAATCGAGCGCCAGCGGCACCTGCACTACACCCTGGATCGTTTCGATGAGCCATTTCATGTCGTCTTTTTGGTTCTTCGAATACGGCCCGGTATTTACGTCGAGGACCGTCGCGCCCGCTTTTACCTGGTCTACGGCAAGATGCTGTATCACGTCGGCTTCTTTATTGACTATGGCCTTGCCTACATCTTTATACATACCGTTGATCAATTCGCCTATGACTATCATTTTTCCTCCATCGCAATTGCGATATATTTTGCGGCCGATTTCGCGGCTTCCGGATGCCTCATTATAAGGAGATCCGCCCCAGCCTGCAGCATGGCTATGGCCGTGGTCAATTCCCAATTCACGCCTTGCGCCGCGGCGGATTCTTTGGCTTCTTTTGTCTTCCAGACTTCCGCGCCGACGAAAAGGACAAAAGGCATCGCGAGCATCTTGTCGCCGATAAATGCGGCCAGGCGCCCGCGCTCCATTATCGAATAAACGTATTCCATGCCGTAACCGAGCGATGTGGTCGTCGGGTGCATCACTATCCTGGCCGGATTGAATCCCATATCACTTATCAATATATTCACCTGCTTGGCAATATTAATATCGATGGGCGATTCCGCGATTATAGAATGGCCGTCCGCCAGGCAAGTTGCCGTCAAAGTCTTGTAATTGTCCTGAGTCGCTATGCCGAATAAGCAATTCTCGCCCTTCAGCGCCTGGCTCACTTTCGGCAGGACGTCGTTATCTTTCTCTTCGTCCCCGCCGCCCACTATCACCAAAGGCACGCCTGCTTCTTTTACTATCGACTTCAGTATCGGGATCACCTGCTCGGCCGTCTTGCCGCCCGAATCGGGATGCGTGCTCTGCAGCCTGACGCACAGAACTTTCGCGCCGAACTCTTTTACGCACTTCACGGCCCACTTCACAGGGTCTTTGACGGCGTCACCGTATGCCGCCTTTAAACTATCCGCCCAATCGACAGGCTCGCAGTCGAGCATCTCGAGCGCGACAACCGGCGCGTTCGGCATATCGCCTTCGTCGAAAAGGAACGGCAGGGTCGTCTCCCCGCCTATCTTCACGCATTTAGCGCCTGAGCCGATCTCCACCGTATTTATAGGACTCGAGTATTTTTCTTTTACTATTTCTATAGCCATTTCGTTACCTCATTAAATTAGTAAATATTTCAGCGATATTATTTTCTATCGTTTCATCATCAAATTCGAATATCGGTTTATTCGAAACGTTCCAGTCGACCATCTCTTCGTCGTACGGAACGGATCCCGCCACCTCAAGACCGGTCTCGGCTATCTCGCCGGCAAGCGGAGCGAGCGGCCCCGACACTTTATTTACGACGAGATACGCGCCGCCTATCTTCACGCCCAGCCCCTTGGCAAGCTCGTAAATACGGCCGGCCGACCTTACTCCGGGTATCGAATAGTCGCTGACGAGGAGCAATTTATTCATCTCACCCGTCGTCCTGCGCGAGATATGTTCCATCCCGGCGGCGTTGTCTATTATAACAAAATCGTAGCTCTTTGTGATATTTCCTATTATGCCGCGGAGCAGATTATTCACGTAACAATAACATCCCGGCCCCTCGGGCCTGCCCATCACCAAAAGATCGAAATCGCCCGATTCGTTTATCGCTTCCTGGACGCGCATCTCGATAAAGCGATCCTTGGTAATACCTGCCGGTATCTTCGATAAATTCTTCGATATCTCCTCGCAGGTGCCGACGATAGTATCCGGCTTCTTTACCCCGAGATTATCGGCAAGGCACGAGTTCGGGTCTGCGTCTATCGCGAGGACCGAGCCGAGCTTCTTCCTTATTATATGCCTGACCAGAAGCGATGCTATCGACGATTTGCCGGTGCCGCCTTTGCCGTTCACCGCTATGACCGTACCGATGGGAACCTCCCCAGGTCAGTATGCGGGAAAAATAACGCCGCTATGTATTCGTTCATATATGAAGGTTCCGAACTTAAATCGATATAAGTGATATTCTTGTAAATTTCATTCGCCCGTTTGAGCGCGTCGGCCGAAAGCAGCGACATTCTCGCCCCGGCAAGCGACGAATTTCCTATAAATTCATACACAGTACGCTCGATGTCCGGTAAAAGGCCTATCGATATCGCGTTCTCGATATTCAAATAATTCCCGAAACCGCCCGCTATGTATATTTTTTTGACTTCCTTTATATCTTTTTCGACCTTAGTCAGAAGCGCTATTATAGCACTATATATCGCGCCTTTCGAGCGTTTAAGGTTGTCGATATCGTCTTCATTTATGACGATGTCTTTACCTATGCCGCTCTCGGCCTTGAACGCGACTACAAATTCCATAACAGCCTCGCCCTGCCTGATCCTTTTCGATCCTAAACCTTTATTTATTTTTCCCGACTTATCGATTATCCCGCGCTTCAGCATCTGGCGCAACAGGTCGATGTAACCCGAACCGCAGATACCATGCGGCTTGACGTCGCCGATCGTGGCGCAGCGCACGTTAAGCTCGGCGTCGATATCGACTTTCTGCACGGCCCCCTTCACAGCCTTCATCCCGCAACTAAGCCCGCTCCCCTCGAACGCGGGGCCGGCAGATGCGGCGGTGCCGATCATCCACTCGCTATTGCCGAGGACAAGCTCGCCGTTGGTGCCGATGTCGACGAGAAGCGCAAGCTCGCCGCTATCGGGAACGCCGCAGGCGACGAGCCCGGAAACGATGTCGCCGCCTATGTAAGTGCTCACGCCCGGCAGGAACGTCACCAGCCCCTTGGGGTTGGCGTCTATCCCGATCTCGGGTAAATGCATCGTAGAAAATACGGTAGTGGTCGGCGTATACGGCGGTTTCCGGATACTCGACGGGTCTATCCTTAAAAGAAGGTGCATCATGGTCATATTGCCGGCGCACGTAACGGAATAGACGTCGCCCAGGTTTACATTGCAAGCATCCACAAGGTCTTCGATGATCTCGTTGATATTGGAAACGACGGCCTTGTGCGTCTTCTCGAGCCCATCCGGCTCGGACGCGAAAACTATACGCGCGATGACATCGCTGCCGTACGCGGCTTGCCTGTTAAAAGCGATGCGTGTGCCCAATATTTTACGCGTATTCATATTTATGAGCTGGCCTACGACCGTCGTCGTCCCGATGTCAAAGGCGAACCCGTAATTCGCCCCGGCAGTATCGCCCGGTTCGATCGCCATTATCTCAAATCCGCCGTCTTTATAGCCCAACGTAACCGTCACCTGGAAATCGCTGTCGCGCAAAGTCTCGCTCAAAAATTTGACGCTCGCAACGCTCGCGGATACATGCAGGCTATCGACCTTGCCCGATAGTTCCCTGTAAATGCGATCGAGGTCGCTCGTATTATCGTCGGCGGTAGGTTTCGCAAGTTTCAGGAATATTTTTCGCACTATCGGAGAATACGGATAAGCGTCTTCCCTTTTTAAGACAACGCCTTTTGTAAATTCTTCCGCCTCAGCCTTAGTCTTTTCGTGGATCTCGAGCGATTCCTTCGGTATCTTTACGACGAGGTCTTTATCGACTATGGTTTCGCAGGCGAGGACGCGTTTTTCGTCCAGGGTGACTTTGCATTTACCGCAAACGCCTTCACCGCCGCACGGTGAATTGAGCACGATCCCGGCCTTAACTGCGGCCGTAAGAAGGTCCGTGCCTTTAGGCACCGTTACATTCTTAGCGCTGGGCTTGAATATAAAAAATCCGCCCGGCAGTATGAATTTTACGTTAAATTCGTGCATTTACTTCCAATTCCTCAAATAATTCGGTA
>JAQUSB010000048.1 GCA_028715345.1 Candidatus Omnitrophota bacterium | reverse complement strand
TGATCTATATGCTGCTGAAAAAACTCGAAGTCCCCATCACCGAGGATATAGCGGAAAATCTCATGACTTCCATAATCGTCGAGACAAGTTCGTTCCGCCTGCCCAACGTCCGTCCTTTTACTTTCAAGGTCTGCACCAACCTGTTCGGCTCCGGTATGGATTTTTATAAACTCGTGGACATGATATTCTGGTCGAGGACCAAGCAGGCGGCTATGCTCACGGGCATATGCCTGGCCAGGAGCAAGTTCCTGAAAAACGACAGGATCGCGTGGTCGATAATAAGAAAAAGAGATTTCGACCGCGTTGACGGCAGGCCCGAGGACGTAGACGCAGCGCCGGATGAGATGAGGACCATAAAAAAAGTCGACATCGCGATACTATTCAGAGAAACGGGCAAGAACACTTTGCGTGTAAGCTTGCGGTCGAAGACAAATATAAACGTGGCAAATATCGCCGAGCGTTACGGCGGCGGAGGCCATTTCGACGTTGCCGGCTGCAATATCCCGAACACCCGGAAATCGATAGAAGAATTTTTAAAGCACGCCGAACGTATACTGGAATAAGATAAATGACCGATGAGAAGAAAGCGCCGGATATCAAGTGGTATTATAAGCCTGTCTGGATAGTTATCGCTCTATTGGCGGCCGGCCCTTTCGCCCTGCCGCTCGTCTGGCTGAGCCCCCGTATCAGAAATCCCTATAAGATCGTGATCTCCTTTCTCGTTATTGCCGCTACGATATGGCTTGCGAACGCGTTCGCGGTCATTTACAAGGACATTTTAAAACAAGCCGCCGAATTGCAGAGCGCGCTCCAGTAATGATATGCCTATAATAATCGACGGCTGGAACCTCATACGCAGCCGCGCCTCAAGGATCGATGACGTCGGGGGTGATTCTCTCGGATCGGCGAGGCTCCTGATGAATTTTCTCCGGGATTTTCAGCGGACGCACAAAGACCCCATAACGCTCGTATTCGACAGCACACATGAATATCTCGGCATGGAATATACTAATACGCCGAAACTTAAAATAGTCCCGGCCAGGGATGCCGACAGATATATCAAGAAATTCATAGACGATTTTCCGGAGAGGCAGAGGAGCAACCTCAGGGTGGTAAGCTCCGATAACGACATTTATTACTACGCCAAAAGCCGTTACGCGGTGCCGGTGAAGTCCGAGCAGTTCTGGGAGAAGCTTAACTCTTGACAACGGGCCGCTTAATTGATAAAATTAATCAAATTATGACGAAAGAGGTGAGAATATAATGCCGAAAGTCAGCGTTGGCGAGAATGAACCGTTGGAAAAGGCGCTAAGACGTTTCAAAAAGAAGATAGAGATAGAAGGCATCCTGAAGACCCTGAAGGCCAGGAAGCACTACGAAAAGCCCAGTGAGCGTAAACGCCGTAAACGAAAAATGGGATGGAAGTCATTCTAAAAAGGTTATCTATAGTCTTGAGCGCCGCGATATTAGCAGCGCTTCTTCTCCCGCAGCTTTATGGCTGCGACAGGGTGAAAAAACCGGATACGATAGAGCTTGCGAAAGAGGCCGTCTCTGAAGATATTTTAGAGAACGGCCTCGTTCTTTTAACGAAAGAGATACCTTCGCAGAGGCTCGCCGCGATAACTGTCAGCCTCGCCGCCGGATCTTCGCTCGAAGGGGAGTGGCTCGGTTCCGGGATATCCCACTTGGTCGAGCACATGCTTTTTAAAGGGACCGCATCGCGCGGCCCGGGAGTTATAGAGAAAGAGATAAAGTCCTACGGCGGATTCATGAACGGCTCCGTAGGCCAGGACATTACCGCATACACTATAATACTACCCGCCGAATACCTGCCGCAGGCCGTTTCCGTTTTAAAGGACATGTTCTTCAACGCCTCCTTCGATCCCGCAGAACTCGACAAAGAAAAAGAAGTGATACTAAAAGAGCTGCGGCTTGTTGATGATGAACCGCAAAACATATTATTGCGCACACTTAACAAAACAGCTTACCTGCGCCATGCTTACAAATACCCGCCCATAGGCTACGAAGAAAGGTTCCGCGCCATAACGCGCGATGACGTCATAAAATATTACAACCGTATATATGCGCCGAACCGGATGGTCATTTCTATAGTGGGCGGTATCGATAAAAATGCCGCGTTATCCGTAGTCGAAAAAGAATTCAGGGATTTCAGGCCGCCCGACTACGCGCCCATAGGCGGGAATATCAGGGAGCCGGCGCAAATAGAAAAAAGATATGCGGAAAAGCGTATCCAGACGAACCTGGCTTACCTCGCTATCGGTTATCATTCGACCGGAGTGCTGGACGAGGACCTTTTTGCTATGGACGTCCTTTCGATAGTGCTCGGCAGAGGCGATAACTCCAGGCTTAATGCCGCTTTGCTTAAAAGGGATAAGCTCGTTTATACCGTATCCTGCTGGAACTTCACCCCGCGGGATCCCGGCATGTTCGTCATAACCGCCGTCCTGGATCCGAAAAAGATAGATGAAGCGGAAAAGCAGATATACCGTCAGATAGAAAGAGTTCGGTCGGGAGATATAAGCAAGGCCGAGATAGAGGCGGCCAAGAGGATGGTCCTGGGCGATTACATCGCAGCCCTTGAAACTATAGACGCGCAGGCGAACGATATTGCGACAAATTACATACTTACGGGCAGCGCCGATTTTTCGAGGCGGTACGTCAGGGGCGTAGAGGCTGTTTCGGCAAAAGATTTAAAGCGCGCAGCCGGTAAATATTTGCGCGATGACGGCGCCACGATAGTCAGGGTCGTGCCTCAGGATCTCGGGGAAGCCCCGGCAGCCGAAAAAGCCGCGGCAGTTAAAGAAGCGCCCATGAAAATTGTGAAACTGGCCAATGGGATGCGGATAGTGGCGAGGCAGAACAAAAACATACCCGCCGTTTCCATAACGGCCACTATAGGCGGAGGGCTTGTCAGCGAGGATAAGAGGAATAGCGGCATATCGAACTTCACCTCACGCATGCTTTTGAAAGGCACGAAGGCGAGAAAAGAGGATAGGATAAAAGGTTTTATCGAAGAGCTGGGCGGCGAGATAACCCCTTTCAGCGGATTCAACGGTTTCGGCGTTACGATCGGATCTCTTAAGACCGATATCGACAGTTCGGTATCGCTATTACAGGACATCCTCACGAACTCCGTCTTCCCGCAGGATGAGACGGATAATGAGCGGCGGCTTATCATTGCGCTGATACGCGAGGAAAATTATGACATATTCCGCAGAGGTCTCGATGCGTTAAGAAGCGAGATATTCGGCCCGTCGCAGTACGGCCTGCCTTTTATGGGCAGCGAAGATTCGATGAAGACTATTACGCGTGAAGACTTGATAAATTATTATAGGACACAGGCCGTGCCAGGGAATATAGTGATTTCCGTATCGGGCGATATCGAACCCGATATCGCGGTGAAGAAATTAGCGAAAGCTTTCTCGGCCCTGAAGCCCGGAAATGTCCCTGTCGTGAAATTTGATCAAACTCCCTCAGAAGGAATAATCGTTAAAACGATCGTGCTCGCAAAAGAGCAGAGTTTTGTCTCGTTAGGATACAGGACTACGGATATAAAAGACCCGGACAGATATGCTTTAGAAGTCATAGGGTCGGTATTGTCCGGATATTCGGGCAGGTTATTCGATTCGCTAAGGAACAGCCTTCCTGTATCATATACTTTGGGTTGTGTGCATAAAGAGACGCCGTATACAGGGTTCTTCGCGCTTTACGCGGCTACGACAAAAGAGAATATTGCCGCGGCCGAAGAAGGTTTCTTGCGGCAGATGGAAAACATGCGCCAAGAAAGCATCACGGATGAAGAGCTTCTCCTTGCCAAGCGTGAACTTGTTACGGGCAACGCGGTGAAAATGCAGTCGAATAATTATTTTTCGCAGTCAACAGCCCTGGATGAATTATACGGCCTCGGCTATGACAACATTTTTAAATATGAAGACGGCGTCAATAAAGTAACAAAGGAAGATGTGATGCGGGCCGCGGATAAATATTTCCTTTCCGACGCCTACTCGGAAGTTATAATTTCGGGAGAAAAGTAATATAATCGGGGGGTGGACATATGTTCGATTTCCTAAGAAAACGGAAGAAAGTTACTCTCGCCCTTGGAGGAGGCTCCGCCAGAGGGGTCGCCCATATCGGCGTATTGAGGGTCCTGGAGAGGGAGAAGATACCGGTCGACATGATAGTCGGTACGAGTATGGGCTCGCTAATAGGCGCGGCATACGCCGTCGGCATCACCCCGGATGAGATGGAGGCCGACGCCTGCACATTCTCGGCGAACAAGCTGCTCGATCCCACGATCCCTACGATGGGGCTTTTGGCCGGAGAAAAACTCGAAGCGTCGATACGGGAGCTCATAGACCATAAGACTTTTGCCGACTGCAAGATACCGTTCGCGGCGGTTACGACGAATATAGAGACTGCCGAAGAGATAGTGCATCAGTCGGGCGATATGATAAAAGCGATCAGGGCGAGCTGCTCCTGGCCCGGCATATTCAATCCCGTCAGGATCGACGGAAAACTGCTGGTGGACGGCGGTATAAAGAACAGCGTGCCCACGAAAATAGCGCGCGCTCTCGGCGCCGAATACGTGCTGGCGGTCGATGTCGGATTTTGTGTAAAAGAAGGCCCGATAAAGAATATATTCCAGATGATCCTGCAGTCTTTCCAGATAACAGGGGAAGAATTGAATAAATACCAATCGGTCGATGCCGATTGCGTAATAAAGATCGACCTCGGCAATATCGACCAGGTCGCGTTCGATAAAGCCAAAGAGGCGATAGAGAAAGGCACGGAAGCGGCCGAAGCCATGATACCGCAGATAAAGAAAGACCTGAGGATATAGACAGATGCTCTTCAATGCCGCGCTTATCACGATACTGGCAGTTTTGACCTTCGCGTTATTCTACCTGATCATCAGGATAAAAGACGTTTCGAAAGACGTCCTGAAGCTCAATGACCGCCTGCCGATAACCGACGAGATGAGGAGGCAGGCGTCTAGCACCATAGAAAGCCTGAACGAACGGATGGGGAGCCTGAACCAGAAAGCCCTGCAGATAAACTCCATTATGAACGAGGTCACGAGCCTGCGCAACCTCTTCACCATGCCGAAAGGCGCGGGATCCGCGGGTGAGCGCCTCTTAGAAAAGTCCCTCCATGACATCCTTTCGAGCGACATGTACCAAACACAGGTGCGGCTGAGCTCCGGGACGGTAGATTTCGTGATAAAGTTCAAAGATTACATCGTTCCCATCGATTCGAAGTTATCCCTCGAAGATTTCAACAGGATGCTTTCCGCGAACGACGAGGCGGCTAAAAGGGCCCACTGGAAAGCATTTTCCGGCGCCGTGAAAAAACGCATAGACGAGACGGCAAAGTACATATTGCCCGGCGAAAAGACCACAGACTTCGCCCTGATGTACATAGCATCGGAAAGCGTGTATTATGAGGCGTTCATAAAGGATAGGCATTTCGGCGAAGACAATAAACTCATCGATTACGCGCTGAAGAAGAAAGTGTATCCGACGTCCCCTCAGACCATATATCCTTACCTGATGACCATAATCCAGGGTATGAAAGCTCTCAGGATAGAGCAGAACGCCAAAGAGATCCTTGCCAAGGTCACAGGCCTCAGGAACGATTATGAGAGGTTCAAGACCATCTATAATATAATAATAAGCCACGTGGAAAACGCCCACTCGAAGCATAATAACGAAGCGCAGGGCGCTATCACGAAGCTTGAGCAGCACATATCCGGCCTGGAGCACAAAGCCGGGTAGTCCGGCCTAAATTCCTCTTTACTTATATACCCCATTATGTTAAATTATTTACCCATGAAGCCGCACATAAAACGTTTCGTTTCTATCTGCCTCAGGACGGCCGTAAGTTTAGGCCTTATACTAATATTACTATATATTATGAGGGGTGAGTACACCCAAATATGGAGCGCCATAAAGGGAGCGAACGTCCTTTTTATCGGGTTGAGCGTAATGGCGTTCTTTGTCGCCATAATGCTTGCCTCGCTGAGGCTCAAACTTATAACGGACGCCCAGGGCGGCGGAGAAGTGACCATGACCGCGGCGACCTCCCTCACATTCATAGGGTATTTCTTCAATAATTTCCTGCCCACGGCCATCGGCGGGGACGTCGCGAAAGCGTATTACCTGTCCAGGAAAAGCTCTAATAAACTCGGCTCGGTTACGTCGGTTTTTGTCGACAGGGCTATGGGGCTCATTACGATGGTCATGATGGCGGCGATAGCCCTTTTGTTCGCCCAGGGCCAATTTGTCGACCCGAATGTAAGGTATATGATCTATGGGATCACATTCTTCGCGCTTCTGTCGCTCATTTTTTTGACCAATAAAAAATTCGCGAAAAAATTTTCCGTCCTGTTCGTCCTGTTCTGGCCTATCGAGGACAAGGCCCGGAAA
>JAQUSB010000021.1 GCA_028715345.1 Candidatus Omnitrophota bacterium | reverse complement strand
GTTAAATCGGCTGTTTTCAGATAGTTTACGTCTATGCCTTCTCCCATTATATTAATATAAGGGCCATTTTCGGTGAGGTTCTCGATATATAACGAATCTGGCCTGTATATCTCGACTTTGGGAGACACAGCCGTTATCTTCGTTATGCTATCGCCCACCAAGCTTACGAGGCTTGGAGGGCTGCTATTACCTATGAAGACACTTCCGCCATAAGCTGTAATAGCAGCTCCCATGCTTACCCTGGCGGGTGTATCGATATACATATTACCGTATAATTCCAATATACCATTTATCATGATATTATCATTAGCGACGATCTTTATCATACCGTTCTCGTCTATCACTTTCGTAGCCCTTATGGTGCCGACGTTGTTTACCGCATTCTCGAATATATCTTTTGCGGTCTGGGCGGTCATATAGACCTGGTGGGCCTCTATGGTGCCGGAGTTCAGGATAGCGTCTTTAATGGTGTTACCATCGCCGTCTATGACTTTGCCGGAAGTCTCTTCCGTTACCGCGACATTTATAAGTCCTCTGCTGTCGAAAGAAACGACCGTTTTGTCACCGCTGGCTAGATGGATAGTACCTGCCCTTGCTATAATTATGCCGCTATTTTCGACAGCCGAACCTATGAGCGCTATATTATTCGCGTTTATAGTCCCCTGGTTCAAAACTTTGGCGTACTTCGAATCCTGGTTTCTGATAAGTTCGTAATTGCCGTTTATGAAATTACTGCTGGCGATATCGAGCGTTGAAACGACAAGAGTGTTCACGTTAACATTTGCGGTTGGTGTGAAAGTAACTCCGTTTTGATTTATCAAAAATAAAATTCCGTTTGCGGATAAAGTTCCCGCGATAACGCTTGCATCAGGTCCTGTGACTCTTGAAAGACACGCGGCATTATTTGCAGGCTGTATAAAATTTACTGTTTCATTCTGCGCTATATTGAATGAAGAAAAGTTAATGATGGCTTTATCGCTTGCGGTGATATTCATAGTGGAACCTGAGGTCTCTATGGATACACTACCGTTCTCAACTCTCGCGTCTTGCGGTAACGCGAACGCAATTGTTGCGCCTATCATTGCGAATGCCAGGACTGTGAGGAACAATAGTTTGGGCTTCATCTGGGTTTCCATTGAAATAGTATCATTATTAGATATGTTATACTAATGATTATCAATATCTATATATAGTATAACACAAGTTTAACGATATGCAATGAATTCGGACCTTCCTTTTTCATCTCTAACAGATTTGCATTTTAGGACAGCCTATGGGGGCAGGTAAACCGTTATTTCTCCGACGGGAAAATCAAATTCTAGAAATAATTATTAAAAATGTCGATCACTGCGGAAGACACTGTTTTGGCAAAATTTTTTGCGTTTTGAGGCAGGTTTTCCTGTTTTGACGCAGCGTATTTGGCAAGGCCGATAGCTGTGCTCAAGCGCATACTATCGAGCCCCGAGACTTCTCCCCTCACATCTTTGGCAACACCCATTTTCGCCTGGCACGATAACTTTTCTTCCAGGTATTCTATTACGCCGTCCGCGAAAATTATGCCGCCCGTCACCACTATGGATCTTATATTTCTTCCGGAATCTTTGAAGCTCGCGAGCTTTTGCGCAACTTTAGCGATCACGTTATCGAACGCGGGGCTTGAACGAAAATCATTTTTAAGATCTTCTGCGCCTGCCTGCAGTATCTCCATATCGCAGATAACACCTTTAAAAAATGTCGAGATCTCCGTGAGCTCCGCGCCCATTCCGATCAAAATCACTCCGGACTCTTTTTCTTCGTTATCCAGAACAGCGCTGCCATCCGCGATGCCGGTGTAAACAACTTCTCTCACATCATATCCAGCGCTGCTGACACATTTGGAAATATTCTGGATACTGTTCACAGCCGCCGTTATTATAAAAACTTCGCACGCCAGCCGCGAGGCATATAGCCCCATAGGATCCCTTATCCACGGCTGATCGTCTATGGAGAATTTCTGCACTACCTTGTGCACTATCTCTCTGTCGAACGGAAGGTGTACGGTGCTTGCCGCGTTAATACACCTGGCCATATCAAATTTCGTTACTTCCCTGCCTCTGAGGGATAAGGGTATCATGCCTTTTGAAACAGAGCCTTTCAGGGTTTCGCCTGTTATATTCGCATATATATGGCCAAGGCCGTTCGGCGCCTTTTCCTTCAGCTTTTTCAATGCGCCCGATACCGAACGTACGGCCTCATCCAGGTCCGTAATAGCCCCCCGCGACACCCCCCGGGAATCCTGGGTTACCTGGGCTATTATGCTGAAACCGCCGTCTTTGCCTATCGAAGCCGCAACGGCCGAAACCTTGGATGAGCCTATGTCCAACCCGGTAACTATCTTTACGCGATTTATCTGCATATTTTACCTCGGCCCTATTACTGCGTCCCCGAAACGCAGGTCTATGTATTTTATCCTGCCCATTATCATCCTGGGATCTTTAAGCGTTTTTGCTAAAACTATGATCCGTTCCTTAAAGTTATCCGATCCTATGCGTATCTCAATGCCATTTCTGAGATAAAACGTTATATTTGCCGTATCTTTGGCATTCACGCTATCGACGCCGTAATCGGCAACTGCCTTTACATCCTTGATATTTCTTAACAGATCTATGGCAATTTTCATATTTTTAGACTTGATGACCTTGGCCCTGCGTTCATCGGGCCTGAGTTGCACTCCGTCAACTACAGGGAGCCATTTCAGAGACGCCTGGTCGGCTACAGGGATGATCACCCCTTCTTCATCCACAGGATACAGTTTATCGCCCCTCACTACCGCAATAGGTTTTCTCAATTTTAGCTTTATGACCAATTTATCCGGAAGGGCCAAAGAAACCGAAATGTCTTTCGCGTCGGGGTAAGAGGCCTGGAGCGCCTGCGCGATCGCCTTAAGATCAAGCGCAAATATACTTTTTGACTTATAAGAGCTTAAGATACGCGATTTTATGGAAACAAGCGACCTCTGGTCCAGAAAAGTCTCCCGGATCTCTACCCTGTTCAGGCGAAAATAATCCGACCTGTATAAATATGCTTTGCCTAAAAGAAAGGCTATGACCAAAAATACCGATATGACGGCGAAATTGAGGGCGATCTTCACTACCGATCCGCGTAAGTCTTTCACAAAAGAATTAAAACCTAACTTTTTACCCTTGCCCTGTTTTCTCATTTTAGAGCATCCTCGATCAATTTTACGCACAATTTACCGAAACTTACTCCTGCCGCCGCAGCCGCTTTCGGAAGAAGGCTGCGTTCCGTCATACCAGGTATCGTATTCACCTCGAGAACGAATATATTGCCGGCCGCATCCAATATCATGTCGGTCCTGGAAAATGACCTGCAGCCGAGTACTTCGTGACTGCGAAGGCCGAGCGACTGCGCCAGGGCTCTCTCGCCTTCCCCGATGGGCGCCGGGACCAGGTATTGCGTATCAGGATCGCTGTATTTTGCCTTAAAATCGTAAACTTTACTTTTCGGCACGATCTCTATGACAGGCAGAGGCTTATCATTCAATATGCCTACCGTCAATTCCCTGCCGGAAACGTATTTTTCGACCAATACGTTCGGCCCGTACTCGAAAGCCTTATTCACCGCGCCTTCCAGTTCCGGCCTGTCCTTAACGACCGATAACCCGATACTCGACCCTTCGAATTGAGGCTTCACCACGACGGGCATCTTCAGCGCATCAAGGTCGCCGGGCCGAAAACCGCGCTTCGTCACGGTCAGATAGCCGGGCGTTGGTATGTTATTTTTGACAAAGGCCTCCTTAGAGGCTATCTTGTCGAGCGCGAGCCTGGAAGATCCCGCGCCGGAGCCGGTATATCTGATCCCCGCGGATTCGAGTATATTCTGGACCGTGCCGTCCTCGCCGAATTTCCCGTGAAGCGCGAGAAAAGCGACGTCCATTCTTTCGGATCTGATTATATCATAGATGTTGTCGCGCACATCTATAAAAAAAACGTCTATGCCTTCCCGGACGAGCGCTTTGTGCACCGCCGTCCCGGAGCGCAGCGATATCTCACGCTCATTTGAAGGCCCCCCGGCCAAAACCGCGACTCTTCCTATCTTCATACCACCTTCACCTCGAATTCGAGATCTATGTCGTAATTATCTTTAACTTTTTTCTTCACCATATCGGCAAGGCCGAGGACGTCTTCGCATGTAGCGCCGCCTTTATTAACAATAAAATTGGCGTGCCTGGGCGATATCTCGGCGCCTCCCACACACGCGCCTTTAAGGCCCAGCATATCGATCATCTGACCGCATGTAAATTGGAAATCCGGCGGGTTCTTAAATACGCATCCCGCGCTCGGCATGTCGAGGACCTGTTTTTCCCTCTTTATCTTCAGGAAATGGGACGCGCTCGACATAAGTGCACCCCTATCGCCCGGCTTCGTTTTCAGAACGGCTTCCAGTATTATGTTGCCGCCCATTCCGGACCGCCTATAGCCGAATGCGATCTCGTCTTTTGGCAATATCTTTATCTTCCCGGACGAGTCCATTATCTTGAGCGATCCGACCATCGAGCCTATATTACTGAATATGGGGTTCGTCCAGCCGCCTGCGTTCATGTACACCGCCCCGCCTACTGTCCCGGGTATCCCCACCAGCGATTCGAATCCCGCCAGCGCTTTGTCACAGCACATATTGACCAATTTCGGCAAACTGAAACCTGCGCCGACGGTAATTTTATTACCGGAAAATTTTATCTTCTTAAAATAGTCCGAACCCAGGTGTATCAATATACCTTTAAAGCCTTCGTCCTTGGCCAGAATATTGGATCCGTTGCCTATAACAAAGAACGGCACCTTATTTTTTTTTGCAAAGGCGACCGCCGTTTTAAGGTCCTTGTCATCTTTCGGTTCGAACCATATGCCGGCCCGGCCGCCTATCTTGAACGACGTATGCGACGAGAGCGGTTCATGTACTTTAACTTTGCCTTTGACCGCGTTTTCAAATCTTTTCACCAGTCCGGCGTCGAGAACTTCGGATGCGGTAAGTTTTTCACATATCTTATCGGCGACCTTCTTGATATTACCGGCGCCCATCACTATTATCATATCTCCCGGCCTTTTTATATCCATCACATACCCGGGTATCAGCTCTTTTTCCATCACTACGACGTCTTCTAAACCATTGCGCTTCACTTTGTCATAGACAGACTTTATCGAAACCCCGGCGATCGCGCGTTCGCTGGCAGCGTATATTTCGGTGAGTATCAGTTTATCCGCCCCGTCGAAACATTTCCCGAGATCATCGGCGAAGAACTTCGTCCTCGAGTACCTGTGCGGCTGGAAGATGACGATGCGGCGCCTGTCTTGCCAATTGCGGCTTGCGGCGAGCACCGAGCGTATCTCCGTCGGGTGGTGGGCATAGTCTTCGATGAGCATTACACCGCCGGAGTCCGCTCTCAGCTCGAACCTTCTCTTCGCTCCGGAAAAGTCTTTCAGGGCTGCGGCGATCTGTTTGAATTTTAATCCCGCTTCCAGGCCTACAAGCACACAGGCGAGCGCGTTCGTTACATTATGCCTGCCGGGCACTTTTATCGAAATCGTCCCCAGCGCCCTGCCGTGGTAAACACATTCGAACGAGGTATCGAAACCGTTCATTTCGATATTCCGCGGGTAGATATCAGCGGCTTCGGACGAACCGAAGCTGCGTTTTTTCCCTTTATGATCCTTAACGACCTCTCTCAGGTTCGCATCATCGATATTATAAAAAACCGCGCCGCTTTTCTTCGTGTTGCCGGCGAATTTTTTGAACGCTGTTTTAGCCCTGGCAAGAGTTTTGAAATGATCTATATGTTCCATCTCGAGATTGGTCATGACTGTATAAAAAGGATCGAGGTGCAGGAATGAACTGTCGCTCTCGTCGGCCTCCGCCACTATATACTCACCGGAGCCGAGACGGGCATTGCCGCCGAGCGTGTCGACCTCCCCTCCGATAATGGCCGTGGGGTCGAGCCCCGCGTTATACAGCATGACGGCGATCATCGATGTCGTCGTGGTCTTACCGTGGGTGCCGGTAACGGCGATACCTTTTTTACTATTGAAGATCTCGCCCAGCACTTCGGCCCTGTGAACTATCTTTGTTTTAATGCGGCGGGCCGCTCTCATTTCGGGATTATCGCCCGATATGGAGGATGAATAGACGAGGACTTCCGTATCGGCAGGGAGGTTCGATCCCTTATGGCCGCGGTATATTTTGCCGCCCAGCTCTTCCAGTTTAGCCGTGATAGGGCCCGATTCTACGTCGGAACCCGATATGCTGTAGCCCATACCGATAAGGACGCGCGCTATGCCGCTCATCCCGATGCCGCCGACGCCGACGAAGTGCATCCGTTTCTTTTTCAAAAGGCTATTTTTTTTCACTTAATTTTAAAACCTCGCGGGCAAGTGCCGCCGCAGGATCCGGCACGCTTAAACGTTTCGCGGCGCTCCCCAATTTTTTGATCTCTTCCCTGTTTTTGAGTAACTTTAATATATTATCTTTAAAAACTTCCGCTGACAAGGTTTTTTCCTCGATAACTATGGCAGCTCCGGCATCACCGAATACTTTCGCGTTATCCGACTGGTGGCTCATCGCGAACGGGTACGGCACGAGTATCATGGCCCGCGCAAAATGCGCCGCTTCGAATATAGCGGACGCGCCCGCTCTCGTCACGATGAGATCCGATGCGCTGTAAGCCTCCTCGATCCTGTCGATGAATGAATAGACGCGCGACTCGATGCCGTCTATGAGCTCATACGCTTTTAGTGACCGCTCGTAATCTTTTATGCCGGTCAGATGTATGACCTGAAGCGCCCCCCTTACCGTATTTTCGATCCCTGACATCGCGCTTATGAAAGTCTCGTTAAGAAAATGAGCGCCCTGGCTGCCGCCTATTACAAGTATGGTAAATTTCGACTCGTCGAGGCCGAAGCGTTTTATGCCGCCCGGCCTGTCCTCTTTTAACACCTCGTCCCTTAACGGATTGCCGGTAAAGACGTATTTGCCGGCGCTCTTGCCGTCCGATTCCCCGGAGCGGGTCTTTTCAAAACTGACGGCGACTTTATCCGCCAGTTTGAACAATATCTTATTTGCCCTGCCGGGGCAGACGTTCTGTTCGTGCACCAACCGGGGCGTCCTGAATATCGCCGCCATTATCACCGCAGGGCATGACACGTATCCGCCGAACCCGACGACAACGTCAGGCCTGTATGAGATAAAATGAAAGAGCATTTTAAAACCGTCTATCGCGAATTTTATAAAGAACGGTATGACGGCTAATGAAATTTTGTACGGGAACCTGTTCGCCGAGATAAGCGTGAACCTAAACCCCTCTTTCTCGAATATCCTCCTGTCCAATGCCTTATTACTGCCGACGAATCTTATGTCATAAATGGGGACAGATACCATTTTTCCGTCTTGGGCGCCTGCAAAATTGGTATCTGTCCCTATTTTTCTCGCGAGCGCTATTGCCGGGAATATGTGCCCGCCCGACCCGCCTGCCGCTATAAGCACTTTAAGCTTTTTCATCGGACATTCTCGCTCGACTTCGCTATGTTCAATAAAAGGCCTATGGCCATAAGGTGAAATATGAGCCCGCTCCCCCCGTAACTTATGAACGGCAAAGGAAGCCCTTTCGTCGGTAGAGCGCCGGCGGTCACGCCGATATTGATTATCGTTTCAATCGCTATCAGGGAAACTATCCCGAGCGCAAGAGACCTTTCGAACGTATCGACCGCTTTGAATACCACTTTCATCCCCTGCCATATTAAAAGGCCGAATAAAGTTATTATCGCGGCCACCCCGGCGAACCCCAGTTCTTCGCCTATTATGGAAAATATGAAATCCGTATGCGAAGCCGGAAGATAGAACAATTTCTGGCGCGACTGGCCCAGCCCTATGCCGAACGGGCCGCCCGACCCTAAAGCCACGAAGGATTGTATTATCTGGAAACCAGCCCCGCGTTTATCGGCCCATGGATTCATAAATACCATCAGGCGCTTACGTCTGTACGCGACCCTGAATAGCAGGATATACAGTACCGGCAAGCTCGCCAGGAACGATCCCCATATGTAAGAGGGCCTGACCCCGGAGGCGTATAAAATTATGAACGCTATCAGGGACACCGTTATCGCAGTTCCGAGATCCGGCTCGAGCAGGACCAGCCCGACCACGCCGCCCAGGATAATGACGGATGGCATGTATCCTTTGATAAAACTCTTCATCAATATTCCCTTACGCGACACCAGGTCCGCCATGTAAATGATAATGGCTATCTTGGCAAATTCGGAAGGCTGGAAATTGATGGGGCCCAATTTAAACCATCTCCTGGCGCCCGCGGTTTCCCTGCCGATATGAGGTATCAGGACGAGAAGGAGCAATAAGATCGTCACAAGCATTATCGGCTTCGAGAGTTTCTGTAATTTTTTGAGATCGTAAACCATCGCGGCGAACATAAGGATGAAGCCTACGACCAGGTACGAGGCGTGGCGCTTCAGGAAGTAAAGGCTGTCGCCCATGGAAGAGTACGCGTATATGGAGCTCGCCGAGTATATCATCATGATGCCGACGCAGACGAGCATGACCGTTATCAGGAATATCGACCTTCTCACATCTCTCATATTCTGCTGAACCATTAAACCTTTACCCTCGAGCCTGTTAACTTTTCTACCGCCTTCCTGAAGGCCTCTCCGCGCTCTTTATACGAACTGAACATGTCGAAACTCGAGCACATAGGCGATAAAAGGACGATCGAATCTTTATCTGCGAACGAATGGGCCATCCTTACCGCCTCATTCATATCTTTCGCACTAACCATATCCGCAGCGCCTTTAAGCGCTTTCCTGATAGCGCCTGCCGCCTCGCCTATCAGGATCATTTTTTTGACCTTCTCTTTGACGATCTTTTTTATTACGCCGTAGTCGCTGTGTTTATCCTTGCCCCCCGCGATCAATATCACGGGTTTGCCGCAGGACTCGAGCGCGCGATAGGTAGAGTCTACGGTCGTCCCTTTCGAATTATCGATATATTCCACACCGTCGACGATGCCGACCGTCTCGAATCTATGCGCAAGGCCGGTAAAATTCGCTGCCGTCTTTTCTATCGATACAGGGCTGACGCCGGCGAGTTTCGCGGCCATGGATGCGGCGAGCACGTTCTCGATATTGTGAAGCCCTTTGAGTTTCATGTCCGATGGGCCGAAGACGGCGTCTTCTTTTTTATAGAGCAATACCTTACTGTAGGGCACCCTTAAGGGTGCCCTACTTGTGTGGATAACTTTCAATTCCTCGGCGTCGCCGTTCAATATCAGGTAATCGTTCTCGTCCTGGTTGCGGAATATCTTAAGTTTCTCGTTAAAATAATCGCTGAATTTCGCGTACCTGTCCATATGGTCATCCCTGATATTCAAGATGATCGCTATATGAGGCTTGAACGATTCCGTCTTTTCGAGCTGGAACGAGCTCACTTCAAGCACGACCCACGTGTCGCTGTTTATACCGGCCATCTCTCCGCAAAGCGAATTGCCGATATTGCCGCATACGACCGTGTCGAGGCCGCCGTCTTCCAGCATCTTGCCGATGAGCGAAGTTACGGTGCTCTTACCGTTCGTGCCCGTTATCGCTATTATCCTGCCCCTGCAGAAACGGAACCCCAGTTCCATCTCGCCTATGACAGGGATGCGAAACTCCCCGGCCCACTTTATAGCGGGCGAAGAGTCTTCTACTCCGGGGCTTACCACTACCAGGTCGCTGCCTTTTATAAAATCTTCGGTATGCCCGCCTATCTCGACCTTTACGCCGCGCTCTTCCAGTTTCTTCTTAGCGCTTTGCGTAGCGGCATTATCGTGCGCGTCGGTAGCTTTGACGAATGCGCCGAGCCCTCCCAAAAGGAGCGCGGCATTTACCCCGCTATTCCCCAGTCCGACAACCGTGATCGTTTTGTTTTTTACGTACATAATATATTATTGCAGTTTAAGCGTCGCCAAACTCAAGAGCGCCAGGGCGATCGCGATTATCCAGAACCTTATCGTGATCTTGGATTCCGACCAGCCTAAAAGCTGGAAATGGTGGTGTATCGGCGACATTAAAAACAGCCGCTTCTTCGTCGTCTTGAACCATACAACCTGCAGAACGACCGAAAGGGCCTCTATCACGAATATGCCTCCGACAGCGAAAAGGAGCAGTTCTTTTTTTATGAATACCGCTACGACGCCTATGCCGCCGCCCAGCGCCAGGGATCCCGTATCTCCCATAAATACCGTCGCGGGAAAAGAATTGAACCATAAAAACCCCAGGCCCGCGCCTATCATAGCCGCGCAGAATACGGATAGCTCGCCCGATCCGGGCAAATAGAATACATTCAGGTAATCCGCGAATTTAAAGTTGCCTGTGATGTAGCTCAGAACAGAATACGATATCGCAGCCACTATAGTGCAGCCGATGGCAAGGCCGTCGAGCCCGTCCGTAAGGTTAACGGCATTAGTAGCGCTGACGATAACAAGGATAACGAAAAGTACGTAGAGTATCCCCAGGTTAAAAGCGATCGATTTCAGGAAGGGAATGGAAAGAGTCGTCGGTATCGGCGTAAAAAATATCACGTAACATGCGACAAATATCCCGAGCAGCGCCTGCCCTATGAGTTTCTTTTTCGCGGTAAGGCCGAGATTCCTCTTCTTTATGACTTTTATGTAATCGTCCGTAAAACCCAATAGCCCCAGCCACAGGAAAGAAACAAGCGCCACAAGGATATATTGATTCAGCATGTCGGCCCATAAGAACGTGGAGACGGAAATGGCAAGGATGATGAGAAGGCCGCCCATGGTCGGCGTGCCTTCTTTATGTTTGTGGAGATTGTAGAGCGACTCGACGTGCTCCCTGCGGATATTCTGGCCGAAATTCAGCTCTTTGAGCCATCTTATCACCATGGGCCCGAAGACGAGGCAGATCAAAAACGCCGTAAGGCTGGCCATAGCGGCCCTGAAAGTCAGATATTTGAATACGTTGAACCCGAACCATAGATCGCGCAGCGGATAGAATATGTAATATAACATTTACTATTGCCCTTTTAGCTTATGCAAAACCTGCTCCATCCTCATGCTCCTCGACCCTTTGAGGAGTATCACGTCCCCGCTCTTCGTGACTTTTTTTAAGAGGCCCGCTATCTCGTCGTGCGTCGAGCAGTGCCACAATCTGTCCCGGCTCATCCCCGCGGCCTCAGCCTGCGCAAGCGTATGCTTCGACAGCTCGCCGAACGCCACGAGCCCTTCGATCCCCGCCTTCGCGGCCGACTCGCCGATCATCTTGTGGAAACGCTCGCTCTCCCCTCCCAGTTCGAGCATGTCCCCGGTCACCACCCACTTCGCCCTGGCATGATAATATTTTACCACTTCGAGCGCGCGTAACATAGACAAAGGATTGGAATTATACGAATCATTCAGGATGTCTATGCCTCCGACATTCTCGAGTTCAAGCCTCATGTAAGTGGGCTTATAATCCTTAAGCGCTTCCCTTATCGTTCTGTGATCGATCCCGAAGTCCAGCGCAATAGCTATCGCCGCGAGCGCGTTATATATATTGTGGCTTCCGAAAAGGTTCAATTCGAATACCATTTTGTTATTCACCACAAAAACAAGACTGTCCGATCCCGGTTTAAGCGCCTCCGCCTTGAGATCGTTTCCATCGCCGAGTCCGTACTTCACAACTTTAAATCCCCCGGCGTCCATCTTAGATAAAAATTCATCGTCGCCGTTCAGGACGATGGTGCCGTCCTTTTTATCCAGATACTTCAGGACCTCCCTCTTCTCCTCGAAAACACCCTCGAGTGAATCTAAAAATTCAAGATGCGACGGCCCCACATTGGTAAAAACACAGGCCGTCGGGCGCGCGATGGCGGCCAGAGAAGCTATCTCCCCTTTGTGGTTGGTGCCGAGCTCCAGGACGCACATATCATGTTTTTTGTTCAGCTTCAGCAATGTCTGCGGCACGCCGATGTGGTTATTCTTCGTCCCTTCGTTCCGTAAAACGTTATACCGGGACGAGAGGATTTGCCAGATCATATCTTTTACGGTCGTCTTGCCGTTACTGCCCGTCACGCACACGACGGGTATGTCAAATTGTTTACGATGGGCCGCGGCTATATCCTGTAAGGCCTTCGTCGTATCTTTGACCTGTATGATAAAATTATCGCCGCAAAGCCCGGGCTCAAAAACGCAGGACGAGACTATCGCGCCTGCGGCCCCTTTGCGGAAAGCCTCTTCCGCGAACTTATCGCCGTCGAAATTCAACCCTTTGAGCGCGAGGAAAATATCCCCTTTCTTGATATTACGCGAGTCGCTCGAGATACGGGCAAGGTCTATCTCCGTATCGGCCTTGCCGGCCAATAATTTTCCGCGCGTTATTTTTATGACATCTTTTAATTTCATTTATACTTTCCCAACATCTTTTTAACGACTTCCCGATCGTCGAAAGGCAGCACCTTATCTTTGACTATCTGGTAATCTTCGTGCCCCTTGCCGGCCACGACCACCATACTGCCGGCTTTGGCCAAACCGAGCGCCTTACCTATAGCCTTGAACCTGTCGGCCTCGATCTCGTAATTGGCAAATCTCCCTTTAACGCCGCCCACTATCTCATCTATTATACTGCCCGGCTCTTCGAACCGGGGATTATCCGAAGTTATTATAACATGACGCGACAATTCGCACGCGGCCCTTCCCATGAGCGGCCTCTTCGCCCTGTCCCTGTCCCCGCCGCACCCGAATACGGTTATGATATCGGCTCCGGAGGCATCTTTGAGAATGCCGAGCACTTTGCGCAGGGCGTCCTCGGTATGCGCGAAATCCACGAACACTTTGAACGGCTGGCCGCAGATCACGGGCTCAAGCCGCCCCGGGACCATATGGATCGCCTCCGCGCCCGCTTTAATAGCTCTGATATCCACACCCACGGCGTCGCATGCCGCGGCCGCGGCAAGGATGTTCGAAACATTGTGCCTTCCTATGAGGCGGGTCTTCACGCCGATCTTTTTACCGCGCATCACGACATCGAATGACGAGCCGTCGGGCGAGAGTTCGATATTTTTTGCCGTTACACCGGCACCTTCGCCCAGCCCGTAAGTGATAGTCTTATTTTTAATACTTTTTTTCAAAGACGCGGCCATAGGGTCATCGATGTTGATCACCGCAACCCCGTTTTTTTTCAATTTAGCAAATATTTTTTTCTTGGCAATAAAATATTCTTCTAAGGTTTTGTGGTAATCCAGATGCTCCGGCGTAATATTTGTGAATATTGCGGTGTCGAACGCGATACCGTTCACCCTGCCCTGGTCAAGAGCGTGGCTCGAGACCTCCATAACGGCATAACGCGCGGACGCTTTTACCATATCCGCGAACATCGCCGCAAGGTCGATCGGCCCGGGAGTCGTATTTTTGGCCGGAGTAGCTTTACCGTTTATCCTGTAACTTATAGTGCCTATCACGCCGGGCTCTTCGCCCGCCTCTTTTAATATGCTTTCTATTATATACGTGACTGTCGTCTTGCCGTTCGTTCCGGTCACGCCTATCATTTTAAGTTTTTCCGACGGGCGGCCGTAAAAATTGCCGGCTATCATCGGCAGCGCCGTCCTTGTGTCATTTACCTTTATTTTTATCAAACCTGCGGGCGCGTCAAAATCCTTTTCGGACAAAATAACGCCGGCGCCGTTCTTTACAGCCTGACCGATAAATTCATATCCGTCGGCCGCATAACCTCTGAACGCTATGAACATATCCCCGGCGCGCACCGAACGGGAATCGCATGTGATGCGTTTCACTTCCGGATCCGCGGACGGGATCGAGCTTTTATGCTTTATGCCTTTAAGGATATCATTTAGCCGCATAACCCCCCTGGGTATTGAGATATTTCAGCGAATCATCGACTACTTTTTTGAATACCGGGGCTGCCACGTCGCCGCCATAATATACCGTGTGCGGTTCGTCTACACATACCGCCACAGCGAGCACGGGATTCTCCACCGGCGCAAAACCTATGAACGACCCGACGAACCTGTTGTGCGAATAAGTCCCCCCCGGGTCGACCTTCTGCGCGGTCCCGGTCTTTCCGCCTGCGGTATAATCTTCCATACCTGCCTTTTTGCCTGTGCCGCTCTTCACCACACCCATCAGTATGCTTCTCATTTTGAATACAGTCTGGGGGGATAATACTTTCCTCCTGACCGAAACCGGGACTTCTTTTATGACCTGGCCCTTATCGTCGAGAACCGCTTTTACGACCCTCGGCCTGACCAGATAACCGTTATCTGCTATGACCGCGATAGCGCAGGCCAGCTGTATGGCTGTCGAGGTGACCTCATGTCCCATAGGTATCGCGTACATGCTCACTTTGGACCACCCCGAAAGCGGCCTGTTGACACCGGCAACCTCACCGGGAAGATCGATCCCGGTCTTTTCCCGGAAACCGAAAGCTTCGAGATATTTGAACATACGCGCAGCCCCCAAAAGGCTCGCCGCTTTTACGGTGCCTATATTGCTGGAAAGCTCGATAACTTCCTTGAATGTAAGTATGCCGTGCGGCCTGTGGTCGTGAAGTATTCTGCGCCCTACCTTCCATTGTCCGTTCTCGCAATCGAATTTCGTACTGAACGTGACGAGCTTCTCTTCGAGAAGCCCGCTCGCCGCGACGATCTTGAATATGCTCCCGGGTTCGAAGAAATCGTTTATTGCCCTGTTCCTTATGGAATCGGGCGGGCGTTTGCCCGGCTCGTTCAAGTCAAAATTGGGAAAGTTCGCCAAAGCCAGGACGTCCCCGGTCTTAGGGTCCATCACGACGATGGAAGCGCCTTTGGCATTATATTTCTCATACATTTTACGCAGTTCGCGCTCGGCGATGTTCTGTATGACTTCGTCTATAGACAAGACGAGGCTGAAACCGTTCTTGGGCGGGATGAATTCATATTGGTATGACTCGAGCAGTTTTCTTTTCGCGTCCTGCGTGGAAATGAGCCAGCCGCTTTCGCCTTTAAGATATTTATTATAATAAAGCTCAAGCCCCTCAAGCCCCACATTATCTATATCGACCGTTCCTATGACGTGGCTGGCAAGCGACCTGTCGGGATAAAACCTCTTGGACTCTTTTATGATCGCCACTCCTTCGAGCTTGAGTTTTTTTATCGTTTCCGCTTCCTGGGGAGTTATCTTCCTCTTGATCCACACGAAGGCCTTGTCCCTGGCGAGCCTCTGCATTACATACGACTCTTTCAGCTCTAATATTTTTGCGAGTGTTCTGGCGAGGGCTTTCTTGTCCTTGACTTCGCGGGCATTCACGAATACGGAGTTGCTGTTAAGGTTCACCGCGAGGACGCGCATAGACCTGTCGAATATAGTCCCGCGCGTCGGCGGCACTTCCACCGAAACGGTATGCTGTTCGCTTGCCAATTTATAATAGAAATGGTGCCTTATTACCTGGAGATAAAAGAGGCGTAGTGCGAGAAACAACAGGGATACAAAGAAGAAGAGAAAGACGGCGATGAGCCGCGTTCGAAACGTTCCGCTATGCACGAATTTTTAAGGATCCTTGAAAAACGATGCTTGTATAAGACTACCGCTCCCTTGCCTGAGCCTCTGCTCTTGGGCTAAGGAAATCGACTATCCCCAACGGGTTGAACCTTCTGTCTATACCGCTCGAGCGCAAATGATCTTCGGCGTTCCCGGCTGTCGCCTTGGCTATCTTCACTACGTTGTGCTTGCCCGGGAACCCTACATCTATATTCTTAGACATCAATATCTTCTCCAGGCGCGCAGGCGCTTCGAGATTATCAATATTATAGTTCAGGCGCTCTTTATGGTCAAGGAGAACCTTGAGCTTCTTCTCTTTTGTTTCTATTGAATAACTTAACTTTACAAGCTCAACCTGCTGGTGAACATAGACCAAACCTGTCAATGTCACTACCGCTATAACCGCTATTGACCTGAAAAGCCCCATTGGAACTATATCCTTTCCGCTACTCTTAACCGGCCGCTGCGCGAGCGCGGGTTTGCCGCTATTTCTTCCTGCGATGGCCCAAGCGGCTTTTTCGTTATAATTTTCAGGACGCCGAGCCCGGCGTAACCTTTAAATAAATTCTTTACTATCCTGTCTTCGAGCGAGTGGAACGTTATCACCGCCACCCTCGCCCCTATGTCAAGCCAGGAGACCGCCCTCTTCAAACCTTCTTCCAGCGCTCCCAGCTCATCGTTCACGACTATTCTTATCGCCTGAAACGTCCTTGTGGCCGGATCTATCCTGTAATGTTTCTGTCCTGAGCCTGCCGCCCTTCGCACTATCGCGGCCAGCTCGGCCGTCGTTTCTATCGGTTTCTTGGAACGTTCCTCGACGATCCGTTTCGCTATCCTCCTCGAGAACCGCTCCTCGCCGTACTTATATATGATATCAGAAAGATCGGACTCTTTATATCTATTTATGATGTCATAAGCGCTCGTCTCAAGCCGCCTGTCCATCCTCATGTCGAGCGGCGCTTCCTCTTTAAGGCTGAACCCCCTATCCTTATCATCCAGCTGGAAAGAAGATACGCCTATGTCCAGGAGGACCGCGTTGAGGCTTTTTACGTTCTCTTTCGAAAGAGCCCTGTCCAGATTCCTGAAATTCTCGTTTATCAGCTTGAAATTGCCGCCGAATTCCTTCAAATTTTCCCCGGCGGCCTTTATTGCCGACTGGTCGGCGTCCAGCCCTATGAGCCTGCCGCCCGGCAATATCCTTTTCAATATTTCTTTCGAATGGCCCCCGCCGCCTACCGTGCCGTCAAGCACGACATAACCGGGTTTTAAATTCAAAGAACTGATCGCTTCATCAAGCATTACCGGATGATGCACAAACTTTGGATCCTTCGCTATTTTCCTGCTAGTGTGTTTACTCGGTTCGAAACCGATCTTTTGGACATCTGGTTATCGATCCCTAAATACGATAAATTACAGCCTATAGCGCGCGCCTTCCTTATCCTTTCGATAAATGTCTCCATAGTTACATTGGTATAGCGCTCGCCCTTGGTTATTCTCATCTGCCTGGAACTCATACATCTACCCCCCAAAGTTTATTCAGCCACCTGTAGGCTAAGTGCCGAGGTCTTAAGACCGAGGCTTAGTTTTCTTCGGTCATCAGCTTTTCGGCTATCTCTTCGAACGACTCTTTGGAACTGTTATAATATTCATTCCAGGCGTCTTTCGACCAGACCTCTATCCTGTTCGATACGCCTATGATCATCACGTCGCGTTTTATGGAAGCGTAATCTTTCAGATATTTGGGTATGAGTATCCTGCCCTGCTTGTCGCATTCGATATCGCTGGCTCCGGAAAAATAGAGCCTGTTGAATTTTCTCGATTCGGATTTGGTAAATGATACGGATTTGAATTTCGACTCCTGCGTCTTCCATTCATTTTCCGTGAATAGGAAAAGGCATTTGTCCAGGCCGCGCGTAATATAGAATTTCTCTATATCGTATTCCTTGAACGCGTCGCGGAATTTGGAAGGGATGATGAGCCTTCCCTTCTTATCTATGGTGTGTTCATACTCACCATAAAACATCTTTTGCCTTCCTCCCTTTTAACCCACTTTATACCACTATATGGATAAAGTATACACTACGCCCATTTCCTTGTCAAGTAAACAAATAGGGACAGATACCTATTTTAAAAATAGGTATCTGTCCCCAAAATATAGTAGGGCACCTTTAAAGGTGCCCTACTATTTAAGCTGGCCTGTAAGCCGGGTTCAGTCTTGGACGTTCATCTATCTAGCCGCCGGATCGCTCCGGCGGTCAAGCGACCTTACCCGTTCCGATACCGATGTGTTTACGGTAGGTGCGAGCAGCACCTGGATCGGAACCTATTTGGTCTTGCTCCGCGCAGAGATTGGTCGTCTCACCCTCGTCATTTCTGACAAGGCTCGTCTCTGTCCTCTGATCCTCATCTCGCGATGGGCGGCCGTTAGCCGCTGCGCTACTCTTCGGAGCCCGGACTTTCCTCCCGCCTATCTCGCGATGGGCGGGCGAACATCCGGCCAGCTTAAAACAAACTCGAAAGATTTATTGCTTTATTCACCAATTTATCCGCTTCCTTGTTTTCGGAGCGGTCTATGTGGCGTATCTCGAAAGATCTGAATTTCTTGAGAGCCTCTATAGCTTTTTCGAACAGGGGTTTTATGTCGGCGCTCTTCACTTTATATTCGCCGTTCAATTGTTTCACGATGAGCTCGCTATCGAGGTTCACTACCACTTCGTCGGCGCCCAGGCTGCAGGCTTCTTCAAGAGCGGATATCAGGGCGTTATATTCCGCGTTGTTATTCGTCGTCTCGCCGATATATTTATAAAGTTCTTTTATCTTTTTCTTATTCGAATCCAGTATCACCGCGCCTATACCCGCAGGCCCCGGGTTGCCCCTGGCTCCGCCGTCGGCATATAAAAAAAACTTCTTACTCTTCAATGTACAGTATCCTCGCGCAGTTATCGCAGAAGACCAGGTCTTTATTCATCTTTATTTCGTTCGTGACCTGGGGAGGCAATATCCTGAAGCATCCCTGGCAGGCTTCATTGGCTATGGTAACGACGGCCAGGCCGTCTTTCGATTTTATTATCCTGTCGTATTTCTTCAATATATTCTTATCGATCTTCGCGGCAAGCGTCTCGCGCTGCGCCTTGATACCCTGCAGTTCCGCCTTGATCCGCTCTTCTTCGCCGAGAAGCTTTTTCTTCTCTTCGGCGAATTTCGCTTCTTCGCTTTTTAAAAACTCTTTCTCCTGGGCTATCCTTTTATTTTCGGCGTCGACCTCGTCGAATATCTTAAGGATATCTTCCTCGATAATGGAGTTGTCGGCTTTTGCGCGGCCGATCTCTTCCTGCAGGGCGCTGTATTCCTTGTTCGTCTTTACCAGGTTCAGCTGCTGCTGGAATTTCTTTATATTGCCTTCTTTCGCCGCGAGCTCACCCTCTTTTTCTTTGCGTTTCACCTGCAGCGCCTTCAATTCGTCTTCGAGCTTTTTCAGGCCGGCGTCTTTGGCCTTAAATTCGGCTTCCTTATTTTTTATGGTTTCCGGTATCACGGCCAGGTCATCGTCGAGCTTGAATATCCGGGTATCAATGCCCTGCAACTCAACCAGCATCTTTATCTGTTCTTTGAGATTTTCCATGCATCCTTTTGCTCAAACTGGTGGGCAGCACAGGACTTGAACCTGTGACCTCTGCGATGTGAGCGCAACGCTCTAACCAGCTGAGCTAGCTGCCCATGAATGAAACCAGGCGAAAAGTGGTGGGCCCACAAGGATTTGAACCTTGGACCAAGAGATTATGAGTCTCCTGCTCTACCAAGCTGAGCTATAGGCCCGTCGTAAAAATGGATTATACCACACCTAATAAATATTGCAATTCTAATTTTTTGGTGCGCCTTACGCGGCGGTCTTAATGTTGTCTCTGATCAAATGGTTGAGCTCCATGACATGGCCGGTATCAATAAACCTTATAATAGGTAATATAAAGACTATGCTCCTCACAAATTCATCTACAGTCGCTTTTTTAAGCTCATCGTCCGTAAGCTTCCTTTTTGCAAGGAACTCGAACGCGCTGCGCAGATCTGCGATATTTTCCGATTGCAGCGCTCTTAAGGCGAGCATTATGCCCTCTACCTGGACAGGCGCCTTATATCGCTTGAATGCCATAGCCTTTACTTTCATGTCGCGGCCCAGATCGCTTCCGAGGATAGCATTCACTTCGTCCATACCCGGACACGCAACCGCGAACTTGAACGTGTAATCCTTGAATTCGTCCCCGTATTCACGCCTGTAATAATCGATCGTCTTTTCCGCGCATTTGCGCACGGCGGCCTCGAAATCTCCTGAGCCGTCCCAGGTCAGGCGCACTATCTTCTCATTGTAACTTTTGTGCCTCATCGCAAACTCGACATTGGTCAATATCGGCCTCTGTTCTTCCGGGATTATACAATCGGTGACTATATCACAATATATCGTTTTCGGGGAAACTGCCGGCGGGTGCCTGAGGTTTTCCGCGTGTATACGCTCGACGCTCTTGCCGGGGCTGGATAACTCCTCCCGGCTTATTTTTTCTACATCTTCGTCTTCCGCGTCTTCATCGAAAGACTCCTCCTCGCCTGAAGATCTATCAGGCCGGTTAAGAGATTTCAGCGTAGAATTTAATTCGAATATCTCCGGCGCTATGCGTCTGGTGACCTCATATCTGGCCAAAGGTATCCACAGCCTATTGTTAACTTCTACAAGAAGCCGCACTTTACTGCGCAACGGGAAAGAATCAAAACGCGGCTCGGCCGACTGGAGTATATCTTTATGCGTTATCGGGCGATAATATTCCGCCTTTTTATCCCACACATAATCATGAGCGAAAAAATGGGCGAGAAATCCAACAAGCTCTTTTGCGGCATCATTGATAGCGGCGCGCTCTTCGGAACTGATACTGCGGGGGTTTTCCAGATACCTCTCGAACAGATGATTTTCCCTTCGGAATTTCCTGAGGTTGTCCTCCGCTTTCTTTTTCCTTTCGCGCAGATCATCCAAACTGCCCCTGATGCCTTCTTCCTGCGGCTTCCTATCCCTTTGCCTCCAAAGAAAATCTAAATAATTATTAAAATAATACGTTTCCTCATGCTCAAAATCCGAATAGCTGTCCAAATACGGTTTTGCCATCCTGAAAAGTAACTCGGTTTTTTCCGGGTCATCCACATCGTCAGCGGCGATAGACTGCTCTGCGGCGGACTCCGGAGAAGGCGGCTTTAACGGATTGCCGCGCCCTAATGCAGAGGCCCCGAGAATAGTCCCAAGCGCGGCGCGCCTGTTGACTTTCGGACCGCCTGTTCCGGCCGATATAGCCGCAGCTTGCCGCTGAGACGTACTGGCTTCATCCGCTTCGCTCACAGGCTTTTCATCGACGTAATATGATTTCGCAAGACGCTCTATAACCGGACCGAGTTCTGTTCTGACACGATTAAGCTCATCCCAGAAATTCCGAATAGATATCTGAAGTTCTGCGTTCTCCAAATAACCCGCATCAATAAATTCCGCCATTGCCCAGGTTTTATAAGATTTTTTATGTTTGCCTTCTCTAAGGTATGATTTGGCCCAATTCGTTATCTCGATCGTTTTATTCGATAGCTTACAACCGCTTATAAAAATTTCCAGTCTTGCCAGTTCGCGAAGCACGTTATCCAGATGATTACCGGTTTCCCCCTTTCTTTCTTTAGAAGCGAGCTCCAGTTCAGCTTCAGAAACACCAACATGATCTTTGATCCTATGCATAAACCCGGGCCCGGTTCTAGGATCGAGCCTGTCTGCGATGATTTCCATATCATTGGCAGAACTCACTAAACCTTCCAATAATTGCAAGGCATGCATCCAATCATTGCGCTGTGTCCCGGCAATAGATCCGATTTCATTGCCGGGAATATTTTTCTGCAATTCCGAAGACTGACTATCTCTAGTGCCCGAGCTCTTCAAGACGCCGTGCCTGTGGAGCGGCCTGCCGCGCAATGGATCCGACAGGTCGTCATACTGGCCGAAAAATTCCTCCGTCGGATGCGTCAGCGGGTCGGCAGTCATACCCCGCGCGGCTATACGAAGATTCGGCGCCCGCGGGTTGCCTTCCCCGGTCCCTGCACCACCGGACTTATCTGCTCTATCCGCTTCCGGCTTACCCTGTGGCGGACTTGTCAGAAGCTCGATTTTAGTGATCGCCCTTCCCAGGCGATATTCCGTTATTTGTAAAACCCTGGTCTTACTTTCGGCAAAACCATACCACGTCGCGTCAACACCATGCATCTTCAAGATAAGGTCGTATAAATACCCCTGAAAAGTGCCGGCGCGTATATCCACTTGCCCCAAGGGCCATAATTCCGGAAACTTATCTATGAAATGTTTCCTTGCGAATTGGCCAACCCTAACATCTACGCTATGGTCGCCATCTTCTCCTTCTTCTTTCAGTGTATAGCCATTAAAGCTGACCTTAAGCCATGGCCTTATGTTAATTTCCGGACCTGAATAAGGCTTTTCGTATGTCCAAAAACATTTGCCGTGTAATTTATCTGTAAGCCATGAGGAAGAGGGGCCTTCGCGGCAGATCTTCTGCGCGTCTTCATACGAATCTGTGGTAACCTCATGATAAAGGATCAGGTCCTCTTTCTTCATCTTAGCAAATTTCGCCTCAAGGCCCTTTATAAATTTCCTCAATTCCCCATCTTCAAGGATCATCATCCTGGGAGTTCTTCCGTCCCGCAACATCGGTTCATCGAGCCAGGCGGGCGTATAAGGCATCTGCCGCATCGCTTCCTCAAGGGAACATTTTTCAGGCTTTATGCCGGTCCGATATTTACCGTCCAACGGGCCATCTACAAGAAATTCCGGCAGGAAATAAATAAGGCTCCTGTCGACCTCTATGGAAAAATGCTCGCGCAAATAATACAAGGCCGCTGACACGCACCCCATCTGTGGAGCCCATAATTCATTGACACGTCCGTCCTGGCCCATAGTGGCCTGCTCTCCCGCAAACGGGCTTAAAACCTTCACGCCCATATTATTCTTCATGGTTTCTATCACAGGCGCCCATTGCGACAGACGCATCTCTTCGCTGTAATCTTTTGCAAGTAACGGCCGCGGCATATTATTAAGGTTAGGCACGCCGTCATCTTCCATAGATGGAACGCTGATCACGATCGCCTTTGTCCTGCAATTATTCAAAAGATGATCATTGATCCCTTTAGTCCTGTCGTCCAATATAAAAACAACGCCGGTTTCATTGCTGATAGAAAGTGCAAGTTTTGAAATATAAGCGTCGCAGGTATCCCTGCCCGGCAAGCCGGGCCTGCTGGCATATTTACCGATAGGATGTACATAAAAGGCCGCCCTTCCGTTATTTTGCGCTATTATGCCTTTAACAACTTCCAGTTTCTGCCGGTCTCCGACGACATCCTTCCAATCAATTATCCTTTCACGCAATAGCGCCCGCGGATCGCCTGTATTAGAGCCGCCGGCATTGCCGCGCCGCTCACTCGGTTCTGAGGTGTCCGACCGGCCAAGCAAAGGTGTCGCGTCCAGGTTATATGATCTTTTCGTTTTATATCGCTCGAGATTATCAAATTCCCCTTTTTCCAAAATAAGGGATAGCGCAGCGACAAAGTCGCGCAATTCGCGCAACCTACCTTTAAGGCCGGGTATATCGATATCGCTGCTACCCGGCGGAAACTTATTCAACACTGAAGCCATTATACCCCCGATCCCTTGTCCTATCCATTCGGCTCGCGCGGTATAGAGATGGAATATATGCTTCATTGGATACTGCCAAATTTCATTCAAATTCTTTTGGAGACCAGAGAGGTCTCCGAGGTCAGGGTGTTCGCTGTCTATACCGTTGACTAAATTTTCTATCACAGGGATGCGCTCATTTATAAACGCGATCAATCCATGCACCGCTCTTTCTTCCGCTGTATCCGGAGCATGGGCGGCCTGCCTTGTCGCAAGCTCTTTTTCCAGTAAGTTTATAAGCGAACCGACAATACGTTTAAAGCGCTTCGCGTAACGCTCGAGAGAATCGAAATATCCGGCTACTTCCGCGCGCTTATCTTCCGGCACTTCCGATATCTTAGGCAGCATGGCGAGAATGGATGCCTCGGAATGCTTCGCGTCCCACCGGCGCAGGCTTTCAAGCTCTTTTCTTACTTCCGCCTCGGTATAATTTTGTTTAATATTAATAGGCCCCGCCGAAAGCGGCAGATCCAAAGAGTCTTCACCGCTAAAAAGCCGATCGACGAAGTTCTTGTCAAGTTTCGTACCCGCTCTCCGGTCTATATTATCGCAGGCATTTTTTATCTGAGAACGCGTGGTATGCAGGGCATACACTTCTCCTATATGATTTCTCTCAAGAAATGCCGCAAAGTTATGATAAAAGATAAGCGTTGCCCTGGTCCCCATAATATGTTCCGTATCTGTGATATTATTCAGGTAGATATTCGACCGTCTATATATTGCGTCCGATATCCATTTCTCTCCTTGCCCGCCTCCGGTAAGACCGTTAGCCGCAAGTTCACGTTTGATGTTTTCATCTTCACGGTGTGTCGCCGTATCGATAACCTCGATTGTCCTGCCATCTTCTTGAGAAGGCCAGACTCTCAGAATAATAGGAAGGTCGAAGAAACCTTTGCTGCCGTGGACAAACGCGTTCTTCAATATCTCTGTCAAATGCTCCAGGTATTCTTCGGGATATAGCGTATCCATACGCGAAACTATACCGTATGCTACGTCTATCAAAGCTTGCTCGACCTTAGCGTAAGGCTTATCTTCGCTTCCCAGGCCGGCGAGATCCATTACAACGACACGCCCTGCCATAAGATCATCGACGATGTCGGACGACTTTCGTATGTCGATCGTCACTAATTCGGGGGCCTTGCCTTTCTTTACGTGCTCCAAAAGCGCTTCGAGACGCGGATCGGGTGCGGCAGGCGCCGGCGACACTGCCGCCTGCTGTAAATGCGCTATCCTTTTCTCCAGCCTCTCTAAAGCGCTATGGAGAAGCTGTCTGCTTGCGGCAAAATGCGGTTCTAATTTTTTTATTAAAGATCCTATCCTGGCGATCTGATGTCTCGGTATAGAGCCTGTTATTTTTGCTTCTTCCAGTTCTGCGGCGGCGCCGGCAACGGCCTCTCCCAGATCCTGGCCATCTTCTATCTCAATAAGCTCTTCTATGCGTTCTTTGAGCGCCAGACGGCCCTCCAGAGGATAGTTTTCCAGATCGACGTGTTTTATCCAAAAATTTTCGGACAACCTTATCAGGCTTAATCTGTTCACTAATAAAGGCAATGATAAACTTTCCGGCCCGCTTACCGCCGATTCCAGCCGATCTATATTATAAAGTTCCTGCAGATATTCCCTTATGTCCCTGCAATCGTCCGGAAGAGGCACGAAAAGTTTCCTTCTGCCCATTTCTACGGCAAGATCCGAGCCCGCCGATGCTATAATACCCGACGATATGACCATGCTGTCCGTAGTCCACCTCAGACGCGGGTTTACATAAACAACGCCGGTCGCGAAATTTTTTCTCAACATAGGAATGCCGAAATAAGAGAATTCTTCCGAATCACCTTCCGTCTTCTTCGACATAAAAGGTATGGGATCCGTTTCCGCCACAAAGTCGAGCAAAAAGAAGGCCAGATGCGCGTCCCTTTCTGTAACAGGGACCGAAGAAGCGTCCTCGGCCGCAGGCCGTAGTCGTTCGCCTGACGGGATCGAGGAAGTATCTTCCCCAAAGTCGTCCACAAGGTCGATCGTAAACGGCTGTTTCCTGAACC
>JAQUSB010000047.1 GCA_028715345.1 Candidatus Omnitrophota bacterium | reverse complement strand
TACCATAAGGATATGGCCAAAAAGTGCTTGATTTATATAGATTATTATGATATATTGACGCCGACAGGTTTGATAGTAACGGAACATTTTAAGGCCGATAGCCTCGAGGCGGAACTGAATAATCTTATCCCCGAAAAAGAACGCAAATACGGGGATACCGTTATAACGATATTCAAGAAATCAGTTTAGTTAACCAAAGCTCAAAGCCGCAAACGATGGTGTTTCAAGCGCTTTGAGTTTTAAATTTAAAGGCAACAGATGCCAAATAAAACCGCGGTATATCCCGGGACGTTCGACCCCGTAACTTACGGCCACATAGACCTCATAAAAAGGGCGGCCAAGATATTCGATAAAGTCATAGTAGCGATCGCTCACAGTAAGGCCAAGGGCGTCCTGTTCAGCGTAGAGGAACGTGTCGCGATGTTGGAAGAGGCTACCAAGGGCATAAAGAATGTCGAAATAGACGAATTCAACAGCCTCGTCGTGACTTACGTAAAGAGTAAAGGTTCGCACGTAATGATCCGGGGCTTGCGGATGTTGTCGGATTTCGAATACGAATTCCAGATGGCGCTCACGAACAGGAAATTATCCGACGACATCGAAACGATTTTTATGATGCCGCACGAAGATTATTCATACGTCTCGAGCAAACTTATAAAAGAAGCGGCTGCGCTCGGCGCGGATGTGAGTAATTTTCTTCCGAAGAACGTCGAAGCGGCTTTGATGAAAAAAATAAAAAAGACGAGGTAGAGAGTGGGACTTATAGACGACATAAGGAATAGGGCGGCAGCTGCCGGCAAGACCATAGTCCTCCCGGAGAGCGACGACGCCAGGACGATGGAAGCGCTCGAGTACATACTCGACAAGAGCATAGCCAATATAGTGCTTATAGGTAAAGAGAGCCTGCGCGGTACCATAAAGAGCAAAAATTCGGGAAAACTGGTAATAATAGATCCCGCTGAATATAAAGATACCGAACAAATGGCCGCGGAATATTACGAGATGCGGAAGCTTAAAGGTATGACGCCGGAAGAAGCAAAAAAGACCATGGAAGAAGACTATCTCACCTTCGGCGCGATGCTTGTCAGGCGGGGCGCGGCCGATGGGTTCGTGGCCGGAGCCAATCATACTACCGCCGATACGGTCAGGGCGGCGCTCAGGTGCCTCAAGATCGACAAGACGCTGGGCGTCGTGTCGGGCGCGTTCCTCATAGTGGTGCCGGATTCCCCGTACGGCGAGAAAGGCGCTTTCATTTATGCGGATTGCGGGGTGAATCCCGAGCCGAACGCGCGCCAGCTTTCGGGCATAGCCGTATCGAACGCCGACCTTTTCAGGAAATTGACCGGCAAGACTCCGCGGGTGGCGTTTTTGAGTTATTCGAGTAAAGGCAGCGCCGAGGGCCCGCTCGTAGATAAAGTGAAGGAAGCGGTGTCGCGCGCCAGAGAAGCCTCTCCGGGCATACTTATCGACGGCGAATTCCAGGTGGACAGCGCGCTCGTACCGGAAGTAGCGGCAATAAAATGTTCTGCCAGCGATGTAGCGGGTAAAGCGAACGTTCTCATATTCCCGGACCTTAATTCCGGGAATATTTCTTATAAATTGACCCAGAGGCTTGCTAAGGCCAGGGCTGTAGGCCCGCTCCTCGTAGGTTTCACCAGGCCGGCGAGCGACCTGTCACGCGGCTGTGACGCCGATGACATAATAGACGCTGTTGCCATAACAGCTATAAGGGCCTAATGTTCATACTAGTGATCAATTGCGGCAGTTCATCGGTAAAATATCAATTGTTCGATGTCGCGAAGAAGAAATGCAGGGCGAAGGGTTTAGTCGAACGCATAGGCCGGGCCGGCGCGTGTAAAGATCATCGCGCTGCCATAGGGATCATAGTCAATACCCTCACGAAGAAGCGCGGCGGCGTCATAAAGTCCATAAACGATATCCGCGGCATAGGCCACAGGGTTGTCCACGGCGGGGAAGAATTTAAAGAATCCACTCTTATTACCAAAAAAGTGGTCAGGTCGATCGAGAAGTACAGCGAACTGGCGCCGCTGCATAACCCGCCGTCGCTTTCAGGCATCAGGGGTTGCTCGGAAATACTGAAAGGCATTCCTCAAGTAGCCGTATTCGATACCTCGTTTCACCAGACGATGCCGCAGCGGGCGTTTTTATACGGGTTGCCGTCCAGGTATTACAAGCGTTACGGGATAAGGCGCTACGGTTTCCACGGGACGAGCCACAGATTCGTTTCCGAAGAAGCCGCCAGGATATTGCGCCGCCCCGCGAAAAGTCTTAAACTCGTTACCTGCCATTTGGGTAACGGATGCAGCATGACGGCGGTGTCCGGAGGCAAGTCTATAGATACATCGATGGGATTCACTCCGCTCGAAGGACTGCTTATGGGAACGCGATCCGGAGACCTCGACCCGGCTGCGGTCATTTACATTCTGCAGAAAGAGAAGCTGACGCTTGCGCGCGTGAACGACATTTTGAATAAAGAGAGCGGCCTTTTGGGCGTATCGGGCGTAAGCAACGACATGAGAGATATATTAAAAAAGGCAAAGAATAACGGCAATACGGCGAAGCGGTGCAAGACGGCGATAGATATATTCATCTACAGGATAAAAAAGTATATAGGCGCTTACCAGGCAGCCATGGGCGGTCTGGACGCGGTAATATTTACGGCCGGCGTAGGCGAAAATAATCCGTGGATAGTCCGTCGCATTTCGAAGGATCTTAAAGATGTGGTCTCCGGGAAGGTAAAATTCCTTACCATCCCGACGAACGAAGAGCTCTTGATAGCTCGCGATACATATGAAATAATAAAAAAAGGATAGGGGGAACAATGGCACTACCAAAACGTAAACATTCGAAAGCCAGGAGAGATAAGCGCAGGGGCGCCAACAGCAAGATTTACGGCGCAAACCTGTCGGTATGCCCGCAATGCAAGAAAGCGAGAATGCCGCACAGGGCATGCCCGTTCTGCGGTTATTACAACGGTAAGCCTGTCGTGATCATGGAAACGAAAGAAGAGAAGAAGAAATAACTTTAAGCTGTCATCTTCAAGTTACATGAAGGAGGACCAAGGTGAAGATAGTAATCGATGCTATGGGCAGTGATATGGCGCCGGCCGTAGAAGTTCAGGGCGCGATACAGGCCGTAGAGGAATTTGGTTACGATTTGATTCTTATCGGTGACGAGGCTCTTATAAAAGCGGAGCTGGACAAACGCGGCGGCGGCCGCGGCAAAATATCGATAGTCCATTCGCCGGAGCGCATAGAGATGAACGAGCCTGCGGCGCTTTCCGTCAGGCGGAAGAGGAAATCATCGATAGTGATGGGTCTGGACCTGATAAAGCGCGATGAGGCCGACGGCTTCATAAGCGCGGGCAACACCGGCGCGGTCGTTTGCGCGGCCACTCTGTCTCTGCGGCTCCTGCCGGGCGTAGAAAGGCCCGGGATAGCGATCTGCATCCCTACGCTGAAGGGTGTGTCGGTGATAACCGACGTCGGGGCGAACATCGACCCTAAGCCTATCCACCTTCTGCAATACGGCATCATGGCCGACGCTTATTCGCGTTATATATTGCATAATGAAAATCCCACCGTAGGCCTGCTCAATGTCGGAGAGGAGGAGTCGAAGGGGACGGACTTCATCAAAGAGGCGCACACCCTCTTAAGCGAGTCGAAATTGAATTTCATAGGAAATATCGAAGGGCGCGATATATATACGGGCGTGGCGGACATAATCCTTTGCGACGGTTTCGTCGGCAACGTCATCCTGAAAGTTTCCGAAAGCGTGGTCGATACCATCGTCAAGCTTCTTAAAAAAGAGATAAGGGCGAACGTCATAGCTACCGTCGGAGCTGCTTTGGCCGGCTCGGCATTCAATGTCCTCAAGAAGAAGATGGACTACACCGAATACGGAGGTGCGCCGCTTTTAGGAGTGGACGGCAGGTGCATAATCAGCCACGGCTCATCCAATCCTAAGGCCATAAAGAACGCCATAAGGGTTGCGGGTGAATTTATGACGCAAGGCGTCAATAAACATATTGTAGAGGAATTGGAGAGTTATTAAGATCATGTGCACAAATAAAAAAACAGGTATTATAGGTTTAGGCGCGTACCTGCCTGAAAAGGTTTTGACGAACAAAGACCTTGAGAAAATGGTAGATACGACCGATGAATGGATAACTACCCGCACCGGCATCAAAGAGCGCAGGATCGCCCGGCAGGATGAGGTGACAAGCGACATGGCTACCGAGGCGGCAAATCGGGCGCTGAAGGACGCGGGGCTTACCGCGGCCGATATCGACCTGATAATAGTCGCCACCATTACGCCGGATATGTTCTTCCCGGCTACGGCGTGTCTTGTACAGGAGAAGATCGGTGCCAGGACGGTGCCGGCCTTCGATGTCAGCGTGGCGTGTTCGGGGTTCATATACGGGCTGGCCATAGCGAACCAGTTCATAAGTTCCGGCACATACAAGCATGCGCTTGTAATAGCGGCCGAAAAGCTTTCCGCGATAACGGACTGGACCGATAGGAATACGTGCGTCCTGTTCGGCGACGGTGCCGCGGCGGCCGTGCTCGGGCCTGTAGAAAAAGGCGGCATCCTTTCGGTTTACCTGGGAGCGAACGGTAAAGAGGGTGACCTTATAAAACTCCCTGCCGGCGGTTCGAGGATACCGGCCACGAGGAAGAGTATCGAGAGCAACCTGCATTTTATCAAAATGAACGGCGCGGAACTTTTCAAACATGCGGTGAAGATAATGGCCGACGCTGCGCTTGAAGCGACCAGGCCTCTTGGCCTGCAGGCCGACGACATCAGCCTCGTAATACCCCACCAGGCGAACGTCAGGATACTGAACGCCGTCGCGAAAAGGATGGGGCTTACGAAGGACAAGATATACCTTAATATCGAAAAATACGGCAATATGTCCGCCGCGTCGAGCGCAGTAGCGCTTGTCGAAGCGGTAAAGGAAGGCCGGATCAAAAAGGGCCAGAAGATACTTCTCGACGCATTCGGAGGCGGCCTTACATGGGGAGCGATAGTAATAGAATGGTAGATACCGCTTTGATATTTCCGGGACAGGGTGCGCAATACGTAGGGATGGGCAAAGACCTTTACGAAAATTTTCCGCAGGCAAAAGAAGTTTTCGATAAGGCGGCCGATATCCTTAAGATGGACATCAAAAAATTATGTTTCGAAGGGCCTAAAGAAGAATTGTCGACCACGCGCATCAGTCAGCCGGCCATATTGACGGCCAGCATCGCCGCGCTCAAAGCCTTTGAGTCTTCGCAGTTTTATGCGCAGATCGCTCCGAAGTTCAGCCTGGGGCTGAGCCTCGGCGAATACACGGCTCTCGTAGCGGCGGGGAGCATAAAATTCGAGGATGCGCTTATTCTTGTAAAGAAACGCGGTGAGCTTATGGAGGAAGCGTCGACTAAGAATCCGGGGAAAATGGCCTGTGTCATCGGGATGGATATCCCGGCCGTCGAGACTTTATGTAAAGGCATCGGCTGCGAGATAGCAAATCTTAATTGTCCGGGACAGGTGGTCGTTTCCGGCAAGACCACGAACGTAGAGTTGTTCGCAGGGCTCGCGAAGGAAAAAGGCGCCAAAAGGGTGCTGATGCTCGATGTGAGCGGCCCATTCCACTCTTCTCTTATGACGCCTGCGCGCGATAAGCTGAAAGATTATATAGAAAAAGTGCAGATATCTCAGCCGGCCCTTTCTTTTATCAGTAACGTTGACGCGGAACTGCAGAGCGATCCTGCCGCTATCAAAAATAATCTTATAATACAGGTGAATTCGAAAACGCTGTGGGAAGAGTCCGTAAAACTGGTCTCGAATAGCGGTGTTAAAGCTTTCATAGAGATAGGCCCCGGCCAGGTCCTTAAAGGCCTTTTGAAGAAAATCGACTCAAAACTGGAGGTACGTAACATAGGCACATGCCAGGATATGCAGGCATTGCCTCTACCGAATGGAGCGGTCCAATAATGACAAAATCGATAAAAGGCACACAGACAGAGAAAAATTTACTGGCGTCATTCGCAGGTGAATCGCAGGCGAGGAACAGGTACACGTATTTCGCGAGCGCGGCTCGCAAAGAAGGGTTCGAGCAGATAGCCAATATATTCGCTGAAACAGCCGAGAACGAGAAGGAACATGCTAAAGTCTTTTTCAAATATCTCGAAGGCGGCGAGGTCATGATAACAGCGGCATATCCGGCAGGTAAGATAGCCGATACGAAGTCCAACCTCGAAAACGCGGCAGACGGTGAAAAGCTGGAGTGGACCACGCTTTATTCCGATTTTGGCAAGATCGCGAAAGAAGAAGGTTTCCCGGAGATATCAAGGTCGTTCGAACAGATCGCCAAAGTGGAAAAATTCCACGAATCGCGTTATAGAAAGCTTATACAGAATATCGACGAAAAACAGGTCTTTAAGAAGAAGCATGCCGCAAAGTGGCATTGTATAAATTGCGGTTATATTTATGAAGGCGCGGAGGCGCCTAAAG
>JAQUSB010000046.1 GCA_028715345.1 Candidatus Omnitrophota bacterium | reverse complement strand
ACGATACATCATATGTCGTGATACTGCCTAAGTTCGATGCATCCAAAGGCGAAAGACCCTACGTCGCTATACTTACGAACAAGAGCGAGAACTATAAAGAGGCCCTGCAGTCCGGGAAGTACCAGCTTTTGACCGACGAATATTTGAACAAATCTCTGCAGGATCCGAAAGCGATCGGCGCTTTCATAAATGAGATCATCGGTACAAGTTTAAAACAGGCGAAAGCCGAACATAAAAATGTGCATGCCGTTGCGAACCTGTGGATAGATAATTACAAGACAGTGTTCGAAGATCTGCGTAATAAGGGTTTAATAACGAAAGTCGCAGAATACGACCTTACTGTTGCAAATAACGGTTCGGTTATTTCGGGCGGGGACGGTAAGCTTGGCGATAAAGCTATCGCGGCTACAGCCAGTTCTTTCCAGGACGGAAGCGCGCTTTCTCCCGCGTCTATGGCCGCCGCAGTGCTGGCGGAAGCAGATAAGCTCGAGCCTGTCGCTAAAGAAAAGCCTGTTACAGGGACAGGTGAAGAAAGATTGCGCAGAGTAGAGGCTGCAGCGACCGATGCCCTTTTCGAAAGTATGGCTACCAGCGTATTGGAAATGATCAACCGCCCCGGCGCCAAGACAGGAATGGACGAAGCGATAGAAAAAGTCGCAAACAGAAAAAATCTTCCAGGTCTCGACAGAGCAAAACTAAAAGCTTTGGTAGCTCAGAGACTTGCCGAGGCCCCGGCAGTTCCCGAAGAAAGGCCTGAAGCTGCAAAACCCGTTGTAACTATACCAAGCAAAGAGCCCGTTGAGGAGCCTGCCGCAAAACCCGCCGTAGAAGTAACGGCTAAAGAGCCTGTTAAAAAGATCGAATCCAAAGCCGCACCGCAAGAAGCGCCGGAAAAACCGAGCCGCAGGAAATGGTTCCAATACAGCATTAAGGCCATGTTTGGTTTTTCGGCGGCAGTTGCCTTCCTGGGCGGAGCTTATATAAAATGGTTCAGCGACAGCCAGAGCCTTTCTCTTAAGGATAGATTTGCCAACAGCCGCAGGCGGGAATGGTTTACACGAAACTATAAAGAATGGGACCTTAGGAAAGAGTTTTGCGTAGAGATGGTTAAAGCCGATGTGACAAAACGATTCAGCCGCATAATAGGGACCGATTGGACCGCCGGATTGGAAGAAATGAATTTCGGCGATATAGCGCCTAATTATAAAGCGTTGACCAGATGGTCTGAAGACCGCGTGATAGTCAGGGTTCGCGGTGATGCCGGAGAGTTCATCATCGAATATGCCATAAGAGACGATCCGGAGCATCCGTTCAGCCTGGTAGGCGCAGGCAGTGAGTTTATAATAGGCAAAGAAGCTCCCGCGTCCATCATGGTCGAGGTATATAAAGAAACCTCACTATTATTTAGATCAAAAGATGTAAAAGACCGTCTTGAAGCTATGGCTTCGGTAAAAGTGCGCTTTACGCGCGCAAGCGCAGAGCGTATGCTGACGATCGTAAGAAATAGTAAGGATCGCATTATGCGCGAAGACGCTCTCTTCTATTTGCATAGGGATCTTCTAAATCTGATGGATCATGATGATACAGTGCCAAACCTGTATTGGGCGGAAAGAGCGCTCTTGCGAAGAATACTGCCGTACCTGTCGGATAAGGATTACAGGGTTCGCGAGAGGGCCTCAGGCATCATCTGTTCTATGGCATACAGCCGCGGACCGTATAATTATGCCGTGAATTATGCGGAAGAGAAACCGTCTATCGCAGTGGAAGAGATGATGTATGCTCTTCCTGAGCTTCAGAGGGTGCTGGAAAAAGCAAGATCCGGGCAGGAACGCATCTTTATCCGCCGCCTGGAAGAGGCGATATCCTATATAACGGGCGACAAAGATGCCCGTGAAGCGATGCGTAAGATACGGGACGCCGCCAAAGCGAAGGTCACGCCGAATCTAAACGAAGAAATGCGTAAGATATTTGAGAGCGAACAGATGGAAGCTCCGGTGAAAAAGCCGTCCGGCATACCGTTGAAATCGGCAGGCCTTGCATTGGCGCTGACTGTAATAATGGCGTCGTCCGCGCAGGCCGCAGACAGCTCCGCCGTAACGACATACTCCGCCGCTGCCGGTTGGCTGAATTTTTCCGATATGCTCAGTCCGGTACTGGGATGGGCATCGGTAATATTTTGCATAGCGCTTCTTGCATTTATTACGATCCGTTATTTGTTGATGATCACTCAGGATTCAAGGCGCACCATAGGCGAGACAGCCGCTAAACTGCTCGATTCAGCTAAAAATGCCATGAGGCCCGGCTTCTTACAGAGGATCAGTGATGGCGCACGATCTTTTATATCCGGAACGATCGACAATTTTAAATACAGACAAATAAGAGGTTTTGCCGAGCAGTTCAAGGCCGAGCTTGATACATTCGATGAAGCCCTGTTGATGGAAAGAGGCTTCGATCTGAGAAAAGCTTCGCAAAGGCCAGCCGCGGCCATAGTCGCACTTACCGGTAAAGATGCGGCATTCGGCAAATTGAGGACGGGCGGCGGTAAAGGTTACGCGTTATTCGCAGGAGACTATATCCTTCTGAACAATAATATAAAAGATGCCGAAAAGTTCGGCGTATCGCCCGAGGAAATAAAGATATTTAACCCCACGAATACTGCCTTCACAGCCGCAAGGGACGCCGCGCTCAATGCCGCGCTGGCCGCTAAGAAAAAGAACGGCGATTATATATTAAGGACGGGCGACGGCAGGAGAATAACGATAGGTTTGGTTGTTCCCGATGAGGCTGGACAGGACCGCGGATACATATTCGATGAGACAGGCCTTCGCCGTGAAGTGGACGTAACTGATGTGTGGAATAACTGCGATATCGTTTACGGGACTTCGGATAAATTCGTCCACCGTCTGCAGAACGAGCAGATGGGTTCGGCGCCGCGCGCTATATCGGCGAACAAATGGCACGTAAGGGCCGATGAGTCCGATATCATGTTCGAATACGAAGCGAATACGCCGTTCCCGATACAGGGCGGGGAACTGGAAGAAGCCGTCGACATCCTCAATATGAGGCTTGCGGCGGACACTCTGGCGCAGGAATTCATCAGGAACAACAGGATCGACCTTTGCGCGGAGATCAGGCCGGAATCGCAGATAGTGATGTTAAATGCCAAAGGCAAAGAGGAAGTAGAGAAGAGGCTGCATCCTAAAGACCGGAGGCAGTTCGACTCATACGCCGAATATGTAGAAAGCGCTTTGATAGCAAGATGGTGTAAGATAAGGGTGCAGAAGGATCCGGCGACAGGTAAATTCGTCCTTGTCGATGAGACTACCGGCGCTCCGATGCCCGGCCGTTCGCTATCGAGATTACAGACCGCCGTGGAAATAGCCACTTACAGAGATGAGGGAGCGTCGGATGCTTTTATAAAGATCAAAGTTACCAAAGAGCACGGCACTATGAGTATGATGACTCTTGACGGCACGTTCGAGTCCGGATGCGTTGTGGACTTCGGCGGGTTGAGCGCGACGCACAGGAGTGCGTTCATGAAGGCGCGCTGGAACAAGAAGGTATATGAAATTCCATCGGATTTCGCAGAAGGCAGGAAATTTGAGGATATCGGAGCTTACGGCACGCGAACCGAGGGCGACGATGCGGTAAGGGACGAAATTGCCGGTATAAAAGGCAGTGATCACGGCATGCTCCTTCTTGCCGAAGATGCGGAAAGAGTGGAACATTTTAAAGAAATGGCAGTCAAGTTATTGGGCGCCGCGAATGTGAAGACAATCGACTCCAGAAACGCGACTGAGATAGCCGGGATCGAAAAAAGCGGTATACAGTCCGGCAAGATCATCATCATGACTAATATAGGAGGCCGCGCCGTTGACTACGCCCTGTCCGCGGCCGTGGCTAAAAGCAAAGGAGCCATAGCCCTTATAACATATTTTGTCGATGAGAATACATATGAGCAGTTTGCCGGACGTATAGGCCGGCCCAGGCGGAATGAAAAAGGCGAGTCTGAGGTAGGCGAGGGAACGGTTAAGGAAATAGTTACTCTAGAGGACAAACTCTTCAGGCAGTACGGTAAAGAGCTCATGCCTACAGAGCGTGCTATATTAAGAAAAGGCGCTTCTGGCAGCGTTACGCGGAATATCGTAAAAAGGATAAGGGACAGGATAGCGAAGAAGCAGGCGTTCGATTCCAAGAAACAGCAGGAATTCTCGCAGGTCGTAGAAGGATACAGGGCGCGCATGATGAACATAAGAGAAAGCGCAAAAGATGACGATATCCTTCGCCCTTACATGGACAGCCTTATAATGGAATTCCTTACATACGCCGGACGTAAACAATATGAATTGGACAGGAAATTGAAGGATTATAAATTGCGCCAATTTGCCGAGGTCGAACAATTTGCCGAATATGTCCAGCTGGTTAACGATAAATTTACGGAAATATTAGGCAGGTTCAGCGGGCTTAACGAACAGGGCCGGTTAAGGTTGTCGGGATATCTTGCGGCAGACTTTTTCGGCACTGAAAATTTCAATACAGTTACAAGGCGTATAAAAACCGGCCTGGATAAGATGGACGCGGCCGCAAGGCTTGAAATGCCGTCTGCCGGCAGAGCAAGCGTCATATTCGGCGTAGGAGTGCTTATGACGGCGCTTTCCGTTGCAGGCGTATTTTTATGGAACGCCGCGATGGAACTTATCCGCGTAAATGACATCCTGAATACCCAGACCGAGACGTACGGTGTCGCAAGATATATGATCGAACAGCTCTCTCCGGAGACGGTCTTTATTATAGGAATAATCGGAGCGGCGGCATTCATCCTGTTCGCGTTCGTCCTGAAGAACGGGCCGCTTAAAAAGATAGCGTCCATGGATACGACGAAGAGGGATATGGTCCTTTCGTTCAAAGGCATAGGCAACAGAGGTTTCTTAAGCCCTCTGGGAGCGGCCGCGGCATTTTTCGCCCAGCAGATATTATTCAATGCCGTCGCAGGCTACATAATGCCGATGGCCGGAGCCATACTGATCTTGACCGGCGCTGTAATGGGATCGCCTGTAGCGGTATTACTCGGAAGTGCTATTACAGTTTCAGCAGTTATATTGACAGGCTTGAATATATGGCTTAATAGACAGGCCGCGCGCGAAGGATTTGCGCCGCCGGCCAAATTGCACCAGAGATTTTTTACAGGCATACTCGCGGGCGCAACGATAGCCGTAATATTCAAATTGGCCGCGATGGCGGTCCCCGCGATAGCCTCTACTCTCGCGGTTTCCGTGATAGCCGTTGCTATTCCGTCCGCCGCGTATTTGATAGGAAAAGCGCTAACCTCCGAAAAAAGCGAACCCGTAGCCGCTGTGGATAAATTTACGCTTTTTGGCATAGGCACGGGCGCTATTCTGTCGTTCGGATTATTATTTACGGTCGTTCCTGTTATCGGTTCTTCTGTCGGAGTGATGATGACGGTTTCGACCCTTGCGAGCCTGCCTTTTATGGCGACATTGATATTGTGGGGCGCGGCCCAGTGGTCTTTGACCAAAAAATTGGTCTACGTCGCCGAGCCTAAAACGACCGGTGAGAAGATCGGGCGCTACACCTTCATTTTGTGGCAGGGCATCGTGATGAATATGAGGAACCTGTGGATAGGCGCGTCGGCCGTCGCAGGGATCGGTTATAAGCAGATCTCGGCAAATCCGCAGGCCATAGGCCAGTTCATAGCCAGCGACGCTTTTATTTATGTGATAGGCGCGGCCGTGTTCGTTATAGTCACTACTACAATAGTTGCAGTATGGACTATGCGGCTCAATATAGGGACGAAAGACTACGCGAGGAAATTTATTACGGGCAGAGCCGTGCCGTCCGGTCTGCATAATATGTTCGAGAATTTAAGATCGGTTAATATCAACGCTCCGGCAATGGAGCGCGCGTTGACCGATTTCAATAAATATTTGCGCAGTTCGGACGATACTATGCCGAGGCAGAAAGCGCTCGAGATACTCGCCGACCGCAGGACCGAAAGCACCGTGCTCGAAAAGTTGATAGGAAGTATCGAGAGCCACGCGCCTCCGGCCAGGACGCTCTATTCGAAAGAAGAAGCGCTTTACATAATCGACAGCGCGGTCTTCGAGATAGATAAAGAATTAAATCTGCCTTCCAAAGCCAAAAAAGAATTGAGAAACGCGCTCCTTGCTTTCATGCGCAGGATGGGACTGGCGCATACCACGATATCGGCCGCCGTAGAATACCTAAAAGACCCCGAAAATGTTTCTAAAGGATTCAATGCCACGGTAGGCATAGCCGTTTCCGCGCCTATGGTCGCTGCCGCATCCCAACTCATAAACCATCAAAAACTACAGGACTTAGACGAACGTTATAGTCAGCATATCAGGGCATTTAACGATAATGCGCGAGTCGGCAGGATAAAGAGCGCTGTCGGATATCTTGATAGGTCTATAGAAGCGCTTGAGAACATTAGAAAGATGGCACCAAATCCATCCATACATAAGCATCTCACCGAGTTAAGAAAGATCCGCGAGTCTTATCAGCTTAAGATCGACCGGGAAAATGAGATGAGACGGCGTGCCCCAGAAGTATTTGCTAAATATGACAGTAATATCGAGGATGAGCGCAAGGTGCTTGAAGCCCTGGAGGATTCACCCGATGAAGTAAAAGAGATAGAAACACGACTGAAGATCGCCGAAATTCGGAAGAATAAGGCGGAAGAACTTATACCGCGTATATCCCAGGAGATAGTAAACCCAGC
>JAQUSB010000020.1 GCA_028715345.1 Candidatus Omnitrophota bacterium | reverse complement strand
AGGGACAGACCGGATAAGCAGAAGCCTGAGTATGGCTATCGCGGAACTTTGCGGCGATTTTGCCGAGGCGTTTTATTTGATGACCTCATGGATGCGTCCCTCAACGTATGACCGTGGGAATATGAGCGATTGGTTACCGAGCATCCCGATAGGTGTTTCATCTGCTCCGCTCACCATTTTCATTATTCCAACGGCTCCTACAAATATATTGTCCTTTACGTATATGGGCCGTTTTCTCATGAACGAAGTTATTAGGGCTTGGGAGTTTATGACGTATGAAATATTGCTGATAAGAGATATTATCGCAATTACATATATATCGGCAAGTATTTTAGCAATAGCAATCGCACAACCGATCATCAATGGGGTCAGGGGCAGCATACGAGACGCAATATCTACTATAGGGTCCATATACAGGGCAGTGATTCGGAAGATGGCCGCCGCGGCCAGAATGCTGGACTGGTCCAGCATCCCCGGCGCCAGGACAAATCTTATGGTAAGATGGGCCGTTGAAGATCTTGCTGCGCCATTGATCGAAGAAGCTATTATGTATCAATTTCTGTCGCCCGACACATTTCTATACTATATTATAGCGAGAACTGTATTCGTGCTCTTACACAGCCTCCAGGATAGGGTGCCGCTTCCGAGCGGTAGGCCCAGGACTTTTATGGAGCGAACCATCGTTCCTCTTATAATATCCGCTGGTGCGCTCGTATCTCTGTCTTTCATTCCGTCATTAGGGCTAAAATCTGTCTTCTTACTGGCAGTGATATATCACATTACGGCGAATAGTCTTATAACTATATATGCAGCGACCGAAGGTGAAGAACCGAGATGGCAGAAAGGTGTCCTGGGTTTTGGTAAGAATAGGAATGTGCCAGCGTCAGCCGGGCCATCCGTTGCGGCGAAGCCAATGCAGCAAGAACTGCCGCTGGGAGCGATGAATGCTAAAGATATCGTTAATTCAGGGCAGATGAGCGTTGAGGATCTGGCCAAGGCGCTTACCGAGATGAATAAAGCGCTTTGGGATGCGGGGGCTATTAAAGGGCCGGATGCTGCGCGGGGAAATCGGCCGGGACATTGGGAGGGGCTCATAACTTCAAATAACTATAATGTGCTTGTCCTGATGGATGCCGATAAAAAGGTTGGTTATAACGGTGTTGCGGGTGTCCTTGTGTATGATATCGACAAAAATGGAAAGTCTTCGGAAATATACGATATCAAAACTATAAGCGCTCTGGATAGGACGGAAGGAAAGGGAAAGGGCCGCGGGACGTTTTTGATGAATGCTTACATTTCGCAACTGCAAAAAGCCGGAGTGGAATTTGCGATATGGGATGCGGCGAATGCCGAAGCAAAAACCTTTTACGGTACGTTGAATATGACTAACTTGGCCGATAGCCGTTATCCGAATAGCTATAAAGTAAAAGTTAATCTATCCGAGATACCTGCTTCAGCGGATGCCGCAGAACCTCCCATGGGCGGCAGTGTCAATCTCGTAGCCGTGAATGAGGCTATGGGGCGTCTTGCCACCGCGCCGCAAGGACCGACTTCTGCAAATGAACGAAGATTACTCGGTGAAAACGAAATAAAAAACTGGATGACCGAAAGAGGCGTTGATTTCCCTACAGAGCCTCTGATCGCCGGGCTCATGGGCAGGATCACGGTCAGGGGTGGCAGCATAGAAGACAATATGCTTTTACAGGATAATATCATATCGCTCTTTATGCCTGCCATAGATGCAGAACATAATCTTACAGGTGAAACTGTTATAGGGCATCTTCTCAAGGAAGCGCGTATAGATCCATCGCGAATCGATGAAATAGATATAGAGGAAGATGGCGCGGCTGTTCACACGACTCCTCTTGGCATGGGAGATTACAGGTATGTAGCGCATATTGTTATTAAGGAAGGCGGAGAAAGGCACGATTTTACCAACAGCATTACCCGTAATGCCGAGAAAAAGGATAGAGTCGCAAGGACCGCAAATGAGTACAATGTTTTGGAAAAGTTAAGATTTACCGCCGTGGCCAACCGTTTCCAGGAACCTTTGGCATTATCCGAATTTGAATTCAAGAAAGTTCCTCAGGCCGCTATAGCGCAAGGATTTATTCCGGGTAAAGATATAAGGACATTATTGGCAGAACGCGCAAAAGGCGGTGATAAGGGCAATGATGATGCCTTGAAGGCAATATGCCGCGATCTGGGCAGGAGCCTGCCGGAAGTATTTTTTGAAACAAGGAGGGGATTTCTTAAAGATCCGCACCTTGGCAACTTTGTCGCAGATATTAAAGCGCCGGATCGACAGGTTTGTATTATAGACGCCGAAGCATTCAGTGAAGATCTGCCGGATGATGAGGAGCTGAAGTCAGCAAAACAGCAATTAAGTGAAATCGAGTCCCTGATGAGAAGCGATAGCGCTTTGAAGGAAGCTTTATTAAAGGCATATCTGGCGGGTTTTATCGACAGCTATGAAAAATATAAAGGCAAAGGATCGTTCCCGCGGGAGCGTTTTGCGGGTTTATTCGATTTCATTTTCACCAAACAGATCGGCAGGCTTACCGATGAAATTTTGGCTTTGCCTCCCATAGGCGGTAGTACAGTTCCGGCCGCCATTGCCGAGCCGCCTGCCGAAAAATTAGGGCCGATGCGGCTGCCGTCCAGGATCAATGGGAGCGATACAACCGCCGGTAAAGATCCTCTCAGGCCGTATTATATGCGCATACTTACTATCCTTACCAGCTTTGCTCACGGAACTAATGACGCCACCGACCTTAATACACAGGCAGGCTTGATAGGCGGCTATCTTTATCTTATGGAGGGTAAAATACCTCAGAATATGGTAGACGACCTGCAGCGTGCCGTAGCTATCCTGGTAAACTGCAATAATACCGCGGCTGAGATTCTGGATGAGGCAAAAAAAGAAGCGGAAGCTGCCGCAAAAAAAGAAGCGACAGAAAGCGCAAGAGCAAGAGTATATCGTAAGGTGTTCGGTGAGTTCATAGATAGCCGCGGCGGCGCAATAACGGCTTTATATGACGATATGATAAAAGCCAAAGGAATACTAGATAGACAAGCCGCGGAATTTAATTCCATAAAAGGTATCCTCGAAAATGACGTGAGCGGTGACGAAAAAATATATCTTAAAGAGCTTTCGGACGCGATCGATAATACCCCAAAAATAGTATTGGACAGAGCGTTATGCATAGAAGGTGTTGTCGCCGATGAACTGGTGGATATGCGCGACGTGATGGCTACATTGCCCGAGAATTTCGAGAAGAACGGCCTGGAACACTTTAAATTTATTATAGACCAGAGCCGGCCTATTTTAGTCAAAGGCAACCGCCTTTCATTGATATCGCTTGTGAGTAACCTTGTTGCCAACGGCTTCGAATCTGCAGACGAACGCGATAGGCAGGCGGCGATGGTTACCGTAGAAGTGAAAGAAGATAACGGAAGGGTTGCGATATACGTGACCGATAACGGGGAAGGAATAGACCGCGTAAAATTCGGGACTATGGGAGAGCCTTTCTTTACGAAAGGAGGCACCGGTATAGGTCTCAATGAGTGCGATATCGTAGCGTCCGATCATGGAGGATTCATGGAATTGGAGTCTGTGCCGGGTGAGAGCACGACTTTCATAGTAAATCTGCCGGCGGCTGCGCCGAAAGTAACGGGGGTGCCTGTAAATGCCGGCCCGGCCGAAACGCCGGCAGAAAAAGAAATAAGACTTGCGCAGATCGCATTTAGAGGAATTAACCACGACTCAGAGGTATTCGATATAATGGAGACGTTAGGAGCCATGGTTTATGCGAATTTCAGTAATCAGGATGCTATGGAAATAATGGAAGATGGCCCGGGTAAGGAAAACACGCTATTTGGGACAGGAAACCAAATTGCAATGATACCTAAAGAGTTAAGCGCGACATTGCAGGATCGGCCCCTGACTATCGATGATGTGCGTTCGTACGTGGAACGGTTCGATGCGGCTGTCGATCGGCTTGAGAGCTATCGCGCCCCCCTGGTAAGTGTGCACACAAAGGGTATGGAACATTTCGAGAAGACCGTTTCTATGCTTAAAGATGTCAGAGATTTCGTTAAAGGGAAACTGACGGCCCAAGTCTTGACGGTCGATGAGTTGAAAGCTGTTGTGCAGGGAGCTATCGACGCGGAAAGAAAACGCCGCGACAGGGGCGGGTCCGTTATCGTCGTTAACTTAAATTTTGATCTTCCTGACGGCGCAAAGGTGTCCGTAAATCCTCTCTACCTGAAAGCCTCTCTGTTCAATTATATCAAAAACGCTGTGACATATGCGGCTGAAACCGATAACTTGCCGGTAAATGTGAAAGTTAGCCGGCAGGTTATAGAGGGGAAGGATTTTGTCAGGATAGACGTTGAAGACAGTGGGCCCGGTATCCCGGCAGCGAAATTATCAAAGGTCTGGGCGCTTAATGAAACAGACAGAGAGGGCGGCACAGGGCTCGGCCTTGCCCTCGTGGATGAATTCACGAAAATGACTGAAGGCGCTTCGAGGGGAGTCGAATCGAAGTATATAGACGAAAAGCATCCCGCCGACCACGGCTCGATCTTTACGCTCAGAATACCTCTTACACCTGCCGCACCGGACAGCGGCGGGGAACTTATTTACTCGAAGAGCTTCGAAGGTAACGTTTCCTGGACAGGCGAAGTAAAAACCATGCTTGCCGGCAGAGGGTATGATCAAAAGGCGCAGGACGACGTAGGCATAGCCCTTCTCGAGATCATGGGTAATGCCTTAAAGGCAAGGGGCTCTAAGGAAATATTTGGCGAGAACGAGAGAAGATCGAGGAATAAAGAACCGCTTCTTACTCCTGAAGAAGAGCACGCGATAATAGAAAAGGGATACAAAAATACCGTTGTCACTGTAAAGTGCTATGATCACCCTGACTCCGTAACCATTGTGATTACTAATAACACCGGTGTCGACGCTGTTCTCCGGCAAAGGATAACGGCCGGGATAGCAAGAACGGATCCGAAGCATTTAGAGATAAGCGAAGAACCGACCTCTGGCTTGCATGCAGGTTTTGCTCTTGTAAATACATATCTCGGGAGGACGGGAGGGAGATTGCTGGAACCCGAATTTGAGAAAGACAGTACGAGCATGAAATTATGGTTGCCAAAACCGGTGTTATCTGTCGACAAATCGGGCAGCGCGGGCGAAAACAGGAATGGCGAAGTAATTGATATGCTGTCCGAGCTTGCAGGATATGGTGTAAACCCTGCCGATGCCAACGGCTTGACGAGTCCATCGATGATAGACGGCTTTTTGAATAGTTTAAGCGATAGTATTAAGAATGATAAGTCGCAGCTCGGAAAGATAAGGGAAATTTTAACCAATTTGATAGCGGCCAAGCGCGATATAGTCGTAACGGTCGAGGTATTCGATGAAGGCGACGGTAAGCCGCATTCAGTTTACGTAAATATAGGCGATAAGGTATATATACTGGAAGTCGGCGACTGGGCAAAGTTCACTACGCCTGTAGTGTTATCAGGCGTGGCCCTGCCGGCAAAGGCGGAAGTAGTAAGGAGTGAGATGCGGGTCGATGCGCTTACACAGGCACAGGTGAAGACCGCGGCCGCGGCCAATAAGATGGCTGAAGAAATAGACGGGGCTATGGCTGATTGGATAATCGTGCCTGAGCCTGCTAAACTTACGCTGTTAAATCCTGCCCAGACAACTCCTGTAAGGAAGCGTATGGCTGAGAAGTATAAAAACTCCGAAACGTATGTCGAGGGGTATGCCTATAGGGCCGATTACGGTGACGATTATACCGAAAGCACGTTTAAGGCAGGGATAGTTAATGCTCTGAACAAATTTGCCGCCTATCTAAAAGACGAGAAAAATATAGATAAAGACCCCAGGGCTATAATATTTGCCCCGGCTGACAGGTATGAACTTGTAACCGGCATATTGGCACTAGATGAGTACAAGGATATCAAGAAGAGCGTGACGGTTGTCAAAGAAAGAGTGCCTTATAACGGCTTGATACACGAAGTAGTTCACATCGATCTGGGTAAAGCGCTCCTCAACTATGAGCGTCGGGAAGAAAAAGGAACATTCACAGGAAACCAGCGGGACGCCTTGATGGCGTATATTAAGACCATCGTTCCATTGGGAGTGATAGACGGGGCAAGAGGCGAAGATATTCTGAAAGCCATTGTACAAGGCAGGATAACCCTTGAGATCATCGCGCCTATCGACCTTGACAAGAACTGGAGGAGGTCTCAAGAGCAATATATTAAACTAAGAACATCTGTATAAAAGGCTGTATTTACCCGGATTACCGGAACGCCCTTCGGAGCTTACTAGCGTCGGCCCCGAATAAGAGCCGGTAACCCGGGTTTCTTTCGCTCCGAGAAAATTTTCACCTCAGTCAGGCATTTACTTTCGGGTGGTGCCTTCGCTCGTCGTTCGCGAAGGAAGAAGCCATCCTCGCTCACTGTCGTGAAATTTTCGATGATAAAGCCTGCATCGGCATAAGGTATCGAAAATTTCAAGATTCGCTCCGGCACCACCCGAAAGTTCTGCCATCCCGCGTAAGTGAAAATTTTCTCTACGCTCAACCCTGGTAAAATGTGATGTGGCGAAGTGGTGAGCAGGGTATAAAATTTCGAGCAGGGGCGAGAAATTTTCCTAAGCGAAATTTTACATGGCTAAAATTTCGCGTCCCTGCGAACCACTCGCCACATCACATTTAAGCGGAGAGCGAAAATTTTACCTTAATTTTTACCTTTTCTTGCCATTTACGCATATCTATGATATACTTTCATACGAATTGATACGCTTTTATATTATTTACCGATACATAACCGAAATTATTGATGTATTTCAAATCCCTTGAGCTTGTCGGCTTTAAATCATTTGCCGAGAAGACGAAGATAAACTTCGAGCCCGGCGTTACGGCCATTGTCGGCCCAAATGGTTGCGGGAAATCGAATATAGCCGACTCGATCCGATGGGTCCTCGGCGAGCAATCCGCAAAGTCCTTACGCGCCTCCAGCATGCAGGACGTAATATTCAACGGCACCGACACAAAAGAACCCATCAATTTCGCCGAAGTTTCCCTCACATTCTCGAATGAAAACCGTCATCTTCCCATCGACTACGATGAAGTCACCATAAGCCGCCGCGTATTCCGCTCAGGCGACACCGAATACCTTCTTAATAAAACACCGGTCAGATTAAAAGACATATCCGAACTGCTCATGGGCACAGGCATAGGTACGGAAAGTTATTCGATCATCGAGCAGGGCAAGATGGACCTGATACTCTCCTCGAGGCCCGAGGACAGGCGTTTTGTGTTCGAAGAAGCGAGCGGCATCACGAAATACAAATCAAAGAAAAAAGAAGCGCTGCGCAAGCTCGAGCAGACCGAACAGAACCTCCTTCGCATAAACGACATCATACTCGAAGTGAAACGCCAGATATCGTCCATCGAAAGACAGGCGCGTAAAGCCGAAAAATATAAAGTAGATTTCGACAGGCTTAAAGATATGGAAATAAAGTTATCGTTCGCGGATTACAAAGACCTGAAGACCGCTGAGATGACGCACGCTGTCGAGTCGAACGATTCGAAGGCCCGGGAAAAGGAACTGGACATCGAGATAACCGCCATCACTTCGCTCATCTCCGGTTATCGCTCGTCGCTTGACGAGGTAAACCGCAAGATGTTCGAGCTTAAGGACAGGTATAAAGCGATGTCCGGTTCGCTTGACATGAATAATCAGAAGATATCGATCGATAAAGAGAGGATAGACGAGGCCCTGGCGTCGCAGGACGGGATAAAGAAAGAGATCGAAGCGGCTTCGGAGAAGATAAAGAGCGCGAAAGCGCTTGTCGAAAAGTCCAAAGAGGACCTGCGCATCGTTACGACGCTGAGAGGCGACAAGCAGAAGCTTGTTTCCGATAAAGAGGTCCAGCTGGCAAATATTTCCAAGGAAATAGAAGAGACCGAAAATAAGGCCACACTCTGCAAGGTACAGCTCGTGGATTTCCTGTCGAAAGAAACGCACATAAAGAATGAGCTGATAAAGATAAGCGCGGACATGCAGAATAGAAGAGTGCGTGAGCGGCGTCTCCACATAGAAAAAGAGACCGTCCTGAAAGACCTCGAAGGCGTCGAAAATGTTCTTGGCAGTATTTTGAGCGAGTTCAATGAGGTAGAAGCGCGCGCATCCGCGATACGATCAAACCTGGAAGAGAAAAAGGCCGCGGAATCGGCCGCCATAGCGGAAATGAAATCGCTCGAAGAGGCGATATCGAAGGAAGAGAACAGGAAGACCGCCCTTAAGTCCAAGATAGAGATGCTCGAGGAGAATATAAAGACGTACGAAGGGTTTAACCACGGGGTCAAGAACCTCCTTACAAAGTCGGGCGGGGACGGCCAGGCTTTACCGGGGTCGTTCGCTGTACTTGCGGATGTTATAAGGGTCGAGCGCGGCTATGAAGAGGCTGTAAATACGCTCCTGGGCGACTGCGCTCAGGTGGTCATTGTGGATAGGGACGACGATATTTCCAGGATGCTCGATTATCTCAAAGATAACAACCTTGGCAAGGCAAGCTTCGTTTCTTTGGAGACGCTTTCACGGATAAGATATGACAGGGGCAGCGCAAATGCGGGCGCAGATTCCGTGCCCATAAGGGATTTTATAAAGGCCGACCGGAAATACGAACCTGCGTTGGAGTATTTTTTCGGCAGCGCTTTTTTAACCGGGTCCATAGATGCCTGCACCAGAAATTTCGACGGTTCCAGCGCCCTTGTGGCAGTCACGAAATCCGGCGCCATGTTCGATAACGGCAGGGTCTCGGGCGGCAGTATTTCGGATAACGGGGACACCTTGCTTATAGGGCGCAAATCACGCCTGGAGGACATGAGATCGGATTTTGCCGAAGTCGAGAAGAAGGCGCTTTCGCTTGCATCCGAGAGAACGGAGAAAGAGAACGCGGCAAAGGCCCTTGATAACGAGATCGCGACTATCGGGGAAAATTTGCATGCCGAAGAGATAAATCTTTCCAATATAAAAATGAAAAAGGACGCGCAGGAAGAGAATCAGAGAAAACTTAAAGAAGAGCTGGCCATAGTAACGTCCGAATTCGAAGAAGCCGACCAGACGATAAGGGAGCTGAGCGCCAAAGGCGAAGCGCTGAATGCCGAACTGAACATGCTTGAGCGGGACAAATCCTCTTCCCAGTCTTTTGTCGAAGAATCCCACAGTATTATTACCGGTAAGAGGACGGAGCGGGAGAGCGTTACTTTGGAAATAGCCACTCTGACTACGGAGGTCGGGGCGCTCGAAAAAGAAGTGGATAGCGTCAATAACAGCCTCAAAGTCCAGGAAGGCATCGTCTTTGAGTCGGAAGAAACTTTCTATTCCAAAGAAACCCTCCTGAAAGAATCCGTCGATAAAGTGAATTCGCTGACCGAAGAGATATCCCGCCTTACGGCCGAGAATGAAGTCATTGCCAACGATCTCAGGGTCTTTAACGAGGAATTCTCGGCGATAGAAGTTACAAAATCGGAAGTATCGGGTAAATTGAGCGAGGCCGAGCTTCAGCTCAAAGATAAAGACAGGGCATTGCAGAGCCTGCGCAATCAGATAAGGGACCTGGACGTAAAACTTACCGAGCTTAATTATAAAAAGACGAACCTTAAAGAGCGAATAGCTCAATCTTATAAGATGGACCTGGAAACAATACATCTTGAGATCGAGGACGGGGTCGATTGGGAATCGCTGAAATCGCAGGTATCGGAGCTTAAAGAGAGGCTGGATAAGCTCGGCCCGGTGAACCTTGTCGCCATAGACGAGCATAAAGAGCTGGAAGAGCGTTACGCGTTCCTCGTCCACCAGCAGGAAGACCTTGTAAACGCTAAAGATTCGCTGCACAAAGCTATCCTTAAAATAAACAAGACCACAAAAGACCTTTTTGTCGAAACATTCCAGAAGATACAGGTCGAATTTAAGAATTTCTTCCGCCTGTTGTTCGGCGGAGGCCAGGCAGAACTGGTGCTTTTGGACGAGCAGGATGTCCTCGAGTCAGGCATCGAGATAATCGTAAGGCCGCCGGGCAAAAAACTGCAGAACCTTATGCTGCTATCGGGCGGTGAAAAAGCGATGACCGCGACAGCGCTTCTATTCGCGATATTTAAAGTGAAACCGAGCCCTTTCTGCGTCCTCGACGAAATAGACGCGCCTCTCGATGAGTCCAACGTTACGCGATTCGCGAACGTGCTTAAGGATTTTCTTAAGATATCCCAATTCATAATAATCACGCATAATAAGCGGACGATAGAGCTCGCCGATGTCATGTATGGTATTACGATGCAGGAGAGAGGCATATCGAAGATAGTGTCCGTGAAATTCTCGGACGACAAGAAGAGAGCCGAGAAGAGAGAAATATCAGGTTTGACGGTAGTGAAGCAGGAAGAAGTTAAAACGGAAACGGCCGAAGTTGGATCCGCATCGGCCGAACAGCCCGCGAACCCCGCCTAAAAGACCCTAAGAGTTTTTCTTTTCAGCCATCGCTTTGGAAAAAACGCAGGTCCTGTTCTTACCCGCGCCTTTAGCCTCGTATAGGGCCGTATCGGCCATCGCGATAAGGTCGTCTTTTGTCCGCGCATCTTCGGGATAACTCGCGACCCCGCAGCTTATGGTAAGCTGGTTTTTAGGGGGGAGGCCGTGTTCCGAGGCGAATATCTTCTCGACCTCGTAGCGCAGCCTCTCCGCGAATAGCCTGGCATTTTCTTTAGCTGTATTTGGTATTATGATAGCGAATTCTTCTCCGCCGTATCTGGCCACCGTATCGACCTTCCTGGACTTAGACTGTAATACGGCCGCGATCTCGCGCAGGGCGTTGTCGCCCCTTACGTGGCCGAGAGTGTCGTTGTAATGCTTGAAATTGTCGACGTCAACCATGACAAGGCTTACGTTCGTATCGGTTATTTTGGAACGCTCCAGCTCATACGAAAGGCGCTGTTGGAATTTGCCGTAATTCCACAACTTGGTGGACCAGTCGATGCTGGACAAATAGACGGTCTCTTCGTAAAGCCTGGAATTCTCTATCGCGAGCCCGGCGTGGTTGGCAAACATCGTAAGCATCTTCATGTCGGCTTTCGTTATAGGCTTTTTATTGAAAATATTGTCCACCAGTATAGCGCCCAGCACTTTATCTTTTGCCTTAAGAGGGACGGTCACGAAGAAATCGGTATTCAACGTCTTCTGGGTGTCCCTGTCGACCAATTTTTTGGCTTCCTGGGTCGTTATCTCGAAAGGCATCCCCTCAAGTATCGTAAGGACGAGGATACCCATGTCCTCGCGAAGAGGCATCTTTATGCCTTTCACTATGGAATTGAGCTTGGACTCGGGGTCTTTCCTGAATGTATCGTAGGAGGCGATGAAGTCATCTAAAGTCATCTTACGATGAGTTATGTAGTGCCATATCTTGCCGGCCTCCTCGGCAGTATGAGGCCCTATGCCCATAACCCCTTCCAGCACGCTCTCTTTTTCGTTGACGAGGAAGAGCATCGCGCGGTTGAAGCCGAGCCCCTCATGGGAGGTGAGAGCAGTCAGGATTATATATAATATCTGGTCTAAGTTAAGGGTAGTCCTTATAGCGTTAGAGATCTCATAAAGGAGCGAAAATTCCCAGTTGAGGCGTTCGATCTCGGCTTTAAGTTCCCTCTCTTTTTCTTTATCCATGGGTACTTTTCTTCCGCCGTAGACGGCGAAGCGGGCCTATTTTTTAGCGGCTGCGGCCTTGGCCGGGACAGTTGCCGGGACTTTGGGCGTCGGGACAGGCCTATTCTTTACCTTCCCGAACATGATCCCCATAGCTACGTCTTTGTCCTCGACTTTCCTGACCATCATCCTGACCTGTTCGCCGGTCTTCAGCTCGGATACGTCGGTCACTTTAGTTACATTGGTCCACGGAGTTACGGATACAGTATGGACTGCGCCGTCCGAAGCGTTCTTTACCGTTAATTTAATATCGTCCGGTTTGGCGTTATCGATAGACTCGACCGTGCCGGAGAGCATATTGAAATTCGCTTTCGGGCGGGCGGCTTTTTGTGCGGCAGCCGGCGCCGGCGCTGCGGCCTTTTTTTGAGCCGCAAAAGAAACGGTGCAAAGATTTAAAAGCGCAAAAACCGATACAACTGCAATTACTAAAATTTTACGGTACATAATGTTGCCCCCTTTTTTATTATATTAGCATAACATAAGTGAAGTAGCGTGTCAATTTTGCATTGACCGAAAAAATATTGACAATCCGTATAAACAGGGTATAATAAAGCCATCTTCGGGGTGAGGTGAAATTCCTCGACCGGCGGTCAAAGTCCGCGAGTCCCGGCAGCGGGCCTGCGAAACATCAGGCGCTGCGGGACAGAACTTGTGAAATTCAAGTACCGACAGTACAGTCTGGATGATAGAAGATGACATATTTTGATATGCTTTGCGTAAAATATGCGTGAACAGATACCCCGAGGAGAGATCCGAGGGGTTTTTTATTTATGAAGCTTAATACCATACCCGAAATACTGGAAGACGTAAAGCGCGGTAAAATGGTCGTTGTGATGGACGATGAGACCCGCGAGAACGAAGGCGACCTTATTATGGCGGGCGCATTTACAAGGCCTTCCGATATAAATTTCATGACCATTTACGGCCGCGGACTTATATGCGTGCCCATGGAAGGCGCCAGGCTGGACGAGCTCGAATTGCATCCCATGGCGTCGATGGGCAGGGACCCTTTCAAGACGGGCTGGGCCATCTCCTGCGACGCCGCGCGCGGCATCACTACGGGCATTTCCGCGCACGACCGTGCGAAGACGATAAATGTCCTGGCAGATCCAAAGAGCCGCGCATCGGACCTTGTAAAGCCGGGCCATATGTTCCCGCTGAGGGCGCACGAAGGCGGGGTCCTATTCAGGGCGGGGCATACCGAAGCATGCGTGGATCTGCTGAAACTGGCAGGCGTAACTGCCGTCGGCGTGATATGTGAGATCATGAAGGACGACGGCTCGATGGCGCGCCTACCGGACCTCGTGAAATTTTCCGGTCATCACGGGCTCAGGATCTGCACTATAGCAAATATAATAGAATACAGAAGAAGGTCGGAAAAGCTTGTAAAAGTCATAGCCAGGACGAGCATCCCGACCCCTTACGGGAATTTCAACGCGTTCGTTTACGAATCGGTCACCGATAAATATCACCACATCGCTCTTGTCAGGGGAAAGCCCGATAGGGACAATAGCCTTGTCAGGGTCCATTCCGAATGCCTTACCGGCGATGTCTTCGGCTCGAAGCGGTGCGATTGCGGCCAACAGCTGCATGCCGCGATGAAGATGATCGGCAGTTCAAAGAGCGGGGTAGTGCTTTACATGAGACAGGAAGGCAGGGGCATAGGGCTTGCCAATAAATTGAAGGCTTACGAGCTGCAGGACAAAGGTTTAGATACAGTGGAAGCCAATAACGCGCTCGGTTTTGAGGATGACCTCAGGGATTACGGGATAGGCGCGCAGATATTGGCCGACCTGGGGTTGAAGAAGATACGCCTCCTTACCAATAATCCGAAGAAGATAGTGGGTCTGGAAGGATATGGCCTGAAAGTGTCGGAGAGTGTCCCTTTGATCATACGGCCGAATAAGATAAATAAACGTTACCTGAAGACGAAAAAAGAGAAGATGGGGCATAAAATAAAAATATAAAAAAGGAGAAGAAGCATATGGCAAATGTAATAAAAGCGGATCTCGCGGCAAAGGGTAAGAAGTTCGCGATAGTGATATCGCGTTTTAACGAATTCATATCGGCGAAGCTGCTCGACGGATGTCTCGATACACTGGTAAGGCACGGGGCACAGGACAGTGCGCTGGATGTCGTCTGGGTGCCGGGCGCGTTCGAGATACCGATCGTCGCGTTGAAACTTGCGAAGGGCAAAAAATACGACGGCATCATCTGTCTGGGCACGGTCATAAGGGGCGCGACGCCTCATTTTGAGTTTGTGGCCAGCGAAGCCGCCAAAGGCGTGGCAAAGGTATCGCTCGATACCGGAGTGCCGTGCATATTCGGGATCATCACGGCCGATAACATCGAACAGGCGATAGAGCGCGCCGGGACCAAGGACGGCAATAAAGGGCGCGACGCCGCGGTGTCGGCCATCGAGATGGCGAATCTTTACGCGAAAGTTTAAATTTTAAGGCCGATGTCGGAGACATCGGCACTTAGCCTACACTATGGCTGAATAAACTTGGAGAAGACAGAATGAGAAAAAGGACTAAGGCGCGCGAGAACGCGCTGAAGATATTGTACGCCATCGATATTACGGGCGAAGAGCCGAAGAAGTGCATAGACGCTTACTGGAAAGGCAACGAGGAGAAGGATACCGAGGTCAAGACGTTCGCGAACACTCTCGTCCTGGGCGCTTCGAACAAGCGTAAAGATATCGATAAGATCATATCGGCGTGCGCGACCAACTGGCATCTCGACAGGATGGCGGTGATAGACCGGAATATATTGAGGTTCGCCGCATACGAGCTTCTGTATGCAGAGGAGATCCCGCCTAAAGTCACCATAAACGAGGCCATAGATATCGCGAAAAGGTACGGCGACAGCGAGTCCGGCAAATTCATAAACGGCGTCCTCGACAAGATAAATAAAGACATGGCGAAGAAAAAGGCCAAATGAAGTACGCGGACCTCCACATACATACCGATTTTTCAGATTCGACGTTCTCGCCCGAGGAAGTTGCTTCCCGCGCCGCGGAGGTCGGGTTGTCGGCGATAGCGATATGCGATCATGATTGTGTCGACGGTATAGCCCCTTGCGCGAAGGCGGCGGCATCTTCCGGCATAGAAGTGATACCCGGCATCGAGCTTACCGTGGAGAAGCAGGACGCGGAAGTCCACATATTGGGATATTTTATAGATAATAAAGCGGACTGGTTCTTAAAGAAGCTTAAAGATATGAGGGCGGCGAGGGTGGTCCGCATACACAAGATGGTCGAGAAATTGAACGCGGCCGGCATAGACGTAAAAGCCGAGGATGTTTTTAAGCTCGCCGGCAGGGGAGCCGTAGGCAGGTTGCACCTGGCGCAGGCGATGATACAGACGGGAAAAGTCAAAAGTTTCAGGGATGTTTTCGGTAAATATATAGGCTTTCAGAAGCCGTGTTACGTATCGCATATAAGGTTCTCTCCGCAGGAAGCGATCGAAGCTATCCTGAAGACGGGCGGGGTACCGGTCCTGGCCCATCCCGGCATAATGAACAAGGATGAATATATACCGGAACTGGTCGGATACGGTTTGAAAGGCATCGAAGTTTACCATACCGACCACAAAGCGTCCGTCGTAAAACATTACGAAGAATTGGCCGAAGAGCGCGGGCTTTTAATGACGGGCGGGTCCGATTGCCACGGGATGGGAAAAGGCAAAGCGCTCATAGGTACGGTGAGGGTGCCGTACGAACTGGTCGAAAAACTTAAGGCCGCAGCAACCCCGGGTACGCGATGACGATCGATGAAAGATATATGCGCATGGCGCTCGGGCTTGCCCGGAGGGCCGAAGGTCTGACGAACCCGAACCCTGCCGTCGGAGCCGTCATAGTCAAAGACGGCAAGATCGTCGGGAAGGGCTACCACAAGAGGTGCGGCCTGCCGCATGCCGAGGTGAACGCGTTAAGGGAAGCAGGCAGCAAAGCGCGCGGCGCTACTCTTTATGTCACGTTAGAGCCGTGCGATCATTTCGGCAGGACGGGGCCGTGCACTGAAGCGATAATAAAGGCCGGGATAAAAAGGGTCGTGGCGGCCATGAAAGACCCGAACCCGATCGTATCCGGCAAAGGTTTGAAGAAATTGAAACGCCATGGCATAAAAGTTTCCGCGGGGCTATGTAAAGATGCCGCCGCGAATATAAACAAGCCTTTCATAAAATTCGTAACGACCGGTATGCCGTACGTTACCGTAAAAATGGCCGAGTCACTCGACGGTAAGATAGCGGCCAACTCCGGCGATTCGAAATGGATCACGGCCGACGATTCGAGGCGCTATGTCCATGGATTACGCGCGAAAGCGGATGTTGTGATGGTAGGGGTGAATACGGTAATCAAAGACGACCCGCTGCTTATCAGTAAAGTTTCGAAAGGCAAACAGCCGGCCAGGGTGATAGTGGACAGTTCGCTCAAAACGCCGCCCAACGCCAGGATATTTTCCCATACGGACATTTCGCCGGTCTACATAGCGGCGACGAAATATGGCGGGAAGCGTTGTGATATCATAAAGGCCAGGGCCGACCGGGGCAAAGTGGACCTCAAAGATCTGCTAAAAAAATTGGGCCGCATGGGATTCATCCATGTTATGGTAGAGGGCGGAGGAGAGCTCGCGGCAAGTCTCGTCGAGAAACGGCTTGCGGATGAGTTCCTGTTTTTCATTGCCCCGAAGATAATAGGCGGGCGCAGCGCCGTCACTTCCGTCGAAGGCGCGGGAATACGATACATGAAAAGCGCACTTGCTTTAAGGAATGTGAAGATACGTAAGTTCAAAAAAGATATTTTAATAAAAGCCGAGGTGTAGCGATGTTTACAGGATTGATCCGGGAGCTTGGCAGCGTGCGCAGTTTTACGCGGTCCGGGAACGTTTATAGAATAGAAGTGGATTCAGCCGTGGTTTCCAAAGATGTCAATATCGGCGACAGTATAGCCGTCAACGGGGCCTGCCTCACGCTGGTGGAGAATAAAAGAGGCATATTGGGGTTCGATGTGATGGAAGAGACGGCCCGCAGGACAGGACTGGTATCCCTGCGAAGCGGGGATAAGGTCAACCTGGAGGACTCGCTGAAAGCCGGAGGCCCGCTCGGCGGCCATTTTGTCCTGGGCCATGTCGATTGTGTAGGCGCGGTAAAGAAGATCGAAAATAGAGGCGGAGAATACATTATCGAAATAGGATTTCCCGCGGAATTCAGTCATCTTGTGGTCGAAAAAGGATCCGTAGCTCTCGACGGCATAAGCCTGACCGTCGGAGAGGCGGGTCGGGGCAGTTTAAAGGTTTACATAATCCCGCATACCTTATCGATGACGAACCTGGGCGCAAAGCGCGAGCGCGACAAGGTGAATATCGAGTTCGACATCATCGGCAAGTACCTCGCGCGTTTCCGCGATCTCGATAAAAAGGGCGGCGTCACCGAAAGTTTTCTCAAGCAGATGGGGTTTTGAAGAAATTTTTCGCCGCAGCACATTTTCACAGAGATGAAAAATTTGACGATGTATGGGTTTCGTGATATAGTTTTATGCAATGGGAGGGAATATAGATATGGCTAAACGGATCATTATAATAGGATTGCTGGTTATTTCAGTTGCCGTGCTGGCCGCCGCGCCGGGATATTGCGACGATGCTCTGAAGAAATTAGGGCGGGGTATCGCGAATATGGCAACTTTTCCTTTCGAGATGCTTCTCCAGCCTTCAAGGGTGAATAATTCCGACGGCCCGGTAGCCGCCTGCACATGGGGCGTACTTAAGGGCGTCGGCATGAGCGGCATCAGGCTTTTAGTCGGCGCATATGAGACGGTAACATTTCCCATACCATTGCCCAAACATTACGGTCCTATACTTACCGATCCGGAGTTCATGTTCGAAGAGAGCAACTGGTAAAAGCTCAAAAATTCAAAAGCCCCGGGATTTTATCTCGGGGCTTTTTTTATTTGCCCATATTATACCAATATGTTAATATAATGGCACAAATTACGGGAAGTAGCGCAGCTGGCTAGCGCGCTTGGTTCGGGACCAAGAGGTCGTGGGTTCAAATCCCGCCTTCCCGACCATTTTTAAGTCAGGAAGTTAGGGGATTTGAAGCCGATTTTGCGCGGACGAATAGGACGAAAAGGCCTCCGGCCGACAGCAAAATCGGCCGGCCCGAAGTTCCGCCTATGGCGGAACGGAGGGAAATCCCGCCTTCCCGACCATTTTCAGTCAGGAAGTCAGGTCCTGTGCAGGTCCGGCTTCCCCGGTTATTTACCATATGAAGATATCCTCCAAAAAAACCAGTACCAATAAGCGACTCCACATATATTATTCGGGTTCGGTCCAGGGCATAGGTTTCAGGTACACCGCAGAGAGATTGGCTGGCTCCCTGAACCTTACAGGATGGGCGAGCAATTTGCCTGACGGCAGGGTAGAGGTCCTTTGCGAAGGCGCCGAGCCGGACATCAAAACATTCCTTGCGAAGATAGACGATATCTTTAAAAATTATATACGCGATTCCGACGTTGAATGGAGTGGCGCGACCGGAGAATTCGACGGCTTCGATATTCGCTTTTAAATTATGAGATACGCTCTGATATCGGACATACACGGAAACCTTGAGGCGCTCGAAGCCGTACTGGCAGACCTGAAAAAAGAACGCATAACGGCATACCTGTGCCTGGGCGACATAATAGGCTACGGCGCTAACCCGAAAGAATGCATAGAGAAAGTGAAGTCCCTGAGACCGGAAATATTAATAGCCGGGAACCATGAATGGGGCGTATTGGGCCTATTGGAACTGAGTTATTTCAATGAGCAGGCGGCCAGCGCGATCGAATGGACGGGGAATGTAATAGACGGCGGCGATGCCGAATATCTTAAAACGTTCAAACTGTCCTCATCCGACAAATGCATGACCTTAGTCCACGGCTCGCTCGAGGAGCCGAAAGAGTTCTTTTATATTTTCGATGCGAACGATACCGACAAGACGTTCAGGTTGCTTAAGACCAAAATATGTTTTGTCGGCCATTCTCACGTGCCGGGCATATTTTCTTTCGACGGTAAAAAACCGGCAAAGGTTAAAGGTATGAACGTGAAATTGGATAACGATAAAAAGTACCTCGTGAATATAGGCAGTGTAGGGCAGCCGCGCGACGGCGACCCGAGAGCGTCTTTCGCCATTTATGACGCGCGCGCCGGCGCTGTGGAGATAAGAAGAGTCCCGTATGACATCAGATCCGCCCAGGCCAAGATCATAGCGGCGGGGCTGCCGCCGCTTCTTGCCTCGAGGCTGGCCGAAGGACATTAAATTTTATTGATATGACGACAAAAGATATAAAAAAAGAGATCGAAGAATTAAGAAAAGCGATAGAGCGCCACGACCATCTCTATTATGTCCTCGACAAGCCGTCTATAACGGACCAGGAATACGACAAGCTTTATAGGAAACTCAAAGACCTCGAAGATGCGCATCCCGAGCTTATAACGCCCGATTCCCCGACCCAGCGCGTTGGAGGCAAGCCCGCCAAGAATTTCCCTACGGTAAAGCATATGACGCCGATGATGAGCTTAGACAATACTTACTCGGCGGATGAGATCAGGCAATTCGACGAGAGGGTCCGTAAGAATTTGAGCGGCGAAAAAGTGGAATACGTGGTCGAGCTTAAGTTCGACGGGGTGAGCATCGCTTTGTTGTACAAGGACGGTAAATGGGTGCGGGGGGCGACCAGGGGAGACGGCGTAGAGGGCGACGATGTCTCGGCAAATTTGCGGACGATACGCTCCATCCCGCTTGCTTTCAGAGAAGAAGCCGGAAAAACGCCTGAAGCTATCGAGGTTCGCGGCGAAGTTTACATGACGAAAAAAGCGCTCGAAAAATTGAACGAAGAGAAAGAAAGGGCGGGCGAGGAATTGTTCGCAAACCCGAGGAACGCGGCGGCCGGTTCCCTGAAACTTCTCGATCCGAAGACGGTCGCATCGCGCGGGCTGGACATATATGTTTACGGCGCCGGTTTTTATAAAGGCATAAATTTTAAAACGCATGCGGAAATTCTCGAGTATCTGAAAGAAGCGGGTTTCAGGGTCAACCCGCATTATAAGATATGTAGAACGATCGACGAAGTTATCGATTATTGCGATTCATTCGAAGATAAAAGGTATAAGTTCGATTTCGAGATAGACGGGATGGTGCTGAAGGTGAACGACCTCGGCCAGGAGAAGCGGCTGGGCGCGACCGCGAAGAGCCCGCGCTGGGCGATCGCCTATAAGTTTCCGGCCGAAAAGGCGCTGACCGAAGTGAAAGATATAATCGTCGGCGTCGGCAGGACCGGCGCTATCACGCCCGTAGCCATACTGGAACCTGTGCACCTGTCCGGGACTACGGTGTCGAGGGCGAGCCTGCATAATTTCGACGAGATAGCCAGGCTCGACGTCAAGATCGGTGATAAAGTTTATGTGGAAAAGTCGGGCGAGATCATACCTAAAGTGATAAGCGTTGCTAAAGAGAAGAGGGTCGGTAAAGAGAAAGAGTTCGCTATCCCGGCGAAATGCCCTGCCTGCGGCTCGAAGCTCGTGCGCGGCCGCGAAGAAGTGGCGATAAGGTGTGAGAATGTCGGCTGCCCCGCCCAGATAAAAGAGGCTGTGCTCCATTTCGCGTCCCGCGACGCGATGGACATCGAGAATATGGGCGAAGCGATAGTCGACCAGCTCGTGGACAAGGGGCTGATAAAAGATTACGGCGATATATATCACCTGAAATTCGACGATGTGAAGAGCCTCGAGAGATTTGCCGCGAAGAGCGCATCCAATTTAGTAAGCGCGATAGAGGAGAGTAAGAACCGCGACCTGCATCGGCTGATATACGGCCTCGGTATACGTCATGTAGGCGAACAGACCGCGTGGGTCCTCGCAAACCATTTCGGCTCTATGGAAAAATTGCAGCGGTCGTCCCAGGAAGAGCTGACCGAAGTCCCGGATATGGGGCCCGTCATGGCGGAATCCGTCTACAATTTTTTCCGGAATAAAGAGAACCTTAGCGTCCTGAAGAAATTAAAAGACGCCGGTTTGAAGATGGCAGGCGAAGTTAAAAAGGTGAACGCCGGGCCGCTTTCGGGGAAAACGGTGGTAATAACGGGGACGCTTGAGTCTTTTTCGAGGCATGACGCAGAAGAGGCGGTCAGGAATGCGGGCGGGACCCCGGCGTCGGGCGTGAGCAAAAATACCGACTTTCTTGTGGCCGGGGAAGAAGCAGGCTCGAAGCTGGAAAAAGCGAAGGCCCTCGGCGTTAAAATAATAAGCGAAGAAGAATTTAAAAAACTGCTCAAATAAGGGGTGTGTCGATGAAAAGATGGCTGATGATTTTTTTGATAATCATAATGGCTTCGAACCTTACCGGATGCGACGCGCTTCAGAGAAAATTTACGCGGAAAAAGAGCAAGGTGACTAAGAAGCCGCGTTTTTACCAGCTTAAGAAATACACGAAAAAACCGTCCCCCGAGCTTTACAAGCAGCATTTCGCTTACTGGCAGTCATGGCAGACCGAGTTGATACAGTTCCTGGGCAATAATCATAAAAAAGACGTGCGCGCGATCGAGGAGGCTAACGGGCACCTCAAAGATATGCAGAGCATACTCATCCCCTCGAAAGCGGAAGAGATGCAGCCCCACGTCGACAGGATGGAGAACGCCAAGGATATAATTTACAGGGGGCCTTTGAGTTTCGCGAATAAGGACTCCGTAAAAAATACGCTTGAAAGAGAAGAGCGCGCCATCAAAAGGGATTTTTGCTACAGCAAGGTCAGGGACAGCTTAAGGAAGACCAGCGATGAGGAAGAGGTGCCTCACCTTACCATGGCTGCGGGAGGAGCGGAGCCTGTTGAACCGTCCAAGTAACGAAAAATTTGTACTGAAAAGGTTTATAGTGGGGCCGCTCGGGGTTAATGCTTATCTGGTGGCCGATCCCGTTACAAAAGAAGCATGCCTTATAGACCCGGGCGCCGACCACCGTAAAATAAAAGATTTCATAGATAAGAACGGATTTACGCTCAAATTCATAATAAATACGCACGGTCACGGCGACCACATAGGCGCGAACAAGAATTTCGACGTCCCTATTTATATCCACGCGCTCGACGAAGATTTTCTCGCCGATCCCGATAAGAATATGTCCCGCGTCTTCACGTTCAGCATCACATCTCCGGCGGCTTCGAAACTTTTAAAAGACGGCGATGCGGTAAAGCTGGGCTCTATCTCGCTCGAAGTGCTGCACACGCCCGGCCATACGCCGGGGTCTATTTCATTAAAGACGGACGGAATGGTATTCACCGGCGACACGCTTTTTAACAGCGGCGTGGGGCGCACCGATTTCGAGTATGGCGATGAAAGCGCATTGTTCGATTCGATAAGAAAGAAGCTCCTGGTATTGGATGACGACACCATAATATACCCGGGCCACGGCGAGCCTTCTACTATAGGCGAAGAAAAGAATAACAACCCATTTTTTATTTAATATGGAACACTTACTGGAAGAATTCCTTAACTATCTTGCCGTCGAGCGCGGATTGAGTAAAAATACGATCGCCGCGTACGGGACGGACCTTGAGCATTTCATCGGCCGCATGGAAAAGATCGGTATAACCGATATAAATAAAATAAAGCGGCAGGACATAACCGGCTACATGCTTTACCTGAAAGACAGCGGCATAGGCAGTAACTCTATATCGAGAGCGCTTGTGGCGATAAAGATGTTCTACAGATTCCTCGTCCAGGAGCATTTAGCGCGTGAAGACGCCTCGGGAGTAATTGAATCGCCGAAGCTGATAAGGGGGCTGCCGGATGTCCTTAATGTGGACGAAGTGGACAAGCTTCTCGCGGGCCCCGACCTGCGTGACGATACAGGGATAAGGGACAAGGCGGCGCTCGAGCTTATGTACGCGTCTGGTATGCGGGTATCGGAGATAGTGGAGTTGACCCGCGAAGGCGTGAACCTAGACGTCGGTTTCATAAAGTGCAGGGGCAAGGGCGATAAAGAGCGCGTGGTGCCGATAGGAAAGAAGGCGAAAGAGGCGGTCGTGCGTTATATCGAAAAGGCGCGCCCCCATTTCATTAAAGGCAAAGACATCCCGCAGCTGTTCGTCTCGCGCCTCGGCAGGAAGGTTTCGCGCCAGACATTCTGGAAGATGATAAAGAAGTACACGAAGCTCGCGCGCATAAAAAAAGAGATAACACCGCATACGCTGCGCCATAGCTTTGCCACGCATCTGTTGGAGCACGGCGCCGACCTCAGGGTCGTGCAGGAGATGCTGGGACACTCGGACATCTCGACCACGCAGCTTTATACGCACATAGACCGCACGCGGCTGAAGTCGATCCACAAACAGTTCCATCCGAGAGCGTAAATTTTATGGCTAGCAATATCGCGAATAAGATGGGGGAGGCGCTGCCGCCGAAGATCATGGATCTCTTGCGGCGGATTGGCGATCACGCCAACGCGCGCGGATATAAAGCATTCATCGTAGGCGGGATCGTCCGTGATATTATCCTCGGGGTGAAAAACATAGACCTGGACATAGTCATAGAAGGCGATGCTATAAAACTGGGCGAGGAATTGGCCAAAGAGCTGGACGCGAAGATAGTAACCCACAAGATGTTCGGCACCTGCACCGTTACTATGAAAGACGCTTTGAAGATAGACCTCGCTACGGCAAGGAAAGAAAAATACGCGCATCCGGCCGCGCTTCCCATGGTGGAGTTCAGTTCGCTGAAAAACGACCTGTCGAGAAGGGATTTCACGATAAATGCAATGGCGGCCAGCATTAACGGAAAAGATTTCGGCCGATTGATAGACCTGTTCGGCGGCAGGCGCGATCTCGCGAAAGGCATCATAAGGCTTATGCACGATAAAAGTTTTATCGACGATCCGACCCGCATATTCAGGGCGGTGAGGTTCGAATCGAGGCCGGGATTTTCGATAGAGCCGAAGACTTTACGGCTTGCGAAAGCGGCCGTAAAGAAGGGGATGTTCGCAAAATTGTCGAAATACCGCGTAAAGAATGAGATTGCCCTTATAGAAAAAGAATCGGGCTGCTGCAGGGCGTTCGACAGGCTCGATGATATAGGCGCTGGCATTATCAAGCCGTTTAAGCTATAATATTACTTTTAGGAAAGGTTATAAAATGTCATCTCAAAGGCCCGGAAGGGTCCAGGAAGCGATAAGGCAGGAAGTTTCGAAGATAGTCCAGGGCGAAATGAAAGACCCCCGGATAGGCTTTATCACTATTACCAAGGTCGACCTGACGAAAGACTTAAGATACGCGAAGATATATTTCAGCGCCTTGGGCGAGGACAAAGAGAAAAAGCTTGCCCTTAAGGGGCTGAATAACGCTAAAGGATATATAAAGGGGCTGCTCGCGGACAGGATAAAATTGAGATACATGCCTGACATCGCATTTACGATAGATGAATCTATAGAGCACACTAAACATATATATGGTATATTGGATAAAATAAGGAAAGAGCGGGAAGAAAAGGAGCAAAAAGATGGAACAAGTGATAGCGGCGATCGGGAAGTACGATAAATTCCTGATCACGGCGCACGTTAATCTCGAAGGTGATTCTCTCGGCAGCCAGCTGGGGATGAAAGCCCTTCTCGATTCTCTCGGTAAGACCGCGGTCATAGTCGACAACGACGCCGTCCCCGAACATTATAAATTCCTGCCTAAAGCCGCCGAGGTCTCGAACGATCTTGCGGCAAAATACGATTTCGAAGCGGCGATAGTGCTCGATTGTCCCACTTTGAAGCGTATAGGTAAAGTGCAGAAGCTCATCGCGGGAAAATTCGTGATAAACGTCGATCATCACGTCTCGAACGAAAAATTCGGGAACATCAACTGGGTCGATCCCAACGCGAGCTCCGCCGGAGAAATGGTGTATAAGATTTACAAAGAGATGGGGGTCAAACTCACAAAAGAAGCGGCTTTGGCTTTATATATCGCGATACTTACCGACACCGGTTCATTTAATTATGACAATACATCCAGTGTAACGCACGAGATAGCGGGCGAACTTTTAGGGTACGGCATCACGCCGGCCAGCGTGTCCGAGAGCGTGTACGAGCGCCGCTCCGTCGCCGATATAAAATTTTTAAGCAAGGTCCTCTCGACGATAAAGCTGAACAAAGAGGGCGATGTGGCGTACCTCGAGGTGACCAAGGCGATGCTGAAAGAGACCGGCGCCGATCTTATAAAGTCCGAAGGGTTCATAAATTACGCGCGCTCCGTGGAGAAGGTGAAGGTCGCGGTAATATTCAAAGAAGACGCCGCAACCGGCAAGATAAATGTAAGTTTCCGCTCTAAAGGCGAGGCAGATGTCAATAAGATCGCGTCGTTCTTCGGCGGCGGCGGCCACGTAAAAGCTTCCGGGTGCGTAATAGAAGGGAGCCTCGCCGAAGTCGAGCGCAAGGTCCTCTCAAAGGTCGACGAGGTTCTTCATGGACGGAGTGCTGGCAGTAAATAAAGCTAAAGGCATGACGAGCCATGACGTTGTCGATCTCATCAGGCGGCGGTTTCATTTTAAGAAAGTGGGCCACGCCGGCACGCTCGATCCTAACGCCACAGGCGTCCTCGTTATCCTCATAGGCAGCTATACGAAATTATCCAGCCAATTCATGTCCGAAGACAAAGAATACGAAGGCTCGCTCATATTCGGCGCCTCATCCGATACGCTCGACGCGTGGGGAAAGATAACCCCTTCCGGCAAGACCGTGAATTTTACGGACGAAGAGATAAAGAACGCATTCGGTAAATTCCTGGGCGAGACAGAGCAGGTGCCGCCCATGTATTCGTCGGTCAAGGTGAACGGCCAAAAACTTTACGAGCTTGCCCGTAAAGGCCTGAGCGCTCAGCCGGCGCCGCGCAAAATAGCGGTCAAAAATCTCGACATACTTAAAATAAAGCTTCCCGAAGTATTTTTTAAGCTCACATGTTCCAAAGGCACTTATGTCCGCCAGATATGCGCGGACATCGGCGAGGATCTCGGCTGCGGAGCTTATATGGCAAGCTTGGCTAGGACGCGCTCGGGGCGTTTCGCGATAGATGAATCGGTCCCCATAGAAGATATCAGGAAGATGACGCTGCCGGAACTGGAAAAGATAATAATAAAAGTATGAAAATAATAAAAGGCTTAAAACACCTGAAGCGCCAGCCCGAAGGATCGGTCGTTACCATAGGAGTATTTGACGGCCTGCATATCGGGCACAGGCATGTAATAGAGAAGGCCGTCCGCGCCGCCAAAGAAAGCAACAGACTCGCGAGCGTTGCCGTCACATTCGATCCGCATCCTGTGAAAGTCTTAAGCCCGGGCCGTTATATCCCGAGCCTCATATCCCTAAAACACAGGATAAGGCTCATAGAAGAGATCGGGGCGGACAAACTCGTTATAGTAAAATTTACCAAATCCTTTTCAAAGATGCCCCCGGAAAAATTCGTGAAAAATATCCTCATCGGTAAATTGCGGATGAAACATATCTTCGTCGGCGAAAATTTCTATTTCGGCCGCGGCGCCGGCGCAGGCACGGAGCTTTTGCGTAAACTGTCGCGCAAATACGGTTTCGGCATTACGGCGGTAAAACCGGTAAAAGTATCCGGCCGTATCGCGAACTCGAGCCTGACGAGGGATCTCATATCGAAGGGTAAGCTGCGCGAGGCTGCCAGATTATTGGGCAGGCCCGTTTCGGTGCTGGGCACCGTGGTAAAAGGCTCAGGCATCGCCAGAGGGCTGGGTTG
>JAQUSB010000045.1 GCA_028715345.1 Candidatus Omnitrophota bacterium | reverse complement strand
ACAGGAGGATTGCAAGGGCAATATGGTGCCGCTTCCTTCGCCGTACCTGTCCAAAGTAGCGAACCGCTATAAAAAAGGGAGCGACGACCTTATCCTCGTGGGGACCAGGGTGCATATGTTCCTGTACAGGTTCGATTCTCTGCCGCAGCCTGCCGAACAGCTGGATTATTTGAAGCAGAAAGTCCTGTTCGTAAAACGCCTGAATAAGGATGCAGCCGAATACCTCAGATACAGGCCTTATTTCGAGATATCGAGTAACGGCGCGGAACGGCCTTATATCAATAAAAACCTCCCCGACCTGAAATTGTGCACTGGTTCTTTAGGTTCTTTTCACTCAAAAATAATGAAGTGCAGATTACTTATACTGGACCATCCCGGGACCACGCTTAACGTGGCGCTGGCAGCCAATATCCCTACTATATGCTATTGGAATAAACGCGCCTGGGCCATGTGCGAACAGTCGATCCCGTATTTCGACGCCCTGGAAAAAGCGGGCATCATCTTCGGGGACGGCTCATCCGCCGCCGATAAGGTAAATGAGATATGGGACGATGTTTTAGGGTGGTGGAACCTTCCGGGAAATCAAAAAGCGCGACAGGCATGGTGCGGCAGATACGCGATGGCGAGCCGTACCTGGCGGCGCGATTGGATGAAAGCATTGCGCCAAATGTGACGCAGGCGGGAATGAAATGAACGTACTATTGATAAATGTTCCGTCCAGAAGCGGCAAAGGCGGGTTTCTTTTGCCGTTGGGGTTATTATATGTGGGCGGCATCGTCGAAAGATGCGGCCACAAGGCAAAGATACTCGACCTGTACCTGGACGATGCTGACCTGAAGAGGCTGAATTCCGAAGATTACAGCAGAGTGTATAAGCTGATCGACGAATTCAAGCCCGACATAATAGGCTACGGCGGCATAGCGACTTCTTACGGCAGGACGAAAAAACTGGTAAGGCCGTAAGATCACGATATGGCGGGATATTCCAGATAGCTGGAGGGCCGCTCGCGTCCGTTTACGGCCTGTTATTGGAGAAGGCCGGCATAGACCTGGTATTCCACGGCGAGACGGAATGGAACATGCCTGTATTCCTGGATAATTTTTCGAAAAAGAAACCCCTGCATGACATCCCGGGGGTATCGCATCTGCGTAACGGCGCGGTAACGAAAAATAAAGAAGCCGAACAGATAAGCGACCTCGATACAATACCTTTTCCCGCGTACCATCTCATCGATATGGCCAAATACGCCGACAGTATCGACGGATGGCTGTCACGCTACGGCGATGTCATCAGGAACGATCCGAAGAGCGGCGATCTCATCGGCAGGATAAAAGGTAAGAAGACATACATATCCATCGTGACATCCCGCGGGTGTACGCATAGATGCTTCTTCTGTTATCGCCATGTCCGCGGAGTGCGCAGGCACAGCGTCGGCTATGTGATCGAACATATAAAACATCTTCAGAAAACATATAGTACCGACGGCTTCCAGTTTTGCGACGAATTATTCAATTCCGACCCCGCGTGGGTCTTCGATCTCTGTAAAGCGATAGAGAAAGAGAAGCTGGACATATTTTACCTGATAGGCGGCGCCCGCATAGACAAGGTGGATGAAAATATGCTGCGGTCCCTGAAGCGGACGGGATGCATCGAGATAAACTACGGGCAGGAATCCGGGTCGGATACGGTGCTGAAAGAATACAGGAAAGGCGTTACCGCCCGGAAGAATAAAGAAATTACTCTCCTGACGTCGAAAGAGGTGGGATTGCACTGCCCGATACAACTGGTGATAGGCGCTCCGGGCGAAACTTCGGATACGATAAAGGAGACCATCGGGTTTTTAAAGGACCTGGACGCGACGCAGGCTTCATTGAATTACCTTATACCCCTTCCGGAGACGCCGTCCTGGCAATACGCGCAGGACAAAAAATTGATACCGGATACGGAAGCGTACCTGGATCTGGTCGCGGAGGAGGGCGGCTCGCCCATAGTTAACCTGACCGGCGCCGATCGCAGGGTATGGAAAAGCTGGGGGCCTCTCATATGGAAGGAATTGCAGCTGAACGCGAAGAAGAAAAGCCGCCCCGGCGCCTATTTTATTTATTTTTTATTTTACAATCTCGTTTATGCGGTAGAGACGCTGATCCCCGCCCACCACAGGCGCATCATGCGTAAATGCGTTAGATCGATCTTACGGCGGGACTGATGCCATTATGAGTAAACTCAGGTTCATAAGCAAAAATATCAAATATAACGCGGCCAGCCAGATATTGGCCTTCCTCATAAATTTTGCCCTGCTGCCTTTTATGGTGTTTCACGTCGGCAAGGAGATATACGGGGTTTATGTTTTGGTCGTTACATTCACGGGCTACATGGGGATCATGGATTTCGGCGTCGGGGGCGCCACGATAAAATACGTGGCCGAATTCGCGCCGAAAGGGGACGGCAAAAAGGTCAACGAGATCATAAGCGCTTCTTTCTCGTTCTTTATGCTTATAGGCATCCTGGCCGCCGCCCTGCTTTTTGCGCTCTCCTTCTGCTTCGATCTGGTATTCAAAGTGGACGCGCATAACAAAATGGTAGTGAGGCATCTTTTCCTGATAGCGTCGGCATCTTCTTTATTTATCTGGCCGGGCAGGACATTCGATCACGCCCTGCAGGGCTTCCAGCGCTATGACCGTTACGCGGTCAATAAAATTATATTTACCGTCCTCACAGGCATATCGGCTTATTTCATTTTTATAAACGGCCTCGGCATAGTATGTTTTCTGGCCGCGTCATCGGCTTTGACAATACTCAAATACGCCAGCGCATACCTGATCGTGAGCGGGAGCCTGCTCAAAAAGCATATAAAATTCCCGTATTTCAAAAAAGACACTTTCAAGATGATATTCGATTTCAGTTTTTATCTCTTCCTGAGTTCACTTGCGACCATGCTGATATTCAATATAGACAATATCATCGTCGGGGCTTTTGTTTCCGTCGCCGCCGTGACCCTGTATAATATAGGTATCAACCTGCAGCAGGGTTTCCGCATGGTGAACGCCCTGATAGAGGGGCCGTTATTTCCCGCTTATGTGGAGATGGAGGCAAAGGAAGAATCCGCCAGGCAGAAGGCGACTTTATTCAGGGGCACGAAATATAAGGCATTCGTGTTCATACCTTTCGTGCTGGTCACCATCGTCTTCGCGGAACCGTTCATAAAATGCTGGATGGGGGAGGCGTTTTTGGCGGGCGTGTTACCGGCGCAGATATTGATAGCATTCTGGATATTCAATTGCATCCTGGATATAGGCGGCGGGATGCTGACGGCCAAAGGGCACGTCAAGACGATCTTTAAAATAGTCTTCGCTAACGCTCTGGCAAATCTCGTTTTAAGTTTGATACTGGTGCGCTCATTCGGCATGGTAGGAGTAGCGCTGGGGACTACGATCCCCATGATATGCGTATCATTCCCGCTTTTTATGCGGCAGATACTGAAGACGTTCAAGGTCACATTCAGGGAATATTTCGACAACAGTATAAGGGACAGCCTGGTAGTGTTAGCGATGGCTGGTATTATAGCTTTCATTGTCCGACAGGCATTGCCCGTAGACAGGCTGTGGCTGGTGGTTTTTGAAATGGGCGCCGCTTATATCGCCACGATGTTCGCGGCATATAACTGGCTATTGTCTAAAACTGAGCAGTCCGAGATACGCAATATGATAAAGTTCTAAAAACAGGTCCGGAATAGGAGTTTTTTACTTATGGATATTAAAACGGAGACGGTCCAAAAGAAGCCCGAAGATATAAGGCATGAACTTCAGGCCGGCTATAAGAAGGCCGCAGGGAACATATTTATTTCCGACAGGCAGGGGTACTGGTCCAACCTGGATAAGGACGAAAGCCGGCGGCTGGCGGATATCTCGTCGGAGACCGGCCCCCGCGCTGCCGTTCGGAAACACTATCCTCAATTCTTCAACGTTATCTTTTCGCCGAAAAGGCAAGGCGGGCTGGAATTGCTCGATCTCTCCGGTGAAGAGAGCTGCGTCGATTACGGCTGTATGTGGGGAGCTATGACTATACCGCTTGCGAAAAGATGCGGCTACGTCCTGGGCGTCGACCAGACGCTTGATTCGTTAAGATTTTTGAGCACGCGCTTAAAAGAGGAAAAGCTGGATAACGTAGACCTCTTGTGCAGTAATCTGAAGAGCCTGGGGAATTTCAGGAATAAATTCGACGTGGCCCTGGTCAACGGCGTGCTCGAATGGATACCGGAAAGCGGCGACATAGAATTAAAGAGATATTACGGGCAATATAAGCCTAAAGAATATTCCGGCCCTACGCCGGGAGAGCAGCAACTCGCTTTCCTTAAAACCGTGCACCGGAACTTAAACGACGGCGGCAGGATATATCTTGCCATCGAGAACAGGTTCGACTTCAAGATGTTCCTGGGGGCGAAAGAGCCGCATTCCAATTTATTTTTCGTCTCTTTTTTGCCGCGGAAGGCGGCGGACTGGATCTCTAAAATAAAATTGGGCAGGCCGTTCACGAATTGGCTTTATTCGTTCAAAGGGATCAAAAAAGTATTGGAGGAGAGCGGCTTTTCCCGGGTCGAATTATACATGTGCTTCCCGGACTACCGCTATCCCGAGAGGATCATCCCTTACGGCGGCTCGCTTAAGGATTTCACGCCTACGATCTCCCCGGCGAACGATATGGGGCGGAAGTCGTATAAAAGGTTCCTGGCGAGGATAGGGGAGTTCGCGATCTTCGGGATATTGCGGCTGAAATTTTTCGCGCCGTCGATAATAGCGATAGGGCACAAATGATAGAATTGATAAGAAATTGTTCGCATGGCAGTGAGATCGGCACCTACCTGGTAAGGGAAGGCGCTCTGCCCGGGCGCGTTATGAAGGCCGCATCTACCCCGGAAGGGATAAAAAACTTAAGACGCGAAGCCGCAGGATGGGCGTGGTACCGTAAAGCAAGAGACGGGCAGGATGGCGGCCCCGCCTGCAGGATAACGAAGGACAAAAATAATTACCTGAGGTTAGAGATAGACTTCATCGACGGTATGAAAGCGGACTACGCGGCCGGGCTGGAAAAGAACGCGGCCGTGATAAAAAAGATGTTGGAGCATTATTGCGACGTTTTTCCGTATTATGCCGATAGATCGTCTCCGTTCCACGGCGACTTCTCCGTAGACAACGCGATATTCGGTCCCGACGGTATCCATATCATAGATTGGGAGCATTTCGATCCCGCCGGGGCGCCCTGGGGGTTCGACGCTCTTTACTTACTGTTCGAAACATTATATTTCGGCATGAGAAGGCGCGCGAAGCCTTCCCGCAAAGAAGCGGATATAATTTCCGAGAATATAAATTTTCTCGATGCAGGCGGCCGCCTCGGCCGTCAGGCGAAAGAACATCCGTTAAAATTCGTGAGAAGCTTCATCGCCGGTAACCCGGGGCTATGGAGCGAGCAATTGACGGCGTTCCCGGGTAAGCTCCCTGTTCTCGCGTTCACGGATGAGCAGACTGCGCTGATCGACGATATAGTCTCTTCAGGCCAGGGGAACCGTAAAATATGAGAAGATTCTACGAAAAAGAATGGCACGGCATCCCGTTCGATGCCTTCTGTAAAATGTCCGCGACGGATATTGCCGGCGCGCAGTTCTACGATTCTTTTTATGACGCTTTCTTTAAAAAATATGAAAGCCCGGACAAGATAGACCCGAAATGGGTGGAGTTCAAGCTCCAGGCCGCGGACCTTTTAAAGGGACATGAAAAATTCGGGAAAGAGGCCGACATCCTTTCCATAGGATGCGGCCTTGGGACCGTGGAAGAGGCGCTTATAAAAGACGGATATTCGAATTTGGAGGTGACCGAAGTATCGGAGGCTCCTCTGAAGTGGCTGGCCCCTCATATAGATCCGCGCAAAGTCCATATAGGTTTTTTCCCGGACTGCATAGCCGCGAATAAGCTTTACGATCTTATTTATTTATCCAGCGCCGAATATTTTTTCGACCGGGATCAGCTGGTCGATTTTTTAAAAACCGTATCAAAACGTTTAAAGCCGGGCGGCGTCTGTATTTTGATAAGCGTTTCACTCGAATCCGATAAACCGTTAAAACTGGTTCAGGTAAAGAGCCTTGTAAAATTTATTCTGGACAAAACCGGCATCAGGAAACGCGGCCAATTTTTCGGTTACACGCGTACGCGCGGGGATTTTTATGATGTAATGTCCGCGGCGGGTTTTAAGCAGATCAAAGACGGATCCATAGATAAAAAGACACGCTGGGACGCGTATTGGATAGAAGGGAAGACGCAGGCTTGATCCCGCCGCCCGGCAATTATGAAAATGATGACTTTAAAAGATAATTAAGGTAAAATAATGATATGAAGAAAAATTTAGTCGTTCTCATCAATCCCGGCCATGACGATGAAGTTGCCGCCGGAGTGGCAAGGTCTTTCGGCGCGAGATCGAGGGACATAGCGCGGGAAGATCCTCCCATATCCATCATTAATTTAGGCGCCTTTATCAGGGACCATGGTTTCGACGTGCGCATACTCGATACCCACGTCGAGCCGGATTACAAAGAGATACTAAAGTCTCTGGCCAAAGAGAAGCCTCTGGCCATCGGGTTATCCGTTATGCTGGGCAAATTCACGAAGAACGCCCTGTCATTGACGAAGTTCATTAAAGACATCGATCCCGCGATCCCTGTGGTGTGGGGCGGCAAATTGATACATTTGGCCAAGGAGAAGATATTGCAGGAGACGGCCGCCGATTATATCATCATAGGCGACGGCGAGTATCCGCTCCTGTCGTTGCTGAAAGCCCTGCAGAC
>JAQUSB010000044.1 GCA_028715345.1 Candidatus Omnitrophota bacterium | reverse complement strand
TGCTTCCCTCGGGCCGACAGAGACTTTCCAACCCGATACCTCCTCAAGCTTCCCGCTCAAAACAGAGACATACCCGGGTATGATCACCTTCTTGTGCGACACGATCGACTCGATCCCGGATTTTTTCAGCATATCGGCGATGCTATCCGCCGTAAATTTCTCGGCTGCCCACGCCGTAAGGACGGACATCCCCTCGGAATCGCAGCAGACGATGTATGTCGGGACTTTGCTCGACTCGACCTCGCCCGCCACCGTGAAATAAGTAATAGAGAAATTTGTGGTTATCGCGACGGGCGAATCTTTGGTAACTTTGCCTATCTCGTATATCTTCGGCTCTACCTGGACGGGCTTCTGCGGGTCCTGATAAATATCCTGCCTCACTACGAGAAGCGGAAATACGAATTCTTTGGCCGTATTCTTCATTATTACGATGCCGGAGTATTTGACGACATAGGACACCGCCTCGGCAAGTTCCAGCGCCGGGTCGGCCTGGTTCGTAAACGTGAGGATCGGATACCCGAGAGCCCGGAAATTTTTCTTCAATGCCGCGCGGCGCGCGTAAGTGATGCCCTGTATCTTTTTCGACATCTTTGGTTCGTCCAGATTTATCACGATCTCGTCAACGCCCGCTTTCTTTATGGCGTCTGTCATCTGCGCCGCTTCTTCCAATGTCGAGCAGGTTATCGCGATCGGCGTCTTGTTCTCTTTGGCTATTTTCGTAAATTCAGCCAGTGCTTTCGGCTCGTCGCAGATAACGAGCGGCCGCTTATCTTTTACGATCCTCACCGCCTCGGCCATCGCGATAGCGTCGGAGCCTTCGAGGGCAATGCAAAGCTCTGTTCCCGACGCGACCTTGATCACCGCTGCGAGGAATTTATCCTTGGTTTTAGAAGAGTTGCGTATGCAAACAATATTTGCGGCAATAGTCTGGCCGACCCTTTCGAATTGCAATTTCTTTATATCGGCCAATATCTTATCTATATCGCCGGCCGCCATCGTATCCTCGACCAGGAAACCTATCGCCGCGGGATGGTAAAATTTCTGCTCGTGGCGGTACATCACGGTCTCGTTGCCGATCTCGACTTTGCGCGCGCCCGCGCCTATGGTGACGAGTTTGATCGGCGGCTCGGCCGCGCTCTCGAGCTTCGCGCGCGCCTCGGCCGTTATGTGCGGGCACTTGTCGAGTGATGTCTTTTTCTGGGCGAGCGCCATGGCGAAAGCCAGGCACGTCGAAAACCCGCAGTCTTTACAATTTGTTTTAGGCAATAATTTATAAATATCCAATCCCGATAACGCCATATCTACCCCTTATTTATTTTTACTCATTACACTGCGATACTTATATTCTTTCTTCGCATCGAGCGGCGGCTCCGTATACGCCCTGTACCATGTCTCCCCGCTCGTCTTATTAAGGCCCGGTATGATGGTGCCTATCTTCGAGTTTATCGCGTCCGCTTCGTCCTGGATAGGAGCGGCCATTTTCAGCGGATACCTGGTAACATAGACCACGACCGGGGTAAGCTGCCCTTTGACGAATTGTATGTCGAGCCCGTATATCTCCGGCGCGTCCTTTACCCACACGGCCTTGAACGGAAATTTATATTTTCTCGAGGTTTCCGTAATGCCCTGCTTCATGAAAGCGGCCATTTCCGGCTCTTTGTCGTATTGTATGAAAGGCGCCGGCCGGATAAATTCCTGGACGAGCTGCATTCTCAGCATCGCAGGCACGTCCCAGCCGTTGTCGTAAAGGCTCTTTGCTTCCCCGTACCATTGGACGGCGGTCTTGCCCGCTACTTTATATAAGCCGCAGTGAAAAGAATAAAGCTGCCAGCCGTCCTTGACCTTCAGGTAAACGAAACAAAGTATGAGATCGTTGAAATTACCGCCCGATACCATGAGCGAAATGTAGAGCGGCCCCTTACCGGCATCGACGATAACATTAAAATTATTAGTTCCGTCGCCCGGCAATTCCACTTTGGCCGTGCCGGAGCCCTTCACGTCGATAAAGTATTCATGCAATATCTTGAAAGCGGTCCCTTTAGCAAGCTTTCCCAGCCTTTCGTACGCGGCCTTCACGCCCTTTTCGAGCTCCGGGTCCGTGCGCCCTTCCGCGATGAACATATTCATCATCACGTTGGGCTTATTGTCCTTCATGCTCTGGAAGAGCGTGTCGTTTATCGCGTGGATGTCCTTACTAATATCGGCGGGTATTTCGGCGTCGACCTGTTTCGTCACCGTCACGGCGGGCGCTTCGGCGCAATGCGCAGCGTGCGCAAGCGCGATCATCAATACCGTAAAAATAAATATTTTCGCTATCTTCATTTTTATCCTTTTGAGAGCATTCCCCTGAACATGAAGAATACCGCGCCGAGTATAAAGACCGCCGCCCAGAGGTAATCGCGTTTCAAACCTTCCTTCATGTAGAATATCGAGAACGGCACAAATATCGACAGCGTTATGACCTCCTGCAGTATCTTTAACTGGCCGAGATTCATCACCTGGTGGCCGAGCCTATTGGCCGGGACCTGTATCAGGTATTCAAAGAGCGCAATGCCCCAGCTTATAAAGGCCGCAACGATCCACGGCTTATTGTTTAAATTTTTCAGGTGGCCGTACCACGCGAATGTCATAAATACGTTGCTGCACGCGAGCATCCCGGTTGTAACAATAAGTTTATTCATTTTTATTTCACTCCTAATTTAACAAGTCGCAGAAATACCAGCGCCCGTCCCTTAATACGACGTCGCCTTTTGTAAAGGCTACCTTACTTTTAAATATCGGGCCGTCGTAAACGAACGAGTGGAATTCGCCGTTCTCACCGCACGGATCAACGCCTTCCGGCAGATCTGCTAAAAATTTCTCATCGAACACGCGCCCTGCGAATTCTTTCGCCAGATACTTGGAATCGACGCAAGTGATTATCGCCTTGAATCCGGCCTCGATAAATTGCCGCGCGAGCGCTTTCGTATCGCGCTTCCATATCGGGAATATCCCTTTCAGGCTCAGGATCGAGAGCTTCTCTTCGCGGTATTTCTTCAAGTCTTCGAGGAATATGTCGCCGAATACTACGCCGCTTACGCCTCCGGCCATCTGCCGCTCGAGCGTATCGCGGAGCTTCGCTTCGCATTCCGCGTTGTCGGCCGTCTTCGAGATGAGGACTTTTTCCAGCCTCAACCCGAGTGCATCCGCCTGTTTCTCGAGAAGCGCGACCCTCACCCCGTGCATACTGATACGGTTGTAATCTTCGGTGACTGTCGTAAGTAGCGCCGCGACATCGTATGCGCCGCCGGCAATGACCTCGCCCAGCGCCATCGCGCTATCTTTACCTCCACTCCACGAGAATATGACTTTTTGCATTGGTATCTTAAACTTTCCACTCGCAGTAAGAATGCGATGTGGCGAAGTGGTGAGCAAGGCCTTAAATTTGCCCGGCAGGGTCCGGGCAAATTTACGGAGTGCGATTTTTACATGGTTAAAAATCGCACGTCCTTGCGAACCACTTTGACACAGCACATTCTGCTGTGCTAAAATCTACATGAGCGGCGGTAAAGACAATGCCGGATGGTTGACGCTTGCCAGATATTCGACGAGCGCCGCGGCATCGGTAGTCACCGACTCATCGGCTATCTTATCGAATAGCTCCGGCATCCCGATCTCTTTGCACCGCTCTTTCATCTTATCGCTGAGCGCTTCTTTAAGCTCTTTCGGCATCCACACGACGCGCTTCAATCCGCCCTCTGCCGAGATAAATTTCTTACTGACTATGTATTGGCGTCCGACGCCTAAAAACCCGGGCGTCTGGTTGCCGCCGCCGACAGAGCCTGCCAGCGTCGTGAATTTCATACCCGCAGGCGTCTCGCCCGAATATTCACGGTTCACTATCATAACCCCGTTCGCCTCGGGCACTATCGCCACGATGCACTCGAAACAACCGCAGGAGGTCATCGGCGATTCCATTATCGAATACGCCGACATCTGCGAAGTATGCTGGTGCGAAGTATTAAAGACGAACTCGTTTACGCCTTCCCATATGCCTTTGACCGCGTCGAGCGTCTTGCCCTTCTTTATCGGCTGATTGCCGCCGGTCGGCGTGATCTCGTGCGCCGCCTTCGCGTCAAGCCAGGAATACGCGCCGCACAAGCCCAGTCTCTCGGGACTCACGACGCAGACGTGGTCGGGCGCAAAGCTCTGGCATAGCGTGCAACTGTATAATGTATCGACAGACTCGTCGGTCATACCCGCCAGCCGCTCGTCCCTCGCCGCGAAGACTTTCCGCGCTTCCGGTAGTAAGCGTTTCACGTCGGCCTCAGTCGTGTATATCGTCACCTGGACCTTATCGACTATGGCGCCGTATTCGTCGTGGAGCTTCGCGACCAAGATATCGCCGAAATGGCGGATCTTGAACCCGGCCTTTTTAGCGTCTTTAGATATACGGACCCAGTTCATATCGCGCTGGCCCATATGGAAAATGCCCATCGCGTAATTTAGAAATTTATGTATCTGTCTTTCTAATATCGGCTCGAAATCGGGGGCCATCTTGCGCCCTGCTACGTCTATCACGATAGCCAAAGGATGGCTCGAGCCCTCGTCCATTGCGTCGACGTCGGGACCTACTACGGTGATCTTGCCGTCCTCGATCTCCGCCATCTTCTTCATGCGCAGATATTCGAACGCGGCCGAGTATTTGCCGCCGAACTGGACGAACATATTCTCTTTTCTCACCCTCTCGCCCTCGAAAGCCGCCGAGAACGGGACGGGTATCGGGACCTGCGCGACCTTTACCTTTATGCCGCGCGCCTCGATCGCCTTTTGCACGATCTTCGTATAGTCGGACTCTTTGACCAAGCACTCCTCGTGAGCGCAAACGCCCGGCACTCTCACCTCAGGCAGGTCGAGATCGGTTATGATCGGCACGCCCGCCGCCAATGCGCCCGCCCCTGTCGCCGCCTTCACCTCATCGACTCCGCCCAGTAGCAGCACGAATGCCGGTACCCTGTCTCTGACGTAATCCACGCAAGCCTTTGTATTGCCCGCTTTGATACCGCCGAACGACAGCGCCGCCCTGATCGCGAAATTGAGGACATAGACTATCGATATCGTGTCGCGGCCGAACGGGACTACGTAACTGTCGAGCCCCATCGCCAGCCCGCCCTCTTTGAGCTGATCTATTATACTGACCCCATCGACGTTACCGCCCAGTAAAGTGAGAATATTGCGCTTCTGCAGGTCGCGGACGATGCTGACGGCGGTCTTGGCGTCCGGCGTTTTCCCTAAAATTACCGCGATGCCGGAAATTCTACCATCAACAAGCTGTATGCCGAGCGCGCGCAAAAGCGTATCCGAGAAAAATCCCGGGCAATCTTTCTGCGGCTCCTCGCCGTAAATATATTTGAGCGCGCAGATCATTTCCTCGGAAAGTATCGTCGCGACGCCCGCATTGAGAGAATCTTTTAAAAAGTCGGTCCATTTGTCGTCGGCCGGGACGTCTTTTATAACGAGCGTCTTGGCCGTAGCGAGGACCTTCTCTGCGTCGGTAACCGTCTTCACTTCTGCGCCCAGGAGGCCGTTTGCCAGAGGAAGGTAAAATGCCGTCTCAGGGAACGCCACTTTAAAGTCCGCGCCCTTTTCTTTTTTAGTCTTACCAAGTAACGCGTCGGCCTCGCCTAAAACTTTTTTAGCGCCCGAGACCATCAAGCCCGCAACCGTCTTCACCGTGATTTCCGCTGTTTTCGACATCTCATTCTCCTGTTTACTTTTTATATCCCCGCCGCGTCTAAAACGGCAGGCACTTTTTTATCCCAGCCTATCGGCATTATATGTATGCCCTGGCAGAGCGGCTTCAGTTCTTTGATAAGCCGCGCCGCTATCTCGATCGATTTCGCCGGTTTGTCCTTCGCCGCGTCCATCTCCGCTATCAAATTATCGGGCACGAATACGCCCGCGACGTTCTTATTCATAAAACGCGCCATGCCCGCCGATTTCAGAAGGACTATCCCGGCGAGTATCGGCACTTTCTTTATACCTTTAATGCTTTCGAGAAATTTTTTGAATAATTCTATATCGTAAACCGCCTGCGTCTGGAAAAATTGTGCGCCGGCGGCGATCTTCTTCTCCATCTTTATTATCTCAGGCTCGAGCGGATCGGCTCCCGGATTTACTACAGCGCCTATACAAAATTTTGGGGCCCCTTTAAGCGCGTTGCCCTTCATATCTTTTCCGTCCTGGAGAGTCTTCGCGGCCTGTATCAATTGCACGCTTCCCAGGTCGAATACGGGTTTTGCTTCCGGGTGGTCTCCTAATGTCGGATAATCTCCCGTCAATAAAAGGACGTTTTCGATGCCGAGGACGCTTGCGGACATAAGATCGGACTGGAGCGCGAGTCTGTTGCGGTCACGGCAGGTCATCTGGAATATCGGCTCGATGCCTCTTGCTTTAAGCAAACTGCATACGGCGAGCGACCCTACACGCAGGACGGAGGACTGCAGATCTGTGACGTTTATCGCGTCGACGCGGGAGCGGATAAGTTCGGCGTCTTCGAGAGTCTCTTTTAAGTCAACGCCTTTCGGGGGGCCTATCTCACTCGTTACTACAAATTTGCCCTGTTCGAGTTTCTCGCAAAACCTCATTTAGCCTGCCCTTTAAATAATTCGACCGTATTTCTCATCAATATCGTGGTAGTGATCGGTCCGACGCCGCCCGGAACAGGCGTAATATACGCCGCCTTCTGCGAGGCGCCTTCGAATTCGACATCGCCCAGTATCTTGTCTGCCACACGGTTTATCCCGACGTCTATGACGACCGCGCCCGGCTTTATCCAGTCGCCCTTTACGAGCCCGGCCTTGCCGACAGCGACTATTAAAACCTCGGCCTGCTTCACGTGCTCCGGCAGGACCCCGCGCTCGCCCGTCGCGATATGGCAAACCGTGGTCGTCGCGAATTTATTGAGGAGCATCAAAGCTACAGGCTTACCGACTATCTCCGAATGGCCGACGACAACGGCCTCTTTACCGTAGAGATCGACTTTGGCCGACTCGAGAAGCTCCATCACTGCCATCGCGGTGCACGGCCCGATCTTGTATTGGCCGAGTAAAATTTTGCCCAGATTCTGCGGATGCATCCCCTCGGCGTCCTTTTCGGGCGAGATCATACCCACCAATTTCTTGGCGTCGATGCCTTTAGGGACGGGAAGTTGTAAAATTATCGCGGTAACGGCCGCGTCGTTATTCAGGTCTTTTATCAATTTCTCGGCGTCCGCCTGGGAGATCGTATCCGGAACGGTCTTAAGCTCGTACTCTATGCCAAGCGACTCCGCGACTTTCTTCTGCGCCTTTACGTAGACGGCGGAGGAGGCGTTCTCGCCTATCTGCAGGGCCAGAAGTTTCGGCGCTCTTCCGTGTTTC
>JAQUSB010000043.1 GCA_028715345.1 Candidatus Omnitrophota bacterium | reverse complement strand
CGCGCGTAAATTGATACAGGTACGCTTTTGCTTTCTTCTTTTTCATCGAATCCGCTACAAATCTCGCCGGCTCGGCAAACGCCGCAACGGTTATGGCGTCATTCAGGGCGCGGGCTATACTTTCCTTCTTCCTTTTCGCCGGAAAGAGGCCCATAGCTTTAGAAGAGCCCCTGCCGAACCTGCTTTCCATGAACAGCTTATATTTTTTCATCGAACGATCCTCGGCTGTAATGAAATCCGTCCCCTCGTCCTTATTAGAGCCGATGATGATGGGCACATTATACTGATCACCCGATGAGTATACCTTTGCGGGATCTTTCGGAAGCGCCCATCCGTCGAAGACGGGGCCGAAAAATAACCCTTTACCGAAAAGTCCCATCTTGAAATCGTACGCTTCGAGTATATCTTCCGTGGTTTTACGGCGCATGGAAGCCACTACGTCGTCGGCTTTATCGCATTTTAATTTAACCGCCAACGCTTTGCCCATCTTCAGGGACGCGGCCATATCGCCGGTCACCTGCGGTATCAAATACTGTATGCCGACGGGTCCGCCGCTCTCGGCTATAGCCCGGTGGAATAACCCTTTAGCCAGCGGGCTTACCATTAGCAGGGTCACGTTCACCGCCCCGGCCGATTCACCGAAGATCGTGACATTATCCGGATCGCCTCCGAAAGCGTCTATATTGAACTGCACCCACCACAGCGCCATTATAGCGTCGAGGAAACCGTAATTGCCGGAAACGTCGCGGGAAGATTCCATCGAAAGGCGCGGATGCGTCCAGAACCCGAACGGCCCCAAACGATAATTGAAATTCACTACAACGACGCCTTTATTTGCAAGGTTGACACCGTTATATTCCTCGAACGATGAAGAACCGAAGTTCCAGGCGCCGCCGTGGATCCACACCATTACGGGCAATTTATCGGCGCTGCTCCCGGCAGCGGTCCACACGTTAAGGTACAGGCAGTCTTCGCTTATCTTTTCCAGGTTGCGCATGGTAGGAGGCTGGGGGCATGACGGGCCGAATTCCGTGCATTTGCGCACGTTCGTCCAGGCAGGTACGTCTTTCGGGATCTTCCACCTGAGTTTGCCGATAGGGGCTGCCGCATAAGGTATGCCGAGATACTCACGCACGCCTTCGGTGATCCTGCCGCTTATCGGCCCGCTGTCGAGCATAACGACAGGCGCTTCTTTCTGTTCGGCGGCAAAAGCGCTGCATGACAAAACCATAATAAATAAAATTATCAGGCGCAGGATTGTCATAGCATAATTATACAATTTTTTATTTAACAAAACGAGCTTTTTTGTGTAAAATATCACGTGAAATGAAAACCCTCTCCCGCAAGCTTTTTAAACTAAAAGACCTCAATTCCATACTGGCGGAGAGCCACGAGCCGGGACACAAGCTGAAAAAAGTGCTCGGGCCATTCGAGTTGATACTTTTGGGCGTCGGCGTCATCATAGGCGCGGGCATCTTCGCCGTCGTCGGTACCGCCGCCGCGGGCGACGCCCTGCGGCCGGGGGCGGGGCCTGCCATCATCCTCTCTTTTGCCATCACCGCCGTCGCATGCAGTTTCGCCGCGCTCTGTTACGCCGAGTTCGCTTCGCTCGTGCCGATATCGGGCAGCGCCTACACTTACTCGTACGCCACCTTCGGGGAACTGATAGCGTGGGTCATAGGCTGGGATCTCATGCTGGAGTATTGCGTCGGCAGTATCGCCGTCGCCATAAGCTGGTCGAGTTACTTCACGGGACTTTTGCGCGGGTTCGGTATAAATTTGCCGGCGTGGTCGACCATAGATTTCAGGTCGGCTTCGCACGGGTTCACGAAAGCGTCAGAGCTTTTAAATAACGGCATCCCGTTCGATAAATTGGAACCGGCCCTGCAGAAAGCGTACCAGGCCGTAAGCGGCGCGCCCGACATATTAGGCATACCCGTCATCTGCAATATACCTGCGAGCCTCATTGTCCTGCTGCTCACTGTAATATTAGTGCGCGGCATAAAAGAAAGCTCGCGTTTCAATATCGCTATAGTCACTATAAAACTCCTCGTGCTCGGATTTTTCGTCGCGCTCGGGTCTTTTTACATAAAACCGCAGAATTGGACGCCCTTCGCTCCTAACGGGTTCGCAGGCATAAAAGCGGGCGCGGCCATCGCCTTTTTCGCCTATATAGGGTTCGACTGCGTTTCTACGGCAGCCGAAGAAACGCGCAATCCCAAACGTGATATGCCCATAGGCATTATAGGCTCACTTATCGTCTGCACGATCATCTATATGCTTGTCGCGGCCGTCTTTACGGGCATAGTGCCGTTCGGGCTGCTCAAAACGTCCCTGGCGTCGCAAAAGGCGGAGCCCTTGGCGCTTGCGATGCAGCATATAAATCTAGGGTGGGCCGCGATCGTCGTCGGGTTCGGCTCCATCGCCGCCCAGATAGCAGTGCTTCTGGTCCTGCAGATGGGTCAGGCGAGGATATTCTTCTCGATGGCGCGCGACGGGCTCTTGCCGTCGTTCTTCGCACGCGTCCATAATAAATTCAAGACGCCGCATGTCACAACGATCGCCACAGGGCTTATAGTAGCTTCCATAGCGGCCTTCACCAATATTGATGAAATGGTCGACCTCACCAATATAGGCACGCTCTTCGCTTTTATTCTGGTATGTTTCGGAGTAATTATACTGAGGGTAAAAGAGCCGCACAGGCACCGGCCGTTCAAAGTCCCGCTGAACCCTATCATACCCCTTCTGGGCGTAGCGTCCTGCATATTCCTGATGACGGGACTACCGGGAATTACCTGGATAAGATTTGTCGCGTGGCTTGTCCTGGGGCTTTTAGTCTACTTCACTTACAGCATTAAGAATAGCGTCCTGCACAAAACCGATCCGATGCTAAAATAGATCCTACCGCGCGGGTTTCTTTGATGCGTCGAAGCCCGGCGGGACTTTGTGCCATTTATATCCCGCGGCGGCGTCCTCGTAACCTCTATTGAATAATCTCGTCATAGCCTCAGTATCGAACATCTCTTTCGAGCTCTGCTTAAAATCGGGAGGTATGAACGCGAGATTATATCCTCCGCCGCGCTGTTGCGTAAATACGAATATCCTGTAAGCGTCCCCGACGCCCTGAGAATCGATTATGGTATCGAACGACCTCTCGGCAAGGGACGGGATATTATCGTCTACCTTTTTATAGACGGGCGTCATATAGCCGTTGCGTATTATGTAAAGATTGCCCTTTACTTTAGACGGGTCTATATTCAATTTCTTTGCCGCGTCCTGCATCCCTTCGAACAGGTTGGCCAAGGCAAATACCTGCGTAAGAGTCCCGCCGTCGGCGTGTATCTCGTCGTATCTCTTACCGTCCGCCTCTACCTCGAACAGAGACGGCGGAAATATCACCGGTATCGCGGCCGACGAAAGGATCACTTTCCGGAATAATTCCACATCCCCCCTGCACGCGATAGCGCCCATATCCCAGACGACGAATTTCTGAGAATCGAGATTAGCCGTTCCCACCAGAAGCCTGCGGCCGCGCCTGTGCTCTGCCGCGATCTTCTCGAGTATTTTCTTATCGGCAAATTTGGCTATCGTCCCGGCAAGCGGCTTATTACTGGTAAGAGAATTCCCGAAGAGAGCCATAAGAGGCGGCTTGGGGCGCATTACATCTTTAGTGGACATCGTTGTATAACATTTTTCGAGCTCAGCGTCGTATTCTTTGCCCAGGAACGCGAACGGCGCTATTATGGCGCCCGTACTTACGCCGGTCACGACCTTAAATATAGGCCTCGACCCTTCCTTCGACCAGCCTTTCAGTAAGCCCGCGCCGTACGCGCCGTTAGCTCCTCCTCCGGAGATCGCGAGCACAGGATACGTCTTTACTCCTCCCGGCCCCGCCGGAAAATCCTCCGGCCTCTCCTGTTTTACCGAGACGAGCAGGCTTTCCTGAAGCCTCGTGTGTGACTCTCCCGAGACCAGCCGCACTTCGGGCATATTAGGAATATGGGCTTTACCGACCAGGTCGGATGGGACCGGGTGGCGCGCCGTAGCGCATCCCGAAGAGAAAAGCGATATGGCGGCAAAGCACACGGCCACGGCAAATTGTTTTATTCCTGATATTTTACGCATAAAAGTTTTCTCCCGGTCAAATAGTTTCAAGGAATTCGGCTATTTTTTCTACGCACCCCAGGCAGGGAAATTTTTTAAGCGCCTTTATCTCTTTGCATTTAGTCGACCCGGCGCTTGACGTGAACATCTCTTCGCACGCTTTTATTTTATCTTTATTTTTGCCGTCGAGGATGAATCTCGCGGCGTAAAAAGCCCCGCACTCCCCTCCGGGGGCTTTCCCCGCGCCGTATCCGGCAAATAGCTTGATCGCTTCATCGTTTAAAGAAAACTTTTCCCTAAATGCGGCTATTATGGCCTGTCCGCAATTAAGTTTATCGGCGCCGCTGTGGCCTTTGTAGTGCATTTTCGCTTTTTCTTTGCTCATACAGTCTTCTCCATGGCTTTAGTAAGGTCTTCCCAGAATTTTTTCCGTTTTTCGGATCCGGGCTCCGATTGCGACGGAAATTCCAAAAGAGGGATCTTCGCTCCGCTTTTTTCCAGCTCGTCGGACAATATCTCGGCCATTATGCCTTTGAGGACGGGCTCATTCGGATCGGGATTATCGACAGGGTTGGGAGATTCGGTCTGCCGTTTATTCGTTTTATGTTTGCCCCACTTTATACCGCATGTAGGGCTGTTCTCCAGGCCTATGAACGCGACGAGACGGTACCCGTTCTTTACAAATTCTCTTACCATAAGCATCGGGACTTTGAGCAGTTCCTTGCAATGATCCCTGAAAAATATATTATCATACTGCTGCCTGCCCTGCGGATTGCGGCCCAGCCCCATCGCGGTAGTCTCCGGGCACGGGTACTGGATGATGCCGACCCTCTTATCCATAAGATAATCGACGAGTTCCCTCGACAGTTCGAAATTCTGTCCGAGTATATGCACGCGGCAATACGGATTTACAAGGCACTGCGCTATAAGTATGACCCTTTTATCTTTTTTGCCCATCGCAGGCGTCCTTATTTTATTTTCCGAAAAATATCTTCCTCATTTTCCCGGAGCCTAAAGCTATGTGCAGTTCGCGGAAAACCACGAACAACAGGAAGAGCACTACGACCCATACCTGCATGGACCAGAACCGCGGCCACTGCGTACCTGTCATTATGTGTTGAAAGGTTTCGGGCCGGAATCCGTATTTAAAAAAGAAGGGGACGAACCTTTCCAAGCATATAAAAAGAAAACCGAAGAAAGAATATATGGAGGTCTTCCAGATGGTGTTATAAATAAGAGGGCGGGCCGAAAACCTGTTCATGAAAGGCATGGCATCGGCAATTATCATTATCTTAGCGACGATCAAAGACCTTATTACTATATGGAAGAACGACACTACTTTCAGGCCTTCCGATCTCATCATCCAGCCGAAGGTGCAATTAAAAAGGTTCATCGCGAAGAAAAAATACAGGACGGCGGGCATTACATTAACCGCTTCTTCTTTTAACCGTTTGAAAAATCGCGGCATATTGCGTTTCCTTTTTAAACGAAAGACCGCTAAAACAGCTTTTATTTACTCTTCTTTTTTGATGAAGCCTTCTTCTTGCCCGGCGCCTTTTTGCTTTCGGTACTTACAAAATGTTTTTTAACGGCTCCGGTATAAAACGGTTCCTTGGCTGCGCGATTGTTATTGTTATTTTCCCGGGATGGGCCAAGCGCCTTGCGCTTCGAAAAACATTCTTTGCAATATACAGGCCTGTCGCCGGTGGGCCTGAAAGGGACTTCGCATTCCGCCCTGCAATCCGCGCATATCGCTTTATGCAGGACCCGTTCCCTGTAATTATTCGGTTCTTTCGGTTCGCCGTGGTGGTGGGATCGTTCGAAACGCTGGAACGGTTTCGGGTTTTGCCCCGGCGCAAACTGCCTTACCGGGGGCTGGCTTATCAAAGTATCTATCTTCTTCTCTAACGAGATCAATTGCTCCTGCATTTTAGCGACAAGCTCCGCTATGTCCGGCCCTGCTTTCGCGCGTTTCTTCATTTTGCTCCTTTTTTCACCACTAAAAGATGTTTCCTGCGCTGCGGCATGTGATGCCGGCGGACTTTGTCGAATACCTCTTTATTGATCGCCTGGCGGTCGACGCGCTTGCCTTCGGCTTTAAGTTTTTTGACTATCGCCTGCACCATCTTTCGTTTGAGCAGCTTCTGGGCCGTTACGCTTTTTTTCCTTTTGCCGAACCCTATCGGATCTGGATAAAGCCCCATCACAAACCTCCTTTTACTTACAATACACGATTTTAGACGCTCCCGATGTCTTTACCGAACGCTATCGCTTTTTCGCGCGCGCCGGCCAGCTTCGCTATATCGCCGGATTCGCCCGCGTTCGGGACAAGGAGCGATCTGAACTTCATTCCTGTATAATCGGCCGTTATCGCGAACGGCTTCTCGAGCGCATCCAGCCCCACATCCTCATACGCGCTCGCTATCAGGGCGAACGTCTTGCCTTTAAGCGGCGTTTCCATGGTGTCCGCCGCGTTGTCCCACTTATAGAGCGAGAACATCCTGTCGAATACAAGTTTTAACTGCGCGCTCGCAGAAAAGAAATACAGCGGCGTCGCCATGACGATAACGTCCATATCTGCCATGCTTGCCAGGACGGGTTTCGCTTCGTCGTCGATAACGCATTCGTATTTTTCTATCTTCTGGCACGCCCTGCACGATGTACACCCGCTGGATCCGTATTTAAGAAAAGCGGCGTCCACTATTTTTACTTCGGCGCCTTTCGAACGGGCGCCCTCGGCGAACCACTTCACGAGCGAAGCGGTATTACCGCCCTTCTTCGGGCTCCCCGAGATCACCAATATCTTTTTCGCCATGTTTTATTTACAGCAGGAATCTATTTTGCACAAAGGACAATATTTTTCCTGCAGCTTCTTTATCATATTCTTCGTGGCATGGAAGAACACTATCAATAACGCTATTTTTACGCACGCACCCCAAGTCAAACTTAACATCATATTATCCCCCTTTTTTTAAACTGCCTGCTTATCCTGCTAAATTATAACATCCGGCAGTATTAATAGGCAATGTCGATTTTAAATGGGCCTGCGCAGGGCTTTCTTCTCCGAATGCAGCTTTTTATCCCTCAGCATCTTCTCTTTGGCCCGGCGGGAACGCCTGCGTTTCTGACGGCGTATCTTCTCTATCCTCTTCTCCTCTTCCGACTCTTTACCGAGGATAAGCCTTTCGATCTTATCGGCGAGGATCCTCCTGGCAAAAAACCGGTTCAGGGCCTGAGAGCGTTCCTGCTGGCATTTTACTTCTATACCCGTCGGGATGTGTTTTAAGTAGACGCACGCGGATGTCTTATTGACCTTCTGCCCGCC
>JAQUSB010000001.1:25122-118497 GCA_028715345.1 Candidatus Omnitrophota bacterium | reverse complement strand
GGGGGTTTTGCGGGGCTCGATGAGTCCGAGCCGCGAGTCCTGATTTATGATACTGCTGACGAGGAGCGCCTGGTCGTCGGAGGAGAGGTAAGCGGTCAATTTGCGCGACATCGAAGCGAGCTCCGCCTTGAATTTCTCGTCGAATTCGTTCTGCGCTACGTCCGGCGCGGCCAGAATGACGTGGTCTATCTCGGCGTCGGGATCGGAGAGGTCGGGATATTTGGACATCGTGTCGAAAGCGTCGCAGACCACCTGACAGCCCATGCTATGCGCGGTCAACCAGATTTTGGCCGGCTTCACGTCGCGGATTATTTTAGTCAAAAGCTCGCCCAGCTGAGGGCCCGATCCGGTCGCGTAAGACTGGGCCTTAGCGTAACCGGGGATGCTCGGCGGCTGGTTGCCGGGCCAGTCGAATAGAAGGACGGGCGTATTTATATCGAGGAGGTACGAAAAGTAAGCGGCTTTTATCGCCGCGACCTCGAAGCTGTCTTTGAAGCCGAAGACCATTACCATAAGTGAATTGTGAGGGGAGAGGGCCACGGCTTCGGAGATCTGTTTTAAGAACGCGGCCTCGTCCGTGCGCGTTACGCCTTTTATGGTGATGAGATCGTTCTGTTTTATCGCCTCCGGCAGCATCGTGCCGATGGCCAGGCCGGGGCCTACTTTTGCGTCGAGCGTGCCGTAAGTCAGATCTTTGCCCATCGAAGAGAGGAAAGAGTCGGCCGTCACGGCGCCCCCGGCGGTCTGTCTGGTAGTGGCGTAGAATATATTGAGGACCTTGTAGTTACCCTCTGTCTTATATTGGATGCGCTTATAGAGATTTTTTGTGTATTCGGAAGCTTTTTCGATAGGGATGAAGGAACACCCTGTAAGGAATAAAATAATAGGTAAAATTATAACAAAATATATGAATCTAAATCTAGGCATGTAATTAGTATAACATATAACTTACATTATGCAAATTTTTGTCAAAGTATTTGAAAATCCCGCGGCGGTATGATACAATTTTGCCAGCTCTTTAAAGAAATCGTTCCCCTGTAGCTCAGTCGGTAGAGCATCTGGCTGTTAACCAGAGTGTCCGAGGTTCGAGTCCTCGCGGGGGAGCCATATTAAGTCAGGCGAAGCCTTTTCAGGCTTCGCCTTTGTTTTATATGGCACGCCAGGAGGACTCGAAGACATTTTTGCGCCGAGCGATTAGCGAGGAAAAGGTCTCTGACCGACAGCAAAAATGGCTGGTCCGAAGGCGCCTCTGGCGCCGTAGGACCGAGTCCTCGCGGGGGGAGGGGCAATAATCTCTTGCATTATCTGTATCAAAGTAGTAAGCTATTCATAACAATTTATGGAGTAAAGACTTATGTGGCAAATGTGCAGTTTTAAGATACTGTACCGCCCGATGTCCCAAGCACACTTTGCTTGGGATTTTTTATTTGTGCATTGCGAAATAATGCATTCTATAGGGTTAAATTAATAATGAGGAAATATGAAAAAGATTTTTAAGGAATATCATCAATTTACTGAGCACGAGTTCCAAAAATTATGGAAAGACTGTTTATTCGTGTTTGATACAAACACCCTTTTAAATATGTATAGATATAGCCGCGCAACAGTTAATGCATATTTTGACGTCTTAAATGAATTAAAAAAGAAAAAGCAAATTTGGATTCCATATCAGGTTGGGTATGAATTCTATGAGAATAGGATTGATGTTATTTCTGAATACGAGAAATCATATGATGATATCTTGTCTATATTAGATAAGGCTAAGAGCGATATAGAGGCTAAATATAAAGACCATCCCTTTTTAGATTTGTGTAAAATTAAAGAAGAGATGAACAAGGGATTGTCTGGCGTAGAAACAAAAATTAAACAAGCAAAAAAAGATCATCCTAAATGGCTAGAAAAAGATGAAGTGCTAGATAGGTTAAATCAGCTATTCGATGGGAATATAGGAAATGAGTATGATGAAAAAAGGTTAAATGAGATAAGGCGAGAAGGCAAAGAAAGGTATGAAAAGAAAATCCCGCCTGGTTTTAAGGATGATAAAAAACCCGAAGATAAAAAATATGGGGATTTTATTTTATGGTGTCAAATAATCGATAAAGCTAAGGAGAGCAAGAGTCCAATAGTTTTAATTTCTGGAGATGTTAAGGAAGACTGGTGGCTAGAAAAAGACGGAAAAAGAATTATGCCATTGCCACAATTAAAAAAAGAGATATTAGATAAAGCAGGAGTTGATTTCCATATTTATACAGCAGATAGATTTCTGGAATTAAATAAGACGCAAAAGAAAAGTATTGATGATAATACGATTAAAGAAGTCAGAAAAATTAGGGAGTTAGAAGAAAAAAGAATGATGATGAAGCGAATGGAAGCGATGGAGCGAGATAGAGAATTGGGCTCTAGAATATTTGAAAGATATTCAGTGGAAGCCGTACATCTATTTGCAAAATTCGAAGGCTTAATGATGAAAATCAAAGAGTTGGAAATTTGCCAAAGAGACAAAGAAACGCTAATCTATTTATTTCATCGAGCAAGAGAATTAAGAAATATGATCATACATGGAGTAAATGATAGAGTTTCTATCGAAAGATTTTATAGGAATACAAAAGAAATATTATTTATTCTTAGTAAAATAATTCACTCGGAAGACATTCATCCTGAGGTAGCTGTGGTGCTTCGAGAGTATATTGATATAATCGAGCATTTAAATCATAAATTTTGAAAGATATTTGGGATAATTGATTATATTTTTTAAACGTCTGTGTTTTTGAACCTTTAAACCGTGCCCATGCCTAAGATTGAAATCGCACTTTTCAGCTATTAACTGTAGGTACACTGTGGAAGATTAATTTCGCAACCGCTTGAAGGATGTAATTAACCAAGCTAATAATTATGAAAGAAATATTTTACATTTTAATAGGGGCTGTATGTTCAATAATAGGCGGCATGATAAGTATATGGTATCAAGCTAAAAAAGCTCGAAAGATAAAAATAGATGAGCTGATAGTCGAAAAGAAAATAGAAGCAATAAACCAAGCATATTATAATACCAAACAGATAGAATCTATGTTAATTCAATCTAGCATTGAATGTGTTTGTATGAGAATGCATGACCATGATATATGGTTTATTAGCAATCGTCTTTTTCTGCCAATAAATTTTACAAAAAAATGGTTATTGCTTAAAAATGTCATTGATAAAATAAATCTCTATATCCAAGATAAATCAGATAAAAAAGAGCTGATTCCAAAATTATACGAGTATGCAACTGGGCTGATTAGAAACTGTTACAAAGAATTATATAAAGAAATAGACTTGCCTATTTTTGAAGCAGAAGAGTTTTTAAAAGAAAATAAATAGCTCAGTAAACGTAAAGAAATTAGGGGGGGCGTGTCAAAAAGTGACACGTCCCCAGTATCCATATAAAAAGAAATATAGATAATAATTTTAGGAAAGGGCTAATGCTATGTCACTATGGGAAAGCCTCAATATAGAAGCGTGTATCAGAACGATTTTAGCAGATGTCCAGTATCATGAGCCTGCTCATTACTTTCGCAGACCATTTCTTACTGCATACCAAATCGCCATCGAGTTTAACCGTAGGTTTCCGAACGAATCAAGACAGATAGGTCTTGAAGTTGGCGGTAAGGACGTAGGGTCAAGAAACTCGTTAGCTCAGTATCTTTCAAGAGAACTTTCTAGAAGAATACAAGCTGGTCAATTACATGGTATCGAAGGGGCATTTATTTCGAATAAAGATTTGAGAGAGATAACCTTTAATAACAATGACATAATTATAACCTCATCTCTGACAGATACGCAATACGATCTATCCATGTTCCGATTAGAAACATAGTATAATTAGTTTCGAGATACGTGTTCCTAAATGATACATCGCCGAACATTCCTATAGAAAGGTTATATGAAGTCGCAGCTTCCTCCAAGCGCAGAGGCTAGATTCAAAATATTTGATACCTATCTCCCCGAAACATGTGATCCTGCAACCTTGGTGCTAAAGGGGCATCTTCTTATTGAAGAAATATTGGAAACTCTCATAAGGAGCAGATGTCAGTCCCCCAGTGCTCTAGATACTTTTGAGATGGGATTCTTTATCAAAAGCAGAATTGCGCAAGCATTAATAGGTGATAGGCACCCAAACGGCATAAAATTGCCAGACACAATATGGTCAGTTATCGATTCTCTTAATTCATTGCGAAATGATCTGGCGCATTCTCTGGATTCAAAAAGGATCAGCCTAAAGGTGGAAAAGTTTATTTTAAACGCTCAATTTGGTAAATCCAATATTAGTCCTAAAATGCCTCAATCGATTCGACTTCGTCAAGCAATATGTGGTCTTTTTGGATATTTGGTCTGTTTTGAGTATATTGCTATATCAGGAAAGATTCCTCCAAGGTTACCATCTAGTGAATAACTAAGGTCTCTTTCTGACAAGCAACCAACTGCAATAAAGAAAAACAGAACACGTCTCAATAGTTTCTCCGCCTCCTCCACATACAAAAACCCTATAAATCCCTCCCAAAGCCCAGACTTTTCGCCATTTTGTGGTATACTTAACCTATTAAATACAGGAGGTTCCTATATATGTCACTTCACGATAAATCAAAAGGAAATCGCCTAATAGGTTTTCTTTCGATATTATGTTCGGCTTTCATAGTCGGAATAGGGTGGCTATCGGTATTGACATTAGTGTTCTCTTTAGATTATGAGCCAAACGCTTTAAAGATGCTCCCTCCGGCTCAAGAAATATGCTATCAAGTCGCTGGATTATTGATTGTGGGTGTGATCATAGGCACTTTTATATCCGCTGTATTATTGATAGTCGGCGGGATCATGATCCTTTGGAGAGCGAATTGGCAAATCGTGTCCAGAATAGGTGCGTATGTCAGCCTGGCCTCAGGCATCGGCATGATAATAGCGTTTTGGCTATGCGTCCCTGCCCGGGCGTCGTTAGGATTAAGCATATTCGAAGCTTCCCTGTCGGGCGCGCTGCTTTCAATTTTTCCGATCATCTATATGGCGTTCCCGGCTGTCCTGTTAATTTTATTTAGAAAAGCCGGAAAATGTGTCCCTAAGTGACACGTCCCGATCACCCAGAGAAGGCAAATTCTATGGAAACGAAGTTACTTCTGAAAGTTTTAATGGAATTAGTTGTAGCCGCCGCTTGTTTATATGTAGGTGGCAGGGCTATCATTAAAAGAAAATTGCATAGCCGTCGCAGGACTATTTATGGAGCGAAGGCCGTATTTGGCGGGGCTATAGGCGTTGTTATTGGATTGGCAATACTTGTCATTGCTATTATTGATGCATTGAAGACCATGTGATATTATTGTAGGTGCTTACGCCGTTGTTAAAGATTTGATCCGCTCCAAGAGGAAGGCAGGGAAGCCGCAATGCGCAAATTAAATTGCTGGGAATTCATGAAATGCGGTAGGGAGGTCGGCGGTAAAAATGCGAAAAAACTGGGTGTCTGCCCGGTTGCGACCTAGAAAAACGCGACCGGGATACACGAGGGGTTAAATGCAGGTAGATGTTGCTGGATGGTGGCGGGAACTTTTTGCGGCGGGAAAACCCAGGGCACTTTCGTAGAAAAATTTTTAGACTGCACCAAATGCCCTTTTTATAAGTCAGTATGCAAAGAAGAAAGAAAATATTTAACGGCCGGTGAGATAGAAAAAATAATAGCGGCAAGGAAGCAGGGCTCAGACAAGGTCCATTAGGAGCCATCTATAAATATGCCGTCCCGGTGGTTATGTTGTTGTTTAAGAGCTACGCCTAGAACTATTGATAGAATTGAGCCAAACTATATGGGAACTTATAAAATAGGGCAAGGGTAGATATTAAAGAATCAAAGCATTTTTTTGATGGTGTTCAAAAAATAAAAGTGTTTGTCACAAAAAAGCGAAGATACATGAATCCAATATCAAGATCCATAAAAATAGGTACGATGGGAGAATTGATAGTGCAATTGCGGCTTTTACAATATGGTGTCCAGGCCGCGTTTCCTATCAAGGATTCTGGTAATGACTTAATAGCGGTAAAAAGCAGTGTTTTTAAAGCCATTCAAGTAAAGACAACCACTCATAGCAGATTTAACGTTTCCAGTCTGCCAAAAGTCTATCATGTTCTTGCTCTAGTTAGACTTAAAGGTGAAGATTATAATGTACTTTTGGATCAATCGCAGATTTTCTTATTAAAAAAAGACGAGGTTAAGAAAACGACATATAGTATTTTTGATTTAAAAGGGAAAGAGCTTACAAGACGAAGAATAGATGCAATATTTACTTAATTGTGTCTATATTCCGAAACCGCGGAGCCTCAGACGCGTCAAAAATAACAAATAAGCTATAATTTTTAAAATGAAAAACGAATATAAAATATTCTTTGCGATACCTTTTGATAGTCTAACTCAAAAAATATATGAGGATATTTGCGGAGAATTAACATCCAATTTTAATAATAAAGGTTATGCTTTGACAACTGTACTTGGAAATAAACAGATTGGACCATCGCAGGATTATCTAAACATAATGTCCTTTAGAGCACAAAATACCGAACTTCATAAACAGTTTTTTAAAGATATAGCAGATTCGGATATAGTAGTAGCCGATTTAACAAATAACAATCCTAATGTTCATGTAGAATTGGGTATAGCGCTGGTTTTAAATAAGAATATTCTTAGAGTAACTGGGAGACCCATGAAAGAAATTGGATTTGATATTCAAAATTTTGAAGTATACCCTTATAAAAATAAGGGTGATTTATTAAATAAAATAAAAAATTACTTAAAAATATTTTTAAAGATCAAAAATCTGAATTTTTCACCCAAATACAAAAGTCTTTACAAAAAAATAGATTTTATCAAGCTTCCCGGTGGCAAAGAAAATATTAAAAAAGACACATTCTTTTTTACGTCTGCGCTAAATAATGATTCAATTCGAGACGGAGCAATAAAATTCAAATTCAAATTTTTAAATAATCTTAATCATAGGTCTTGGCTTGGGATCTATTTTAGGGCTTCTCGAGAGTTTTTGTACGATAGCTATCTTTTATATGTTAGAAAAGATGGATCGGTGGAGTTGGCTATTTACCCTGGGCCCAAGATAATAAATGTTCAAAAACTAAAACAGCCGAAGATTTTAAATAAAGAAGTAGAATTAATGATGGAGATAGAAAATAATGAACTGATAGTAAAAATAAATGAACAAAATTTTAATTTCTCAAATCTAGAGAAACAAAATAGTGGTAATATGGTGATAGCTGCTTGGGAATGTAGCGTTCAAGCTACAAACATCAAATTAATAAATCGCGATACTTATTAGTGAAACTATACAAGTCTAATACTATAGAATGTTACTTTGCAGATTTTGAAGCGTTTCTATGCGCAACGAACCAGCACAATCATAGGAAAGCTGCGGGACGTTTAAAATATGCCGAAGTTCGTCATACAAAAACACAACGCGCGGACGCTGCATTATGATTTCAGGCTCGAGATGGATGGTGTGCTTAAGTCCTGGGCCGTGCCTAAATTGCCGCCGAAAAAGGCAGGCTTAAAACGTCTCGCGATAGAAGTCGAGGACCATCCGCTAAGTTATTCCGATTTCGAGGGTGAGATACGCGAGGGCTCATACGGCGCCGGTAAAGTGACTATATGGGACAAGGGCAGTTACGATATCGAGTCCAGGCATAAGACAAAAATAGTATTCAATTTGCACGGTAAAGAGCTCGACGGGCGCTACACATTGGTTCGGATGGGCGCGAATAAGCAGGGCAAAGGTCAATGGCTGCTCTTCAAAACGAAAACACCAAAAGGATAATTATGAAAAATCTCATCGTTGTCACCATGATCTTTCTTATCGTCGCGACGGCTTCGCTGGCTTTGGCCGCGCAAACCATCGACATAGCCGCGACGGTTATATGCGGCAAGACAGAGCAGGCTACTCCTTGCGTCCTCGTCCTGAACAGGGACGTGCCTTCATACGACGTGACAGTGAAGACGGCGGACCGCCAACTGTGCGCTTTCAAAGTGGAGAGGGTAAATAACTCATGGCAGTTGCTCGGCGAGAGAAGACACGATCCTCTGGTGGAGGTGATGGTCGACGTCAAAGACGGAAGCTGCACGGTGTTCAATCCCAGGCGCCCCGATATACAAAGGGAAACCGTTCCGAAGGGATACGACGGACTGCTTATCAGGACGGTCGAGACAAAGCCTTAGCAAATAATGTTGCGGCAGTCTGCCGTTTGATATACAATAAGCGCATAATGAATAAACGGACGAAACGAAGTTTCATCTATACCAAGCCTGCGGTGGCGGCGCTTTTGGTGACGGCGCTCGCGATCGGCTTTCCGCAAACGTCACAGGCAATTCCTTCCAACGGGACGCGATTCCCGCCCGCCAGGGAAGTGGAGTTCGGCTACGAATACAACGCGATGTTCAAACGCACCCTGAATAATTCCCACGGCGAAGTGCGGAACCAGGACCAGTTTTATACGGTCTCATTCGGCGCGTTCGACTGGTTGGCCCTGGACGGCAAGATAGGCATGGGCGATGTCGGCCTGAAGAATAGCGCCAACATCCCAAAGTTGGACTTCAACGCAGGTTTCGCCGGCGGCTACGGCTTCCGCATAAGAGCGTTCGAGCATAAAAAGCTGGGCGTGCGCCTTATATTGGGCGCCCAGCACATAAGCGTGCATCCGCCGGAGCGCAGTATCGACGACGAGAAGTTCAGGTCATGCTTCGACGATTGGCAGGGGACCGGCATCGTCGCCAAAGACTTCAGGCAATTTACCGTCTATGCGGGCATGAAAGTCTCCGACGGCCAGCTCGTCTATACGATAAATAAAGACAACCAAAAAAGGCTCTATTCCGAAAATCACGTAGGGATGGTCACCGGCCTGGAAGTGTATCTTTTTGACAACAAGTTAAGGATCGGCGCCGAAGGAAGATTTTTCGACGAGACCGCTTTCTCTACGACCGCCTCGTATCTATTCTGGTAGTATCCCGCAACAAAATATACTGGTTAGTAATTCAAAAAGTAAGTAACTTTCTCTTGCTTTAACAGTATTATATGCTATTATAGAGTTCTTTATGTATATTTTCCGCAAAAGATATAACATATTATCTAAAGTTATAGTTACGGCATTAGTGTGCCTATTTTTATCGAATGATATAAGTAATGCACAGCCCGCAGGATCTGCTCTGGCTACTCTGCCTGCGAGTAAAAATCCCGCGACAAAACGGAAAGTAATCGCGGCCATGTATAGAGCCAGCAGATGGATAGTGTCCGCCAACTCTCCCCGCAAATTAGGGCTTCTGACCCGATATAACGGTCATGCAATACTCCTTAAGTCCGGCAAATTCCTTATGGCGCCGGAAGTGATAGCCGATGACCTTGCCCTTATCAGATCCGTCGTCCACGAAGATAATGAAATTCTTATGCAGCAGGAGGAAAAACTCCGTTCCGGACGGTATAACCGCCTGCTTAAGCAGATATTGGGCAGAGACGATATTATGAAGCTGTATCATGCCATATCGCGTTATAACGGGCTGCATGACAGGCCGGATAATATCGTTTTCAACGATCTTATCTCCAGGGCATTCGAGCTCCTTTACATAATAGACGAAGAGCTGATCTATCCGGACGAGATCTTTCCGCAAGAGCGGGAATTCGCCGAGCTTATGCGGCCGATCCTGGAAACCAAAGACAGTATAGGACGGTATAAGAACTTTTCAAAAGTATTCTTCGATACCGACAAACGGACGAAGGTTATAGAAGCTTTGCAGGAAGACAGGAGCGCGAGATTCTACAGAGTTGCGTCTGCGCCCGTCTCCGACGATGCGGATCCGTCCGAAAGCGACCGCGAAGAGCTGGAAGAGGCTGTGTCCGACTGTTTCTGGTCGGCTCACAGGCTCTATTCTGAGACAAGAGAGGCTCTCTCCCGCCTGAGGGCCGATGTTGCTGACGGGAAAAGTTTGGAAGCTATGAATAATCCTATTCTGAATGATAAAAACTGGAATGCTTCAAAAAACTTTTTTGACGCCAGAGAAAGATTGGGCGATCTGTCACTGGCATGGTCTGAAAAATTCGGGTGGCCGATAAGAAGCACATCAAATCCGGTTTACTCCTGGTACCAATTATTTTCGCAGGGAGTTACATCTGATACGTTTACGGCTATATTTGCCAGAATAAACCTGATAAAAGAGAACAACCGGAAATTGTTGACCGGAAGCTACGGGCATATCCCCGATCTAACCGCAGAAAATATAAATAATGCACTCGTGAGCATAACAGACGATATCGAAAGCATCTTTTTAAAGAAGTCCGAAAATGAGCTTTGCGCCGCAGGTTTGATACTGGCTCGCGGCGAGGTCATGAATAAATGGAATTATTATGACCGCGGGTCGGATGGTAATTACAAACTTGCGACGGAAAGGCTGAACGGCGGCAGGCCGGTGACTTTGTATGAGACAGCCGGGTTGGTTAGGCGTAAAGAACTCGGCGGGATCATGGGCGAGACGGATCAGGGTAAGAAAGCGGCAAAGCTTAAAAATTTCATCGAATCGGATAAGGCGATCGCGGACAGGGTGAGGTCGGCCAGAGAAAGCCTGCCTTTTTTACCGGGTAATGCTTTCTGTGTGATCAAAAAAGACGGTATCCCGACGATAGCTTTTGACTTTATCGCAAATGCCTTTTATGATTATGAGAGTAGTTTTACGGAACCGTATTTCCTTCCTCTGCCTCCGGAAAGCGGCATGGTATCTCAGGAAGATTTCTTTAAAATAAAACTGACCCGGGACGGTTTAACGGTAGGAGATATTTTTAAAAAACGCGGATTCGGCTGTTTCGTAGAGCAAGGCCTTCCGCTGGAGCGCAGTATCGATGTTTGGTATGACAGGACAGGCGATGATCTCATAATCGAGGAGGAACAGCGGTTCGATCCCGGAACGATACCGACCATAGAGATAGATTTGCGTTCCGACGGGGAATATTCGACGGGGATAGGCGATATGCCTCTCTTAAAACGGGGGAATGAATCCGATGCTTCCCGCGACAAATTATTCAGACTGCACTTTCATACTAAAGAGGAACCGCATCCTTCGATGACCGATGTCGAAACTATAGCCGATGACGGCGTGCCCGGCATCATAGTCACGCCGTCCGGCAGGGCGAGATTATGGTTTATCAGCGATCGGGAGAAACTGGATGCGGCCAGAAGATCCCGCCATTGGGAAAATTACAAGAATGCGCCTATGGTTATCACCAATCCTTTCGTAGAATCATTCATGAGTTTTGTTGAGGTGGACCTGAAATTAAACCCGCTCGCGTCAGGCTTATGGTCAGGAGAGCCTTTATTCCCGGAAGATGGATCCGCCGACGGAGTAAAGCAGGCATTCGATTCCCTGAATACCGAAGTAAGAAGCGAAAGCCGGCTCAATGCGTACGTGAGCAGGCTTCGCGGGACCGGCCAGAACTTTACAGAAGCAGGTAAATTCAGATTCTGCCTTCCCGTCGAGGTTCTTAAAAATTCGCCCGATATCGCTCTTGCGTTAAGCGGAACAGCTTTGCCGAAAAGACTGCAGAAAGATGCCGGCAATATAGAATTCGAACTTGTAGTGACCGGTGTCGCGGACGAAGATGTCGGTCTTATAGAAGGGCTCAATAAGGACCATATTAAAAATGCGTTGAATTTACCGAAAAACTTTACCGTGTCCGTGATAAGCGAGACGCAGATACGGCAGGAAGCCGGCCGCTTGGGTTGTGACATCACTGAACCTAAACAAAGGGTCGCGCTTATAAAGGACTTTTTCACGGGCTCTCCGGTTGACGGAGAATATACGGCCATAGCTACGGATGCCGTCGACAGCGCAGAGAAAGCGGATGCCTTGAAAGAAGAGCTGGAAAAAGAACTCGGCCCCGAACTTGCGGAAGAGAATATCTCTATCCGCGTATTGGTCAGGCCCGAAAGCGGGAAGAGCATGTATTCTGTCGCGGCTATACTTAATGACTGGCTCGAAGCCATAGGGCGGGGCAATTTCTCTACTATAAATAAGATATTGCCGGTCTCTGTTCCTCTCTCACCGCAGATCGAAAGGGCCGTCAGGGCGGCATGGGCGGCGCTGGCATTTGCATAATAGCGTAAATAGTGTGTGCAGTCCTTGAAATCTTGGAATATATAGGCTATACTTTTAAAAAAAAGGAGTTATGGATGAGAAGGGCTAAAATATTCCCGGGTTTTATAATACTTCTTATTTGTTTTTGCGCCGTTCCGTCAGGATATGCGGGATCGAACCTTTCGAAAGCGCAAGCGTTGCCGGACCTTGTGATCAACTCGATCGATTTTATACCTGCGCCTGAACATAAAGGCAGGATCGAGGAGGTCAGAATGGGTGTGGTGAATAAAGGCCCGGGAGACGCAGCCGGGTGCGTCCTTAACCTGACCTGCAGGGTAGTAAAATGCGATGAGGGTGATAGCTGTGATGAGTTCAGCCGCGCGATAGCCGGCGATATCGCCGTGCCCCCTCTTAAGAGAGGAGAAAAGGCCGAAGTGACATGGCGTCCCGCGTCTCCCATGCGCTGGGTCGCCGGGAAATATTCCGTTGCCGCCGGCATCGATAAGTATAATTCGGTGAACGAATCGAACGAAGAGAACAATGTCAATAAAAGCTTCATATATATAAAATCTTTTTCTTCCCGCTGAAATTTTCGGAATGCCGCCGTCTTGCTTTTCCGATTCTCTGTGATATACTTGTTTTAAATATGAATTCAAGAAGATATTCGCTGATCGCGCGGATCACCGATAACATAAGGGCGGGAGTGACCCTGCTCAAGCTTCCCGGCGACAGTGAAAAGGCTTTCCTCCAGTATTACTATAAGCGGACCATAAACCAGACCAGGTTCGCTCTTTTCGCTGCCATATTCCTTTATGAAAGCGTGGCTTTCATCGATCCGTATATCGTCCCCAGTATAATAGGGCAGGTGCGGGCCCTTCGTTTCCTCATAGTCCTTCCCGCGATACTTACTTCTTTTATTGTGTCGCTTCTTATAAGGAAAGACGCTATAGTCCAGTTCTGCTCATCCGTCAGCGTTATCGTAGCAGGTGTCTGCATTGTCCTGATGATGCACTTTGATTCGGGAGGACTGGGAAGCTTCATATACCATGAAGGGTTGCTGCTCACCATAATCTATGGGTATACCTTCTTGCGGCTCAGGTTGAAATACGCCGTGATATGCGGCTGGGTGATAACGGTCGTCTACATATACAGCGCTATTGTAAGCGGGACCACGGCCGTCCCCATGTTCATCAATAACGCGCTCTTTACTATAATAGCGAATTTCATCGGTATGTTCGTAGCGTATATGCTGGAACTGAATCTGCGCAGCGAATACTTAAGCGCTACGGCAATGAAGAGGACGCACAAAGGGCTGCAGAAACTATCGCTTTTCGACGATCTAACCGGTATCGCGAACCGCCGCCTGTTCGACCTGCGCCTTACGTCGGAATTCCAGGAATTGAGCCGCAGCGGCAAGCCGCTGTCGCTCATTATGGCGGATGTCGATCTCTTCAAGATGTATAACGACACTTTCGGCCATCTCGCCGGCGACGATTGCCTGGTAAAGATCGCCAAAAAATTACAGCAGTGCGCTACGCGCGCGGGTGATCTCGCGGTCCGTTACGGCGGAGAGGAGTTCGCCGTCGTATTGTCGGATACACCGTCTGCCGGCGCGAAAATAGTGGCGGAAAAGATACGGGAAGAGGTCAGGGGGCTGGGTATACATAATCCCTCAGCGCCCGGAGCTTTGATCACTCTGAGTCTCGGTGTAGCCACGGTTTACCCATCCAGACAAAATTCTGTCGAAGCCCTGATAAAAGCCGCCGATGACGCGCTCTATCGCGCCAAGAAGAACGGCAGGAACAGGGTCGAATTCGCGTAAAATATCCGCCGATAAATTTACCGTTGCATAACGGAGTTCCGGATAGTATAATTTAGCCCATGGAAAATACAGTATCATGGTAACGCCCCTTTCACTTTTCTCCAGGACGGTCGATCTTGTCCTGAGGCGTAAACTATTATGCATATTTATTGTCGTCGTATTCCTTGCCATCGTCGGCATCTCGACGCTTTACCGCGGCGGGTTGGGCGATCCTCCGAGACGCACGGACCTCACGGTGTATCTCAGCGCAGCCGAAGCCATAAAAACCGGCGATAATATCTATTTTGTCACCAATGACCGGGGCTGGTATTACGTATATATGCCCCTTCTGGCCATACTTCTTGTGCCCTTTACGAAACTACCCCTTCTTCTGAACACATCCTTATGGTATATGCTATCCGTCCTGTCGCTCTTCGGCATGGTAATTTTATCGGCCCGGCCGGCCAGGAACATGTCGGACGGTATCCGCGCCGCTGTTATGGCGATACTCTTCTGTATGCCTTCAATACTGGAATCGATAACGCGGGCCCAGACCGGAGTGATGGTAGCTTTTTTTGCGGTCGCAATACTATACCTGTATATGAAAGGGTGGGGTGTCTGGGCGGGAATTCTTTTTGCCTTCGCGGTCGTACTGAAATCAAGCCCGCTGGCGTTTCTCATAGTGTTCTTTATCGTCAAAAGGGAATGGAAGATAGTCGCATCCGCCGCGCTGGGCATATTATTTTTCGCCCTGGCTTTCCCGTCTTTGGTGATCGGCCCGGAGAGGAATTGGTTATTCTTAAATGAGTGGCATAATACTTTAAGTCAGGCAGTATCGAGCACCGGTAAAAATAGCCGTATATGGGGACAGTTGGCCACCCCGATATCCGCAGACAACCAATCCCTTTACGCTACGCTTACGCGGTGGTTTTACCAGACCGAAACCAATTTAGCGGCTTATGGTAATTTTTGGGTGAAGTGGGGCGTCCGGGCGTTCAGCGGCATAGCGCTGGTTGCGCTCGCTTTCGTCAGCAGGCGGAAAAAAGGACCGTCATCGCCGAATCGGATAATGCTCGAGTATTCGCTTTTCGCGATACTGATGTTATTGGCTTCGCCTGTCAATGAAATGCACCACTATACGGTCTTCTTCTCGATATTCTTCCCGATATTTTTGTATCTCGATGACCTGCCGCGAAATTCTTTGTCCTACCAGGCCCTCATGTGGAGCAGTTTGCTCGCTTTCCTGGCACAGGCCGTGGGCCATCTCGGCCCGTTCGACGAATGGGGCGTCCCATCGGTCGCAACGCTGATCATATGGTGCGTGTCGTTCGCATTCCTCGCCCGGCCGAAAAACAAGTAAGCCCTCAAAATATAATGTGATAAAGTCCTGCGCCCAGGACGCTGCCTATTAGCGGCCCGACGACAGGTACCCATGAATATGCCCAATCGGGATCGCGTTTCCCGGGGATAGGGAGGACCGCGTGGGCGATGCGCGGCATAAGATCTCGCGCGGGGTTTATGGCGTAACCCGTAGGGCCGCCTATGGAAAGCCCTATACTGAATATGAGTATGCCGACCAGATACGGCCCGACGCCGCTGCCGATCGAATTGTGGACGTTGAATATCCCGAGTATGCCCATAAGGAGCATGGCGGTGCCTATGATCTCGCAGAGAAGGTTCGCTTTGTAATTGCGCACAGCGGGCATAGTGCAGAAAACCGAAAGTTTCTTGTCGGGATCTTCGGTCACTTTCCAGTGCGGCAGGTACGCCAGCCATACGATCACCGCGCCCAGAAAAGCGCCTATCAATTGGCCCGCGATATAATACGGCACATCTTTCAGCGCTATTTTACCGATCACCAGGAACCCCAGCGTAACGGCAGGGTTGATGTGCGCTCCGCTGACCCAGCCGGCGACGTAAACGGCTATAGCCACGCCGAGGCCCCACCCGCTGGCGATGACCATCCAGCCGGAATTCTCGCCTTTACTTTTTTTCAGGAGGACATTCGCGACCACCCCGTCCCCGAGCAATACCAATACCATCGTTCCGAATAATTCCCCGATAAAATTATGCATAACCGCATCCTTTCTTTTATCCTATATATGATTATATACAAAACCCCGCGCAAAGGCTCGATAAATTTGTATTTTTCGGTTGGTTGTGGCATACTTCAAATAATAAGATAAGGAGGACGGATGCAGACAAAGACCATTAAGATGGCGGTGAAAAAACGTATCGCTCTTATAGCGCATGATAATGAGAAGAAGGACCTGCTCGAGTGGGCAAAGTTCAATAAAGGTTCCCTGGCAAAACACGAACTTATCGCTACCGGGACGACGGGGGCCATACTTGAGCGCGAACTTGGGCTTAAGATCAATAAATTGAAAAGCGGCCCTCTGGGCGGAGACCAGCAGGTCGGCGCGAAGATAGCGAATTCCGAGATAGATTTCCTTATATTTTTCTGGGATCCCATGCAGCCCCAGCCTCATGACGTGGACGTTAAAGCGCTTTTACGAATAGCGGTCGTTTACAATATTCCGGCGGCCTGCAATCGCGCGTCGGCAGATTTCATAATATCTTCGAGCATGATGACGGAAGAATACGAGCGCCAGATCGGCGATTACGAAGTCGGCCGCGGCGATCTGCTTAAATGACGGCGAATAAACGCGTAATAAGTCTGACTATAGGTTTACTTCTGGCCTCCGGCGCCGCCTTCGCCCAGGAAAACCGGGGCACCGCCGGATACGATAACGTAAAACAATATCTCCTTTCAGCAAAGCCCTGCCGGACCGTCCTTTCGCCCGAAGGTGAATTCATAACCGTGTTCAACGACAAAGTCGCGGATTGGGTAAAGGCCAAAATAGACAAGAAAGCTTTATCCGATATACGCCGGGCATTGAAGGACAGCCTTTACATAAAACTTAATGACAGGGGTTTCGCTCCTGCCGCCTCGCGCAGCGCCGAGAAAGAAAAAGACGCGACGCACTACGACGCCATATGGGTCAGGGACAATGTATGGGTATATTATTCGCTTCTCGAAGACCCGGCCCGCCGGAATGACGCGCGGCGCCTTATCCTGGCATTATGGGATTACTATTCTACGGACGCGCAGTATAAACGTTTTTCCGGTGTGATAGCGGATCCCGCGATCGCGCAGGACGAAATGGCGGTGCCTCACATACGGTTCGACGGCAGTTCGCCCGCCCTGGACGATGTCATAATAGACGGAAAGCCGCAGCATTGGAATCACAGGCAGATCGACGCTCACGGGATATTTTTTACGGCTTTGGCAGAGGCATTCACAAAAGGCCTCCTGACGCCTGACGACCTGACCGAGAAAAGATTCAAAGCCTTGAGCTTATACCCGTCGTTCCTTTCAGCCATATCTTTCTACGATTATGAGGACGCAGGCTCATGGGAAGAGATAACCCGTAAAAATACCTCCAGTATAGGCCTCGCCGCGCGCTCTCTCGAAGCCTGGTGCGATCTTTTGTATAAAAATAAAGAGAAGCCGGCGGACGCTTTGCGCAAAAAGTTTTTTCCTATGCTCAAAAAAGAGAACGAAAATATAAAGAGATCCTGGTCGGACGGCAATTTAACGTTTCTTGTAAATAAAGGCCTGGAGACCGTCAGATACCAGCTGTTCCTCGGGGGAGAGTCGCCGGATTACAAGCCGGAAGACATACATTTTCGTCGGGCAGACGCAGCGCTAATAACTTTGATACAGCCTTCGCCGCTCGAGGGGTTGAGCGAAGAAGAGATGAGAAAAGCGCTCCTTATAGTGGAAACGCTCAAACGTCCGGCGGGCGTCCTGCGGTATAACAACGACAGCTACCAGGGCGGGAATTTCTGGATAAAGCCTTCCGGCAAAGACAGCGCGTCCCTTACGGCGGACACGTCTTCGAAAGACGCTTTCCTGGGCCGGCTGGGCGGGCTTATCCCCGATACCGAAGCGCAGTGGTTTTTCGACAGCCTGCTGGCAATGGCGCGGCTGCATCTCGCCGGGATAACAAAAGACCCGAAGCTCCGCGAACAGGATATATACTTAGCTGCGGTCCACATTAAGCGCGCGCTCGGCCAGATCACGGGCGGTTCTATTACAGCGGACGGCAACACCGCCCAGCCTTGGTTGCTGCCGGAGAGCATAAATACGGTGGTCGTGGACGGGCAAAAATATTATTTGCCGTCGCCCATAGTCCCGCTGAACTGGGCCAAGGCCTCGCTCGGCATGGCGCTGGCCGGATACGAAAAATACGCGGAAGGCGCCGGGCAATAATCCGGCAAAAATATGATATACTATAACTAACTATGAACGTAACGCAGAATAAAGTTTTACCGCATAGGATAAGCGCCCTGACGGACGGCATATTTGCCATCGTCATGACCATATTGGTGCTGGATATAAAAGTCCCGCATGATATCAGCGTATTCAGGACCGTAAGCATCGAGCAGTTCCTCACCGGCTGTTTCCAGGACATCATCGTTTACATGATAGTCTTCATTACGCTGGGTTACCTCTGGTTCGTGCACCATAACCAGGCCCATTTTATACAACACACCGACCGCGCCCATTTATGGATAAGCGTCTTGACCCTGATGTTCATAGCGCTCATCCCGTTCTCCTCGTCTCTGGTCAACAAGTTCCCGACGGATCCGGTCGCAGAAGCGTTCCTCGCCTCGAATATGTTCGTAGTGGGCGTATTCAATTATTTTAACTGGGCATACGCGGCAAAAGGCTACAGGCTGATAAGCGAAACGGTCACGCGTCGCTATATCGATAAAGAAAAGAAGAAACTTTTAGTCTTTCCGCTCGTGTCTTTATTTGCCGCTCTGATGTCATTCATATATCCCGTGATAAGTTTATATGCCCTCCTAATCGCCCCCGTCCTGATGTTCTTCGTAAAGTAATGAGAACGAAACCTGCTCTCATATTCGTCGCGGCGCTATGCGCGGTTACTTTTGCCGTCGCGCCGGCTGCCCCGGCAGGGAAACAGGATGGGCCTCATGTCGCGAGTTACTGGGAAAAATTCAAGGACACCGTCATACAGTGCAAACTATGCCCGCGCAAATGCGTTATCCGCGACGGCGCGCGCGGTTTCTGCACGGCGCGCGAAAACAGGGGCGGCACTCTTTACGCTTTGGGATACGGCAAGCCGGTAGCTCTGCACATCGACCCTATAGAGAAGAAGCCGTTCTTTCACGTCGCTCCGGGGGAAAAGGCGTTTTCTATAGCGGCGGCGGGGTGCAATATGCGCTGCCTCTTTTGCCAGAACTGGCAGATCTCGCAGGCGAAGCCCGACGAAGTGAAGAGCCGTTTCACCCCGCCCGAAGAGATCGTCGAAGCTGCCGTAAAGAACGATTGTAAATACATCGCGTACACTTACACCGAGCCGACCGTTTTTTATGAGTATATGCTCGATATCGCTAAGCTCGCCCGCCAGAAGGGGATAAAGAATACGATGCATTCATGCGGTTACATAAATGAAGCGCCGCTTAAAGAGCTGCTCAAATATATGGACGCGGTGAATATCGACCTGAAGGGTTTCAATGAAGCTTTTTACCGGAAGATGGGGGCGTTCGCCGAACTGCAGCCGGTCCTCGATACGATCAAGACGGTAAAAAAAAGAAGGCGTCTGGCTCGAGATAACGAACTTAGTCATCCCCGGGCAGAACGACAGCCCCGAAGAGATACGGAAAATGTGCGTATGGATAAAGGAAAATGTCGGCGATGACGTGCCTCTGCATTTCAGCCGTTTTACGCCTGCGTTCAAATTGGCCAATCTTCCGCCCACTCCGATCGAGAAATTGGAAGAGGCATACAGGATCGCAAAGAGCGTCGGGTTAAAGTATGTCTATATCGGCAACGTCCCTTTTGTCAACGTGTACGAGAATACGTATTGCCCGAATTGCGGGAAACTTTTAGTCTCCCGCACAGGTTACAGGGTAAGGGAAGTAAATATAAAAGACGGCAAATGCGCTTATTGCGGTTATCCGGTCGCGGGGCGCTGGGAAAAGTAGATGCTCATTCCTGCATTACAGGTTTTTTCCATAGGTTTTATCCTCGGGATCAGCGGGCCGTGCCTTCTTTACTGCCTTCCGATAACTCTTGCCCTCGGCGCCGGCATAAAAGAGGGCTATAAAAAAGTACTTTTTGTGATCGCCGTATTTTTATCCGGGAGAGTCCTCGCCTACACGGCGCTCGGGTTTTTAGCGGGATTGTCCGGCGTAATATTGCGCCAATTTACCGGCTCGAACATCTCTTTTTATTTTAGACCCGCCGCGGGCGTTATAAGTATCCTCTTCGGGATATATATCTTTTTCTACAGGCAAAAGATGGGAGAAGCCTGTTCGGGGCGCGTCCACCGGGTTTTGCATGGCGGCGGCTCCTTCGTCTTCGGTTTTATGGTAGGAGTGAGCCCGTGCCCTCCTTTAATAGGGCTCTTGACGGAGATCGCGCTCGTATCTAAAACATTCCTGCAGGGCGCCGTTTACGGTCTCGCGTTCGGGTTGGGCACTTTTTTCTCAGGTTTGATCCTTGCCGCCGGGATAACGGGCGTATTAAATGTATTCCCGAAAAAATTTGCCATGTCTCCGGCAGCTAACATGATATTCAGGTCGATCTGCGCGGCAGTTCTGATACTGTTCGGCGTAATTTTCATATTGGGCTAAAAACAATGAAAAAGCCTTTACTCTTCTCCATAATATGCCTCGGAGCCACCGCGATGGCTTCCCAGATAGTCTTCATCCGGGAATTCCTTATCGTCTTTTCCGGGGACGAGCTTTCCGTCGGTATAATACTGGCCGGCTGGATGCTGTCGGGCGCCGTCGGCGCGTTATTATTGAGAAAGCTTGCCGACAGAATAAAACGGAAGAACCTCGTTTTCGTGCTGCTGCAGATATTCCTGAGTATATTCCTGCCGTTCGGGATATTGCTCATCAGGCTGATAAGGCCGATCTTAGGTATCAACCCCGGGCAGATCCTTCCTTTTCATATCCTGGCATTTTCAAGTATCGCTGTCCTGATCCCGTTATGCGCCGTCATGGGTTTCATGTTCATACTGGCGTGCCGGATATACGAAATAAAAGATAAAGCGTCGGGCATCGGCAGGGTTTATGCCATGGAAGCGTTCGGGTCTATCCTGGGCGGTGGCATCGTAAGCCTCGTCCTGTTGAGATATTTTAATTCCTTCGAAATAATGTCCGTGCTCAGCCTGCTCAATGCGGCCGCGGCTTTCTTCTTTGCCGAGGCGCCGCAAAAAAGAATGGCGCGAGCCGGCGCGGCCGTGATCATAATTTCGCTGGGCCTGGTATGGATGTTGCAGGGATGGAAAAACGCGGAGATATTTTCATTCAAAAAGCAGTGGAAGGGCTACGAAGTCCTGGACGCGAGGAACTCCGTTTACGCCAACCTGGTCACGTTAAAAAGGGACGGGCAGATATCTTTCATTAATAACGGGATAAGGTTTTGCAGTGTGCCGGATAAAAAGATCTCCGAAGAAGCGGTCCATTTCTGCCTTTTGGAACATAAAGACCCGAAGAACATACTTCTGATAGGCGGGGGGATAGGCGGCCTCGTCGATGAAATATTGAAATATCCGGTCAGGCATATCGATTACGTCGAGCTCGACCCGGAACTGGTCAGGCTTGCGCGCAGCTTCCTCGCGCGCGGATACACGAAAGCCCTCGACGACGGCAGGGTCTCGATCAAAAATATGGACGGCCGCTATTTTATCAAGACGACCGGAAATAAATATGACTGCATCATAATAGACCTCGGAGACCCGTATACGGCGCAGTTGAACCGGTTTTACACCCGCGACTTTTTCCGCGAAGCAAAAAATGTTTTAACGGACGGGGGCATAATAAGTTTCGGCCTGAGCGGTTCCGAAAGCTATATAGATCCGGATATGTCCGAATACCTAAGTTCGGTCCGCGCGACCCTGCAGAAGGAATTTGCGGACGTGAAAGTCATCCCCGGCAATACCGCGTATTTCCTGGCATCCGAAAGCCCCGGAGGGCTTACTTATGACTACAAATTGCTGATGCGGAGAGCGGAGGAGCGGCAGCTCGATCTGCAATATATGCGGGAGGATTATCTGTTTGCCAGGATGTCTGCCGACAAGGTCCGCTACACGGAAGACGCGCTTAAAAGATCCGGAGCGAGGATCAATTTCGACTTCAGGCCGTCGTCGTATTATTACGCCATCATCTATTGGGCATCGCAATTCCGCGATTCGCTGATGACGAATGTTTTAAGAACGGCTTCCGGCGGCATCATCTGGTCGGTATTTGCATTGGCCGGCATTTTTATTATGCTATTGGGCTTAAAGAATACCGGGAATTCCGCCAAGCCCGCGTTAGCCGGCGTTTTCGTGATGGGATTCAGCCAGGCTGCGATACAGATAATGCTCTTATTCTCGTTCCAGGTCATATACGGGTATCTGTATTTCAAGCTCGGCATGTTATTTACGTTTTTCATGCTCGGGCTCGCCCTGGCCGGATGGTATGAATCGAGGGCCGATGCCGGCCCCGGGAGATCGAAGATAAAATTTCTCGTCGTTCAATTAAGCATCGCAGTCTATGCATTCATATTCCCGGCCGCGGTCAACCTGATCTCGGCCGCCAAGACCGGCTACGCCCATTGGTTCGGCGCCGCCATTTTCTTTCCCGCGCTGTCCTTATTAGCAGGGTTGCAGGGAGGGGCGCTATTTGCCCTGTCCAACAGGATATACCTGGCCGGCAAAAAAGAGGCGGCTGCCGGCTCTTCGGCAGGGCTGACTTACGGGCTCGATCTGTTAGGCTCCTGCCTGGGCGCGGCCCTGACGGGTGTATTTATGATCCCCGTACTGGGCCTGGTCCAGAGCTGTTTAGCCGTTGCGTTCCTTAACCTCGCGGTTGTTTTAATATTTTTGCGCAGTCGTGATATAATCTATAAATAAGATGACGACCTTGAGCAAAGGCAATATCATAAGCGGTATAAAAAATTCCGTTTTCTTCTGGCTCTTCGCCCTCATAGGTATATTCTTCGCAAGTATGGCCTATTCGGAGAGCAGCCTGCGCCTGCTTTATTTTTTCTGGCGGCCGCCGTTCTCGTTATTTATCAAAATAATTTGCGCCGCGTCGTTCGCCCTTCTTATAATAAAATGGGTAAACCAAAAATTACTGCCGTACTTCTGGCTGAAATTTATCGGCGGCCTCATATTTCTCCCGGTGATCCTGCTGCCGGTATTCCGCTGCTATTTTAAAGTGCCGTATGTATTCTGCAGGGCCTGCCCGGATAAATGTCCATGGGGGATATCGAGGACTTTTCTCTTCGGCGCGTTCGTAGGGCTGAACCTGTCCGGCAAATTCTGGTGCGCGCGCCTTTGTCCTTTAGGCTCGTTCCAGGAGGCGCAGGTAGCTATATCGAAGAAGCATTTAAAGCCCGCGGCCTGGTTATCCGTGTCTTCCTATGTTATACTTATTGCTGTTGCCGCCGTCTATTTTCTGACCGTTACCTCGTCGGCGTGGGTAAAATATTTCGGGAACGGGTGGTATGCCTGGGCCTGGGCGGCCGTTTTTATCGCGGCGGCCATCTTATCGGCGGCGTTCTTTATACCGAAATTCTGGTGCAGGTATTTTTGTCCCGTCGGCGCTATCGCCGACATATCCGGTAAATGCAGGAGGATGATATGCAGGTGAGAAAAATTTTAACGGCTTGTTTCACGCTGGCAATCTTGGCGGCCTATTCTGCGGCCGTATCGGCGGAGAGCGCGGGATCGATAAAACTGCCCGATCCCGAGACGCAAGGCGGGAAACCTTTGATGCAGGCGCTGAAAGAGAGGATGTCGCAGAGATCTTTCAGCTCCAAAGATATTCCCTTACAGGTGATGTCGGATATGCTCTGGGCCGCTAACGGCATCAGCCGGCCGGCTACCGGTTTAAGGACGGCGCCTTCGGCAAGAAATATGCAGGAGATAGATATTTACGCGGCAATGGCAAGCGGCCTGTATCTGTATGATGCCAAAACCAACACGCTGGTCAAGGTATCGAACGATGACCTCAGGGCCGCCAGCGGCGCGCAGCCTTTCGTAAAGGACGCTCCTGTAAATCTCATATTTGTGGCGGACGTTTCGAAGATGGGTAAGATGGCCGCGGCGGACGCGGATTTCTACGTGGCCACAGATACCGGTTTCGTAAGCCAGAACGTGTATCTTTACTGCGCCTCGGCCGGCCTTGCTACGGTAGTGCGCGGTTTGGTGGACAGGCCGGCATTGGCCAAAGCTATGAAGCTGCGCTCCGGCCAGAAGATAATTCTGGCACAGACTGTAGGATATCCCGGATAAAAGCATATGCGTAAAATCGTGAACGATCTATCAAAAATTTTGATAATATCTCTGGTGATCATCCTGACGCCTCTTACAGCGTCGGCGCAGGCCGGTGAAGGTTTGATCCCGAGAATGTGGAAAAAATTTACCGGAAAAAATATTCCGGCGCGGCCTTCTCCGGCAGTTTCCTCCGTCCCCGGGCAGAAAGCATCCCTGCCGCCTTTTAACGGATCGGCGCCTGCTATGGCGAGGGAGGATATGTTAAAGATCATAAAAGAGGAGACCGGAAATAACGAGGAGGTCCTGAAGGGCATCCCGGAGCTTAAGAAAAAGAAAGGCTCGGACGGAGAAGATAGATATACATATCCCCGCGGGGCGGAAGAAGTGAATATAGAAGACCTCGACGATGCCGCGCTGAAAGGGCTTTTGGATAAGGTGTACATCCAGATAAATGCATACCAGGCTAAAGAGGTGGCGCGGCAAATGGAAGTCGTAGAAGAGGCCCAGAGGGTTTCGGCTATGCAGCGCCAGATGCCTCCGGCTCAGCCTCAGACGCCGCCGCCCCAGCCGCCGCGGCCGCCTTCACCGCCGCCCCAGCCGCCGAGACGATAGCCCGTAAGGTTTTAAATAATGAAACAGTCACAGGAAGAATATATAGCGAAGAACATAGGGACTAAAACCGCCAGGCAAATCGCCGATGAATTGGGTTTGCGTGAGAGGAGCGTCTCGAAGTATCTCCGTAAAATGGGCCTGCGGGAAGGGAAACCCTCCGGGCAGCGCCTGCGGCAGGAGGAGGATGAGAAGGCGCCGGTCATTAAAAAATGGGTGCACGTCTTATCGGTCATCGTAATAGCCGTGCTTGTCCTTGCGGCTTACTCGAGCGCCCTGAATAATGATTTCATTTGGGACGACGAGTTCCTGATAAGGGACAATACCGCCATAAATAGTTTCAATAATGCGGCGCGCATATTCAAAACATACCTCGCCGCTACAAGCGGTAATATAAATAATTTTTACCGGCCCATCCAGGAACTATCATACATGATCGACCGTTTCCTGTGGGGGAGCCTGCCGCTGGGTTTTCACCTGACGAATATATTATTGCACGCACTATGCGCGGTATTTTTATACATACTTTCGTTGAAGATCTTCAAGAACTGGCTTGTCGCTTTCGTGACGGCTTCTCTGTTCGGCATCCATCCCATAAATACGGAAGCCGTCACATACGTTGCCGGGAGGGCGGACCCTCTTTATCTGCTCTTCTTCCTCATCTCGTTCATCCTTTTCCTGCGCGCGGCCGAAGCATCGACGGAAAATAAAGGGATCCGCTATGTCCCGTACGCGCTGTCTATCTTATTTTACGCCGCCTCTGTGCTCTCGAAAGAGATAGGGATGATACTGCCTTTATTTTTTATTCTGTATATATTCGTTTTCTCCGGCCAAAAGGACCGCGCGAAGCTCTATTCATTGGTCATTCCTTATTTAGTGGTCTTTTTAGCCTATGTCATTATGAGGAAGACGATCCTCGATTTCTCCGCGGCGGCCCCGTCCACGATAATGGGTAAATTCAATCTATATATAAGGATGCTCACCACATTTAAGGCCGTATGCGTCTACCTGTTCCTTTTGGCGCTGCCGTTCGGGCTGCACATGGAACGGCAGGTAAAGGTGGCGACATCTTTCGCTAACCCGGAAGTATTCATAGCTTTAGCCGCGATGTCGGTAATAGCCGTCATGGTCTATATAGCCCGCAAAAGATCGCGGAAAGTTTTTTTCGCATCCCTATGGTTTTTTATCGGCCTTCTGCCGGTCTCTAACATAGTCCCTATAAACAGTTTCATATCCGAGCACTGGCTTTATCTTCCGGCTATAGGCATATATATGATGATAGGCCTTGCCTGCGCGCGTTTTTTTTACAAACCGGCGGTCGTCTTTTTATTGGCGGGCTTATTCCTTTTCTTCGGTATCCTGACGTTCGAGCGGAATAAGGACTGGAAGGACGGAGTAACGTTCTTTAAAAATACCATAAAGTATTCGCCGAACAATGCCCGGCTCCGTCTTAATTTCGGCAATGTCTATAGCGCCATGGGCCGGGAAAAGGACGCCATGGCAGAATATAAAAAAGCCCTCGAACTTCGGCCCGATTACGCGGAGGCATACAGCAATATCGCAAGTATATACCTATCGCAGGGAAATTACGCAATGGCCGGGGAAAATCTTAAAAAGGCATTATCGATCAAGCCGAATTTTCCTAACGCCCGGAAGATGATGGATATAATAGAAGGGCGGGGAAGCATATAAAGAATATGTTCCCCGATCTCACAAAGCTGACTACGGAAGACCTGTTCGGAAGGTTCTACCTGAAGGCCCCCGGCAATAAAAAATTCGAAAATTACTATAAGACGATAGACGACATGCGGCCTTTTCTGTATGGCAGTGAATGGCTTGATGCCGTCAGCGGTTATTATATAAATGTGGCCGGTAATTATGATACCGCCCGGCTCTCTTATTTTTCAAAGGATCCGGGCAAAGCTTTAAGCGCCGTTTCTGCCCTTAAAGAAAAATATGGGATCACGGAAAGCCGGCAGGCGGAGGATCCGCATAAAGCTTGTGTGTCCGAATTATACGGCGGCGAAGAATTGCGTTTCCGGAAATTTTTATGCGCGTACACATTGGTGGCGCTTGATATAATGAAGGCAGATCTGGCCGGCGCCCGCTGCATGATGGCGGTATTCAGATGGCAGATAACGATCCCCCGTAAACCCGTAAGGCCGTATTTCGAGGATGTTTTTCGGGCTCAAAGCCCGTTTTATAATTTGCTTTCCGCGCGCGACAAAGAACAATTCTGGCTGGACCTTTCGAATTGGCCTAATCCTCCGCAGGTGGACTGGGCGCATATGATGGTCAATATGGTCCTACCCGGTGATTGGAACAGGAACGGCCGCTGGAAATGGTTCATCGAACAAAAAACCCCGAAAACGATACCTGAGATCAACGAAGAACTCGAAAATATCGGGTTAGACTTACGTATTACGCCAAGCGGCAATAAAATAGATAGAATGTAAAGGATATTCACTCTGCAGTATAAAAATGATATAATAGCGTCCTGCTTAGAATGTCGATTATTTATATCAACAGGAGGCATCACCATGAAGAATATTAAGATGATCATAGCCGGCCTTATCGCGATAGCGATCTTCGCTTCGCTTCCGGTATTTTGCGCGGGCCTTTTCGCCGAAGAGACGTCGGAAGACCACTTGATCGCAGGCAAAGAATATTACGACAAGAGTAATTTCGGATCGGCGCTTGCCGAATTCGACAAGGCCATCGCCCTTGAGCCGGATTACCCGATAGCGTATTTCAAAAAAGGGTGCATATATCTGGTCCTGCGCCAGCCGCAGGCTGCGGTGGAATGCTTTCAAAAGGCGATCCAGTTGAATCCCGGATACCCCGCCGCTTATCAGAATATGGGCGAGGCATACCTCGCATTGGGCAATACCGAGAAGGCGATAGCGTCTTTCCAGAAAGCGATAGAGATAGACCCGGGATTTTTTCAGCCGTATAACAGCCTCGGGGATCTTTTCTTATCGATGGATAAACCGGAAGAGGCCGTAGCTTATTTCAAAAAATCCATCCTGATAAACCAGAACGATTACTATGCAAACTATAAATTGGGTCAGGTATACGGTAAGCTGAACCAGCACGAGGACGCGATAATATTATTTCAGAGGACCCTCAGGATCAACCCGAAATTTGCCTACGCTTACTATGATATGGGCAATTCTTACAGTGCTTTGGGCAAAGATACCGAAGCTATCGCCGCTTTCCGGAAGGCGATAGAATTGGATTCCAACTTCGGCGAGGCGTATTACGCCATAGGCCTGTTATACAATAAGGCCGGCAACGCAAAAGAGGCCCAAGGTTATTTCGATAAGGCTAAGAAGATCTTTGATGAGAAGGGGATGGATAAAGGCGCAGCAGTTTAAAGTATAGATCCAGCGCGAACGGGTTCAGGCGCAGTGCTTTTTTGATCCACTTCGCGGCATTATCCCTGTCTTTCAGTATAAAACAATCCTTTGCCATGCCTTTGTAGAACCGGAACAGGTGGCGCTTGTCTCTATCCATCGAAAGCGCGTGCTTAGCGTAAAATATTTTCTTGCCTTCGTGCCATGAGAGCATATTCCGGCTTAAATGATCGGATCCGCCGGCAGCTATAACGATAAGAGGGACGTTAACGAAATATATATCGAACCGCGCGGCAAGCCTCGCGAGGTAATCGCAATCCTCCCATACGCTCATGTTCTCGTCGAAGAACCCGGTCTTGTCAATGGCGGCCTTTTTGATCATCCAGCCGGTCGGAGGCGCTACCATTATAGACCCCGGGAATATTCCGGCCGCCCTATCCTTTGATCCGTAAACAACGCGCGAAGGTTCAGGCCTGTCGATAAATGATCTCGCAGCGCCGTCCGCCGCGGTTTCATAAGCGTTCACGAACACGAGCCCTGCGCTTTCATTTTCGGCGAAAGCTTTCAGCTGGGCTTCGATCTTGCCCGGCATCCACGCGTCGTCCGAATCCAGGAAAGCTATATAATCGCCCGAGGCTGCCCTTATGCCGTCATTACGGGCGGCCGCGACCCCTCCGTTCTTTGCGCGGCGTAAATATTTTATACGTTTATCCGCTATGCCGGCTACAACGTCTTTGGTATTATCCGAAGAGCAGTCGTCCACTATTATTATTTCCATATTATCGTAATGCTGATCGATGGCGCTCTTTACGGCAGGCATCAGGGTATGCGCCCTGTTGTAGGCGGGGATGATAACGGATACTTTCGCTTTCTCTGTCGCGCTCATCTGGCCTTCAAAACCTCGTTGTAGACGGATATCGTTTTCTTTATCGTAATGTCCCAGTCGAACGCGCGCAGCCGCCTGCGCCCGTTCTCCGCGAGCTTTGCCCTTAAAGCGGGATCCCCGCACAGGGATGTCATTGCCGCTGCCAGTTCATTTTCGGAAACCGGGTCTATCAGTAAAGCGCTGCCCGACGAGGCTATCTCCGCCATGGAAGAAGTGTTGCTCGTTATGACGGGCACGCCTAAAAAGAACGCTTCCAGTAAAGGGATGCCGAAACCTTCGAAGAGGGATGCGAATACCATGAACCCGGCCTCTTTTACGAGATGATACAGGACGGGATCAGGTAAATATCCGGTGAATATTACATTTTCCCGCAGATCGCTCTCGTCTACGAGATCTTTCAGCCTGCCGAACGAAGGGCTATTCTCATTATAACTGCCGACTATAACAAGCTTACGGCAACCATTTTTATTCTCGCCGTCCTTTATAGATCGGGAGAACGATCTTATTAAAAATGGGATATTTTTCCTGACGTCATCAAGCCTGCCGGCAATGCTTACAATGTATTCCTTTGGCCGGAGGCCTGCGGGGAGTGCGATGGCAGGCCCTCTAGCCAGCATCTTTTCTATATGGCGCTTATCGCAGTCTAAGTATGTGACAGTTATCTTTTCGGGGCGGACACGCAATTTCTTCATTATCTCTTTTTTCGTGCTTTCCGACACGGTTATTATCTTTTTGGCCGCCCGTCCTTCGAGGAAAAGTCCGGAGAACCTGCGGGATTTCTTTTTAAGGCTTGAGGTTTTATTTATGTCCGAGATAGAGTATAGATCGTGTATGGACATTATGGCAGGGCATGGCGACAAGAGGGGGACTCCTTTATCCCATACGGCATGGTACAGGTCTATCCCGTGTTTTAGAAGTTGGAAGGGGAGGACCCAATTCTTCCAGTATTTTTTAAACCTCCGGTTATCGAACAGGACGAGGTGATGGCCCGAGAAATATTCGCGGTATTCTTCTCTCAGAGGCGAGTCGGAAAACAGGTATATCTCGAATTGTTCGCATTCGGAAAGGCCTTTTACGAGCGCCATGGCGTAGCGGGCCACGCCGTTCATGGCTTGAGAGAATATCCGCGCGTCTATGCCCAGCCTGATCTTTTTCATATGTGAAATAATTATAGCACAGCCGTAAGGTTTTGCTTCCTATTTTTCTGCGCAGATGATACAATTAGCTAACTTTGAAAGGACCGCATGAACAAAAAAACGTTACTCGCCCTGTTTTTGGTATTTTTTATTTCCCTGCCGGCATTTGCCGAAACTTTACCTTATAAGGAATTTATATTTAAACCGAGCTCGCTCCCGTCGCCTCACGCGGCCAGCATGGCGGAACTTCCGGACGGGGAGTTATTCGTCGTCTGGTACGGCGCGACACCGGGCAGTAAATATGCCGCGATATGGGGCGCGAGAAAGCCTGCCGGCTCCGATAAGTGGACTAGCCCGGAGGTCATTTACTCGACTCCCGGCCATTCCAACAAAAACCCCGTCCTGTATTTCGACGAAAATAAAAAATTATGGTTATTCTGGGCGGAAGAGAGAAGGGTCTACAAACTGGTCAAGGACACGATAATGGTAAAAACGTCCGCCGATCTGGGCAGGACCTGGGACGCGCCGCGCAAACTAGGAAAGCTCGCGTGGTTTTTGCCGAAGAACCACCCGATAAAACTCAAAGAAGGCCCTATAGTCCTTCCTATATATACCGATCTGCACACATCTTCCGCGGTGGCTATTTCCAAAGACGGCGGCCTGACCTGGGAAGGGCCCAGGTATATCATGTTCTTTTTCGGCCTCCAGCCGACCATCATCCAGCGCTCGGATTCGAGCCTGTTCGCGCTTATGAGGACCGGTATGCCGCCCAGGTTGGCGTGGCAGTCTACAAGCCGCGACCTCGGATATAACTGGTGGGGGTGGGGATTTTCCGATGTAAAGAATCCCGGGACGGCTTTGGAGATGCTGAAATTGAAGAATGGCCACGTTGTTCTGGTGTCCAACGATTCCAAGACCGATAAGACCGGCATTACGATAGCGCTGTCATACGATGAAGGCAGGACGTGGCCGCGCCGCAGGGTGATAGAGTTCAAGGCGGGCACAGTCAGCACTTACCCGTCGGTAATACAGACCAAAGACGGGCTTATCCACGTAGTTTATTCTTATGTGAACAGGACGGCCATAGCGCATTTCGTGACCGATGAAAAGTGGATAGAAGAGGGGCAGGGAGGCTAGTTATAAATCCTTAGCCATTTCGGCAACCGCGTCACGTTTTATCTTTTTTGTTACCGTTTTCGGTAATTCCCCGTAATACACATCGAAATTCACTATCCTTTTATACGCCGACAGTTCCTTGCCCAGCCGCGAGATCTCGGACGATATTTTTAACTCCACCGCTTCTTTCGCGGAGTCCTTTTCCCGCTCGAACATTTCGAGGTTCGGCACCACGATGGCATAGACCTCTTCATGCCCTTCGCGCAGGCCCCGGGCCGCTATCCTGGGCAGGACGCATATCTCTTTTATATAAGGGCTGTTTGCCATGACGGCCTCGATCTCTTCCGGGAACACCTTCTTGCCGCCGCCTAAGATTATCATATTCTTTTTACGTCCCGAGATATAAAGGAAGCCGTCCTTGTCCAGATAGCCCAGGTCCCCGGTGTAGAACCACCCGTCCTTTATTGCCTCGGCGGTCTTTTCGGGGTTCTTGAAATAACCTTTCATGACGTGAGGGCCGCGGGTCAATATCTCGCCGGCCGCGTCCGCCTCTTTTTCTTTCAGTATCCTGACCTCGACCCCGGGCAGAGGCTTGCCTACGGAGCCGAACCTGTTATCGGAGAAAGTATTGACCGAAATGACGGGAGCCGTTTCCGTGAGGCCGTATCCCTGCAATATCCTGAACCCGAGGGCGTTCATATCTATTTCGACATCCGTGTCGAGCGGCGCGCCGCCGCTTATGAATGTGTGCAGCCGCCCGCCGAATTCCTTGTGGACGGCGCGGAACAGCAGCCTGCCGGCGCGTATCCTGAATTTGAGCAGAAATCTCGACAGGGCAAGGAATGCGTTAAATATATGCCGCTTTAACGGCGGTAACTTCGCCGCTTTCTTCCTTATGCCCGAGAGTATCAGTTTCAGGACGAGCGGCACGCATATGATCGCCGTCGTGCCAACCTCCCGCATGAGCGGCAAGAGCATATTCGTCTTCAGTGTATCGCAATATGTGACGCAGGAACCCGCGTAGAGCGGTGCGATGAGGCCGCCGGTTATTTCGAGCATATGGTTGAGCGGCAATACGGACAGGAGCCTCTCTTTAGGCGTGCAGCGGATAGTCCGGCTGAATTCGAGCATCTGGAAGAGCAGGTTCTTGTAGCTTATCTCGACCCCTTTGGAGATCCCGGTCGTGCCGGAAGTGTAGACTATGATCGCCGTATCGTCGGGATACGAGATGCGCTCTTTTCCTTTGCCGCGATGGATCCTGAGCTTGCCCAATTGCGCCAGGTCTTCGCGGCCGGTCTTATCGAAGAGTATCGTTCTTTTAAGATGGGGGAGGGCGGGTCTTAGCCTGTCTACCGCGCCGAGATATTTTTCGCTGACGAAGATGCACTTCGCCTCGCTGTCGTTTAAGATGAATTTTATTTCATTGTCGGTGAGTTTTACGTCTACAGGGAGGATCACCGCGCCGCAGGAGATGATGCCGAAATAAGCCGCCGCCCATTCGGGCCTGTTCTCGGAGAGGATCGCTACCCTGTCGCCTTTATCGACGCCCAGATTCATCAGGGCCGAAGAGATGCTCACCGCCCTGCGCCCGAGCCTTAAATAGGATATTTCCCTGAAAGAGCCGTCTTCGTTCTTTATCCTGAGCGCCGTCTTGTTGCCGTATTTTTTATTTATGGCTTCCAGGACGTCCCTGATGGTTATATTCTTCAGGACATCTTTCACCATCGAATCTATCATGCGATCTTTCCTTAAAGGGCGGATATTTTAGATTCGTTTATTTAGCCACTTTAGCAGGTCGGCGAATACTCTTTCTCTGCCGAGCTCCATGGTGAGGCTATGGCGCATCTCCGGGTACTCATGCAGCTCTTTATTTTTGAACTTTATCCCTTCGAATATTTTTTTGCTCGCCTCCGAACTTACAAAAGTATCGGCGCCGGCCAGTAAAAATAAAGTATCCGTCCTGATCTTGTGTTTGAACAGCCTGCTCAGCACCTGTCCTATCAGTATGCTCTGTAAAAGTTTCGGGGTGGCCAGTTTGTGTTCGAGCGGGTCGTTATCCATGATCTTTTTGCATTCCGGATCGCGGGTGCACATCTCATTGGTGAAAGGCATGACGAATTGCTTCTTCGAATTGTAGAAACGCGCGGATATCATCCTGATGTATTCCATCAGAGAAAATTTTAAACTGCTGGCGAATCCGGGAGAGACGCATACTATCCCCCGTAATAACGCCGGTTTTTTTATGGCTAAAAGGAAAGAAAGGAGTCCGCCCATGCTTTCTCCGGCGACGAATACCGGGAGGTTCCTGTGTTCTCTTTTCACTATGCTGTAAAGGCGGCGTATATCCTTTAAGTAAACGTTCAGGGAATCTATGTGGCCCCTGACGCCTTCGGTATTGCCGAAGCCTTTAAGCTCTATGGAGTAGCAGGCTATGCCATGCTCGACGAGAAAATTCGCCACCAGCTCCCAGTTATTGCTGTGGCCGCCGAGCCCGTGCACCATTATCATCGTTGCTCTGGGCGCCGAACAGCCCCATTGCCTGTATAGTATATTTCTTCGTTCGCATTTTTTCATATTTCATATTATATCACACCCGAAATAAATTTATGATATAATTAAACTTCAAGGGGAGGGGATCATGCGCCTTTTGAACGACCTGTATACCATTTACGGCGATCTTCTGGTAGAAAAGAATACGGAGATAACGCCGGCAGTCATAAAAAAGATACGGAAGATGGGCGAGGCGCATAAGCAGGCGCGGGTACCTTTAAAGAATACGGAATTGTTCGCGGACTTCGACAAAGTCTTTTACGATCCGAAATACGCGAACATATTGAAGCCGCCCGCCGTCAAAAAACAGGTATGCGATATAGCCGGCGCTCTCGCGATCGAGAACGATCTCATCTTCGAACTGAGCACCATGAAACAGAACCTGCCTTACACCTATCATCACGTCCTCATAGTCGCGGCTTTGACGATAAGGCTTTCCCTCGCTTATAAACCGGGCAAGTTCGACAAAGATACGATCACCCATTGCGGATTTACGCACGATATCGGCAAGACGCGCATACCTATATCCATATTGAACAAGCCCGGGAAGCTGACATCGGAAGAGAGGATGATAATGGAGACCCACCCGGTGATGGGCTACCTTCTACTGAATTATTATTTGAAGAAAGACAGGGTCATATGTTCTATCGCCGGACTCGATCATCACGAGCGCCTTGACGGTTCGGGTTATCCGAAAGGGATAAAAAAAATAGATAAATATTCCCAGCTTATAAGCGTGGTCGACGTCCTCGATGCGCTGATGACGAAAAGGCCGTACAGGGGCAAATCGTTTTCGCTCAGGGCGTCGCTGGATTATCTGTTATTCGAGTCCGACAGGAAAAGGTTCGACAGGGATATAGTGGTTACGCTTATATGTCTTGCGAGGAAAGAAAAGACCGACCCGCGGCATATAAAAATATCGCGGGAATTCAGGGAAGAGCTTCCCGAAGAAATGACGCATGAAAAATATGTATAGAGGTGTTATGCCGCGCGCTATAATGGCAGCGCTGATCTTATTACCGGCCGTGACGGGTTACGCTTACGCCGAACAGAAAGATTGGTACCCGTTCCTCCAGAATAAAGGGTGGTACCCGTCGCAGGCGCAGTCCGGGTCTTCGTCGGCTTCTAACGGTTCGTCGGGAGATACGCTGGTGCAGCCGACTTCCGCGCCGACGTCGGCTTCGACGTCGACTACTGCCTCCACGTCGACGACTACGGGTACGACGGCCGCTACAAGCACCACAGTTCAGCCCGGGAAGTCCGACTGGTATAAATAAAGGAGAGAAAATGAAAAAAATAACAGGCCTATTTATCGTATCTTTCATCATTTGCGCCGCTTCCATGGCAATGCCCGCGGCAATTAAAGCCGAGCAGGACGCGAAAAAAGAAAAAGAGGACAGCGTATTCCAGAAGGCGGGCGATGTGATAAAAGGAAAATATGAAGTCGAAACGGTGCCTTTCAAGAAGATAGGCATATTCCAGAAAATGGCGGACGGTATCAGCGGCCTTTCACGTCAGTAATAGCCCTAAAATAACGCAAGAGAGGAGTCTTTTTCATGAACCTGATATTCGCGCTTGCGGCGAGTTTTATCGTAAGCCTTATCTCCTTAGTGGGAGCCTTCGCGCTTTTAGTGAAGGACGAACTCCTGAAAAAACTTATAATATATCTTGTGGCTTTCGCAGCCGGAGGTTTGATAGGCAGCGCGTTCCTCGACCTCATACCCGAAGCCGCGGAATATACGAAAGATATCGGGCAGTTGTTCCTTTTCGTACTGCTGGGTTACATGTTATTCTTCATATTGGAAAAATACCTCCATTGGCGCCATTGCCACGAACCTGAATGTAAGATACACCAGTTCACATACCTGAACATCGTCGGCGATATCGTGCACAATTTCGGTGACGGGCTGGTGATAGGGGCGGTCTTCCTGGTGGATGTGAAGATCGGCATCGCGACCACGCTGGCTATAGTATTCCACGAGATCCCCAATGAGCTCGGCAATTTCACCATCCTGGTGTACGGCGGCTTCTCCAAGCTGAAAGCCCTGTTCTTTAATTTTCTGTCGGCGCTCTTCGCGATAGCGGGGACGCTGGTAGGTTATTATTTCGCCGGCAAGATAGGAGGTTTTTCAACGGTGCTTATGCCTGCCGCGGCGGGCGGCTTCATTTATATAGCTTCATGCGACCTCATCCCCGAATTACATAAAGAAGAAGGGGGGAAGAGGTCCGCCCTTATAATGGTAACTTTTATTATCGGCCTCGCCCTCATGTATTTTTTAAAAATGCTCGAATAGCGCCCGCTGATATATGCGAAGAGCATATTACGAAATAGACCCGTTCAACAGGCTTGTGATCAACGGCGAAGAAAGCGGCCTTAGAAAATTCCGCAGAGTATTGGAAGGCCGGTTCAAAATAGGCGAAAACAATAACCTCTCGTATCAGGTAAAAGCCCCCCAGTCTGAAAGCGAAAAGATCCCGCACCGGATAAATATAGGCGGTAACTGGTCGCTCGACGGCGATCACAGGTTGTGCCTATCTCTGGACAAGGAGTCCAGGCGCACATTCGGGGACAAACTGACGATAGAAGGCCGGTTGCTCGGCGCGGAGAAAGACTCGCTCACTTTTTCCGTAACTACAAAACGCGCGTCCGGCGGGCAGGCTACATATACTTTAGTTCTCCGGGGCCTGTGGAAAGCGGATGAAAATAACAGGCTGTCCTTCGCGGTGAAGAAAGAGGGCGGCTCGCCCGACATCCTTCATTTGAACGGAGCCTGGGAAATAAATAAGGATCACGAGATCGTATACCGGTATGAGAAGGCCGTTCTCATACGGAAGAAAAAGAGCGTACACGGTCTATCGTTCAAAGGGCATTGGGATATAAAAGGCAAAGCCCGCATATCGTATGTGCTGGACGGAGATTCGGGTTCCTGTTTTGATTTCAAAACCGGTATTGGTATCCCTGCGGAGAACTATATAAAGTATGAAGCGGGGATAAAATTGGAAGGCAGGATAAAGCCCGTAAAGCGGACGATCGCCCTTTTCGGCCGGTGGAAATTCAAGCGCGGCTCGGGATTGTCGTTCGAAATAAAATATAACGGCGGTAAAATAAATTCGATACTTTTCGGAGCGGATATTGCGCTTGCGGGCCCGGGCATGGTATCATTTAAGCTTAAAGACAGCGTCGAAAATAAAGATCTCGGTATGGAGCTGGTGATATCGAAGAAGATCCTGCGCTCGGACGGCGAAATATTTTTACGCGCGCTGGCATCGAAGAGCGAGGTGGCCTGCTACGCCGGCGCGGCGTGGCGGTGGTAGTATAAATATTTTAAAGGGGGCTGATCGATGAAGATACTCGTAACGTACTATTCTTACAGCGGCAATACCGACAGGGTGGCCAGGATGTTCGGAAAGATGCTGGAACCCAAAGGCGAAGTGCATGTGCAGCGGCTTAAGCCCTCCGTCGAGATAAAAGGTTTCCTCGCCCAGTGCAGGGCGGCCAGGAAAGGCGATAAGGCCATCCTCGGGCAAGGGGTAAAATTCGACGTGGCCTCTTACGACCTTGTGCTCATAGGCTCGCCGGTATGGGCATTTGCCCCGGTGCCGTCGATAAATACATTTCTCGAAAATTTGTCGGGCCTCAAAGACAAGCGCGTCATCGTGCTTTTGACATCCGGCAGCGGTCTCGGCGTTAAGCATTGTTTTAAACATATACGCGCCATTCTCGAAGCCAAGGGCGCTTCGAAAGTAGACGAGATAAATATCCCCGACAATAAGAACAAAGACAACGATTTCGTAGCTTCATCGCTGCAGAAAGTATTGTAACCGGTCTTTATGCGCGTCGCAGTTTACTACAGCAATAACGACATCCGTATCGAAGAAAGGCCCCGGCCTGTTATAGGCGACGGCGAGCTCCTTGTGAAAATAGAAGCGAGCGGCATATGCGGGACCGATTGTCTCGAATGGTACCGCATCCACAGGGTCCCGCTCGTCCTGGGCCACGAGATCGCGGGCACTGTAGTCGAAGCGGGCAAAGGCGTCAAAGGATATAGAGTCGGCGACAGGGTCTCGGCCTCGCATCATGTTCCGTGCGGCAAATGCCGTTTCTGCCGCGCAGGCCACGAGACGGTCTGCGATACCCTCAGGAAGACGAATTTCGACCCCGGAGGATTTTCCGAATTTGTCCGCATCCCGAAGATAAACGTCGAAAAGGGCGTCTATCGGATCCCGCGCAGTGTCTCTTTCGAGGAAGCGACGTTCATTGAACCGCTCGCCTGCGTCATTCGCGGCCAGCGCATGGCCGGGCCCGTGAAGGGCAAGACGGTGCTTGTAGTGGGCAGCGGCATATCGGGCCTCCTGCACATACAGCTCGCGAAGCTGGGCGGCGCTAAAAAGATATTCGCTACGGATATTGCCGCTCCGCGCCTCAAAGCCGCGGAGAGATTCGGCGCCGATCACGCCATGAACGCCAAAGACTATACCCCTGAGAAAATAAAAAGTTTGAATGACGGATATCTCGCCGATCACGTTATAATTTGCGCAGGGGCTAAGTCTGCCTTCGAACAGGCCCTGAGGTCTGTCGAACGCGGCGGGACGGTGCTTATTTTCGCGGCAGCGGAGAAGGACGCGTTATTTCCCGTCCCTATAAACGATATATTCTGGCGAAATGAGGTAAAGATCGTAAGTTCATACGCCGGAAGCCCGAAAGACCACATCGAGGCTCTGAAAAAAATTACCTCGCATAAAGTAAACGTTTATGATATGATAACAAACCTGTTTGCCCTGAAGGACACGGGCTTAGGTTTTAAATTGGTCGCGGAAGCGAAAGATTCGATAAAGGTTATAATTAAACCGCAAGGATAAAATGGCAACACCGCTGGAAAGATGGGTCGAGGAGCAGGCTAAACTTACCAAGCCTGACAGGATATACTGGTGCGACGGCTCCGAAGAGGAAGCCCGCCGCCTGATAGAGATCGGCATCAAAGAAGAGAAGATCGACGGCCACGCCGTGTTTTCGGAACTCAACCAGAAGACTTTTCCAAGAGCATACTATCACCGCAGCCATCCTACCGATGTCGCGCGTACGGAACATCTGACATATGTCTGCCACCCGGATAAAGAGACTGCCGGCCCGAACAATAATTGGATGGAGCCGAACGAAGCCAAGAAGAAGATAGGCGCTATTTCCGACGGTTGTATGAAGGGAAAGACGATGTACGTGCTCCCTTATATGATGGGCCATCCCGATTCTCCTTACGCAAAGGCCTGCATACAGCTCACCGATTCCGTATATGTGGCGATAAGCATGCGCATAATGACGCGCATGTCAAAAAAGATCATAGATAAAATAGGCAACAGCAAAGAATTTGTCAAAGGGCTGCATTCGGTAGGCGACCTGAATCCCGCAAAGCGCCTCATAATGCATTTTCCCGACGAGCACTTCGTGTGGAGTATAGGATCGGGCTACGGCGGTAACGCTTTGCTCGGGAAAAAATGCTTTTCGCTCAGGATAGCGTCGTATCTCGGCCTGCAGGAAGGGTGGCTGGCCGAGCACATGGTCATACTCGGCGCGCAGGATCCGAGCGGCGATACGACTTATATCGCGGCGGCATTGCCGAGCGCGTGCGGCAAAACGAATTTAGCGATGATGCAGTCGGTGCTCCCCGGTTATAAGATCTGGACGGTGGGCGATGATATCGCGTGGATGAATATCGGCGAGGACGGAAGGCTCTGGGCGATAAACCCGGAGACAGGGTTCTTCGGCGTCGCGCCGGGTACGTCTAAAAATACGAATCCCAACATGATGGCGACCCTTACCAAAGGCACCTTTTACCCGACGTTATTTACAAATACCGCCATAAACGCGGACACGAACGAACCGTGGTGGGAAGGTATGAACGGCGCCAAACCTGAAAACCTGATAGACTGGCGCGGCAATAAATGGAACCCGGCTTCCGGCGCTAAAGCGGCCCATCCCAATTCAAGATTTACGGTTTCGGCATACCAGTGCCCGACGTTGTCGCCTCTGTTCGAGAACCCGCAGGGCGTCCCGATATCGGCGATCCTCTTCGGCTCGAGGCGCATGAGCCTGCTGCCTCTCATAGTCGAAGGCACAAGCTGGCAGAATAACGTTTTCCTCGGCGCGCGCATGGGCTCGGAGACGACCGCGGCGGCAAGCCATGCGGAGGGCGTCATAAGGCGCGACCCGATGGCGATGCTCCCTTTCTGCGGCTACAATATGGCGGATTATTTCAGGCATTGGCTTAACATAGAAACAAAACTCGCCTATAAACCCAGGGTATTTTCCATAAATTGGTTCAGGACCGACGGGGCCGGCAAATATTTGTGGCCCGGGTTCGGACATAATGTCCGCGTCCTCAAATGGGTGATAGACAGGGTCCACGGCAGGGTCGGCGCTAATGAAACGCCTATAGGCCTTACTCCTAAGATCGAAGACCTCGATATGTCGGGATTGGATATCTCTAAAGACGACCTTAAAAAATTATTCGCGATAGACAAGGACGGATGGATACGAGAAGCCGCCGACATAGAAACATTTTTCAAAAAATTCGGTCCCAGGCTGCCCAAAGAGATGTGGGACGAATTGAATACAATGAAAAAGAAGTTAGGGTAAAGGGGGGAGCGATATGGACTGGGGAATGAAGAACAGGATGTCCCGCCTGATAAGGCCTGACAGCGGTAAAGCAGTGTGGCTCGCCGTCGATCACGGTTATTTTTTAGGCCCGGTAGCTAAGCTCGACGATCCGGCCAAGACGATAAAACCGCTCCTTCCTTTCATCGATGCCATTATGCTGACGCGCGGCGTCCTGCGTAATTGCGTCGACGCTTCCCTCGATATCCCGGCGATACTCAGAGTCTCCGGCGGCAACAGTATTGCCGGCCCGGCGCTTTCGGACGAAGGCATCCAGACCTCGGTGGAAGAGGCTCTCAGGCTTAACGCATCCGCCGTAGCGCTGTCCATATATGTCGGTACCGAACACGAACATCAAACCCTTATGGCCCTGGGCGCTCTTGTGAACGAAGCCCAGAGGTACGGCATGCCCGTCCTGGCCGTTACCGCCGTCGGCAAAGAGCTCGAAAAGAGGGACTCGCGTTACCTTGGATTGTGCTGCAGGATAGCCGCCGAACTCGGCGCGCAGGTCGTCAAAACATATTATTGCGAGGATTTCGAAAAGATCGTGAATTCGTGCCCTGTGCCGCTTGTCATAGCAGGCGGGCCGAAACTCAAGACGGAACTCGACGTGCTTAAACTCGCCTACAACGCGGTGAACGAAGGCGCCAAAGGCGTCGATATGGGCAGGAATATATGGCAGTCGGATAACGCCGTCGGTATGGTAAAAGCCATCCGGAAGATAGTGCATGAAGGCGCGAGCGTAAAAGAGGCCAGCACACTGCTTATCAGCGCGAAAAATAAAAAATAGTAATTGATTTTTATATAATAGTAGCATATAATCTTTAAAAGATTTTGAACGGGAGGAATTTTAAATGGGAAGAAAAAATATGGCGTTGGCTGTTGTTGCGGTAGCGGCGGTATTTTTAATATCCGGTTGCAGCACTGTTCCCAAAAAGTTCAAAGAAGAAGTTTCCGGCATAAAATCTAAAGTCGATACTTTGGAATCCAGGATGGAGTCCGTAGAGTCGAAGCAATCCGAAGCCGAACGCGCGGTGAGCCAGCAGGCCCAGACGATAGAAGAGATAAAGTCGTCGAAGGAAAGTACGGTGAGAACCAATATAACTACCAGGTCGTCGGGATCCGTCGATGGCAAGGCGCGCATAAAAGATATACAGACTTGCCTTAAGAACGCGGGTTTTTATAGCGGCAAGATAGACGGTGTCAAAGGCAGGAACACCAAAAAAGCGATAAAAGAATTCCAGGGAGCGAACGGCCTTAAAGTCGACGGGATCGTCGGGCCGAAGACGTGGGAAGTTTTAAGTAAATATGAAGCCGCGCCGGCACAAAGCGGAGCCGGATGGCCGGAAGAGGGAGCTGCCACCAAGTAAAGGATAGATAAAAATTTCTTGAAAAGGGGCTCCACCTCACAAAAGAGGGAAGCCCCTTTTAAGTTTAAGGAGGGATTCGGAATGAACGAGATATTGGAGATACTGGAAAAGGACGCGAGGACGACGCCGGAAGAGATAGCGCGGATGACCGGCATTGCCCCTGCCGCCGTAAGAAAAGAGATCAAAAAACTGGAGAAAGACGGCGTGATATTGAAGTATAAAGCCATCGTGAACAAAGAGATCTCCAGAGAAGATGATTCGGGTGTGCGCGCTCTCATAGAGGTCAGGATCACACCGCAGAAAAATCTGGGGTTCGAACACGTCGCGGAGCGTATATACCAGTTCCCCGAGGTCACGAGCTGCTACCTTATGTCGGGCGCGTACGATCTCTTGGTCGTGGTGGAAGGAAAGAGCATACACACGGTTTCAAATTTTGTCGCCGAAAAATTGTCGCCGATGGAGAATGTGCGCGGCACGGTAACGCATTTCATATTGAAGAAATATAAAGAGGATGGGGATATATTGAAACAGCCGGAGAGGTCCAAGCGTCCGGCGATAACGTTATAAAAAAAGGAATAGCGCGAAAGCCGAATTTATGAAGATATCCAAACTTGTGCAGGATATCCCGCCGTCGGGGATACGAGTATTCTTCGAGCTTGTCCTGGGGATGAAGGACGTGATATCCCTGGGCGTCGGAGAGCCGGATTTCGTCACGCCCTGGAATATCAGGGAAAAAGCGATATTCTCGCTCGAGGAAGGATACACGTCCTACACTTCCAATAAAGGTATGATAGAGCTGAGGCGGGAGATATCCCGTTACCTGAAAAATAAATACGGGATGGATTACGACCCGGAAGAAGAGATACTCGTGACGGTCGGGGTGAGCGAAGGGTTTGACCTTGCCATAAGGGCGATAACCGACCGCGGCGATAAAGTGTTGATACAGGAACCCACTTATGTTTCATACGGGCCTGTGGCTACTATATGCGGCGGCAGGCCGGTCCCCGTAAAGACGGAACCGCAGAACGGTTTTAAGATAACTCCCGGGGGCATAATCGGCGCCTGCGATAAAAAGACGAAGGCCATAGTTTTGAACTATCCAAATAACCCGACGGGGAATTCCTATTCCAAAAAAGAACTGAAAGCGATAGCGGCCGTCGTCGCCAAGAAAAATTTAACCATGGTCTCGGATGAAATATACTGCGACCTCACTTATGATTTTGACCACACGCCTTTTCCGACGCTGCCGGGCATGAAGCAGAGGACTATATATTTGAACGGTTTTTCCAAAGCTTTCGCCATGACGGGCTGGAGGATAGGATATGCGTGCGGCCCCAAAGATGTCATTGCCGCCATGACGAAGGTCCACCAGTATACGATGATGTGCGTGCCGATAACTTCGCAGATGGCCGCGATAGAAGCGCTCAAGAACGGGGAGAGGTCGGTCGCCGAGATGAAACGCGAATACAAAAGGCGGCGCGAGTTTGTCATTTCCCGTCTTAACGAGATAGGGCTTTGCTGCCACAAGCCGGAAGGGGCTTTCTATGCGTTCCCTTCCATAAAAAAGACGGGGCTTTCTTCCCTGGAATTTTCCAGCCGCCTGCTGAAACAGGAAAAAGTGGCGGTTGTCCCCGGCACGGCTTTCGGCGCTTCGGGCGAAGGTTATGTGAGGATATCCTACGCGACAGGTTTCGATAAATTAAAGGAAGCCATGGTAAGGATGGAGCGCTTCCTTAAATCATATATAACTTGACAAAGTTATAGCGGGCGGTATAATTTTAATATGATTATATGGAATAATAATTCATCTTCCAAAATTTAGAAAGGGGGATTAGATGAATAAGAGATTTTTAGTGATAATTTTAGTAGCAATGGTCGTTGTGCCGCTTGCGATTTTCGGCTGCAAAGCAAAGGCGGATAAGCCGGAAACCCCGGAAACGAGCGCGGCGATGCCGATGGACACTATGGCGCCGGCAGCCGATACACTTGCTATTCAGGAGCCGTCTCAGCTCGTAGCTACGGAGACGATACCGCCTTCAGCCGCGCCTCAGCTGGCAGAACAGCCCGCCCAGACGCAGGCAATTGTGCAGGCCGGTGACGCGAGGGTCAAAGACATCCAGAGAGCGCTGAAGAATGCAGGATTTTACACCGCTTCCATAGACGGCAAATTAGGGCCGAAGACGAAGAGTGCCATCGAAGAGTTCCAGAGAGCCAACGGGCTTAAAGTCGACGGCAAAGTCGGGCCGATTACCTGGGCCGAGCTGGAAAAATACCTGGTTCAACAATAATTTTAGGAGGAATACCTTAATGAAGTATGCGAAGTTGCCCCTGTTACTTGTGGCCTTCATTTCCCTGGTTTCTTTAACCGGCTGCGGCGTACCGAAGGACAAATACGAAGCGTTGCTGAACGAGAAGATCACCCTCGAAGAGAAAGTCACCGTGCTTACGACCTCAAAGGACGCACTTAAAAAAGAATACGATAATCTTCTCACTGAAAAGATGGAACTTGCGACCATGGTCGAAACTCTCACGAACGAAAAAGCCGCGCTTAAGGGCGAGTACGATAAGATACTCGACGAGAAGATAGCCCTGAAAGCCGCTTACGATAAACTGCAGGCCGAAAATAAAGAACTGCAGGATAAACTGCCTAAAGCATAGGAAAGGAGTGCGTATGAAACGATATCTTTTAGCGATAATTTTTCTTGGCCTATTTGCGGGTATTGGGCAATGCCAGGATAATCAAGCTCCTGCGGTCCAGGAGCAGCCTCAGGAAGCCGTAGTCCAGCCTCAGGAGGTATCCATTTACGGTGAAATAAAGGCCGTAGATGCTGCAGCGAATTCCATGACCATCCAGTATTACGATTACGATAGCGACGAAGAAAAGTCCATAACCATCATGATGGACAATACCACGAAGATGGAAAACGCGGCCACCTTAGCGGATATCAGGCAGGGCAACTGGGCCGACGTTATTTATACGGCGGCAGGCGGTAAAAATATCGCGAAATCCATCATAGTAGAAAAAGAGGAAGAGGCTCCGGTCGTAGAGATGCCGGCCAAAACGGAAGAGAGCGCGCAGGGAACACCTAATCAATAGGGGGTGGTTCATAATGGCGAAGGACGCATCCAATCCTTTGAGGATCCGTGAGAGGAAAGAGTTCAGGTTTCCTTCGGGCTACGGCGACCACAAGATTGTCCTCCTTGTGAGAGATCCGTGGTGGCTATTTGCTTATTGGGAGACAAGGAAAGATAAAGAAGAAGAAATTGTCCGGAAGATGGAGAGGGCGGGAGAGAAACCCGCGAAATCCATTCTCAGGGTTTATGATGTCACCGATATAAATTTCAACGGGCGCAATGCCCGTTCTTTTTTTGACATAGACCTGAAAGGATTGGCGAGCAATTGGTATATAAATGTCAACATGCCCGACAGTTCATGGGTCGTCGATATAGGTATAGTTTCGGATAAGGGCAATTTTTACCTTTTAGCCCGCTCTAACGCGGTCAGGACGCCGCGGTTCGGCATGTCGGACAAGCTGGACGCCGAATGGATGGCCCCGGAAGACATGTTCTGGAAGATGTTCGGGCTTTCGGGAGGGATGGGCGTAGGCAAAGGTTCCCTGGAAGTGCGGGAGATGTTCAAAAAGCGCCTCGAGGAGCAGGTCACCTCGGGCGGCATATCGAGCGGCGCTTCTTTCTACAGGAAACCTTCCGAACGTAAATTCTGGCTGGTGGTGAATTGCGAATTGATAGTGTACGGGGCTACCGAGCCAGACGCTAAGCTGACCGTGCAGGGTAAGAACGTAAAATTAAGAGAAGACGGAACGTTCACTTTAAGGTTTGCGCTCCCGGACGGAAAACAAGAGATCCCTGTCGAAGCTGTTTCAAAGGACGGAATTGACCTCCGCCGCATAACCCCTATAGTTACAAGAAAGACAGAATAGTCATTATGCCAAAAGGTTATCTTGCGATAGTCCTTCACGCGCATCTGCCGTTTATACGCCACCCCGAGTTCGATGATTTCCTCGAGGAAGACTGGCTTTTCGAGGCGATCACGGAAACTTACATACCGCTCATAAAAGTGATGGACGGCCTTGCCAGGGACGGGGTCGATTACAAGCTCACCATATCGCTCTCTCCGACTTTAATGTCGATGCTCATAGATCCGCACCTGCAGTCTAAATATATCAAACATATCAATAAATTGATCGAGCTTTCCGAAAAAGAGATAGATCGCACGAAGTGGCAGGGGCAATTCAATAACCTCGCCCATATGTACCATTCCACCTTCATAGAAGCCAAGCGCATATTCGCGGACGAATACAAATCGAACCTTATAAACGCTTTCAAGCGCTTCCAGGACCTCGGTAATCTCGAGGTCATCACCTGCTGCGCCACTCACGGGTACCTGCCTCTTATGGAAGTCGAAAGGGAAACTTCGGTGCGGGCGCAGGTTAAAGTGGCCGCGGATATGTACGAGAAGCTGTTCGGTAAGAGGCCTCTCGGTATGTGGCTGCCCGAATGCGGGTACAAACCCGGCGACGAGGAAGCGCTGAAGAAAGAGGGGATAAAATATTTCTTCGTCGATACGCACGGCATACTTTTCGGCTCCCCCAGGCCGAGGTTCGGAGTATTCAGCCCGTATCTTACCAGGAGCGGAGTGGCTGCTTACGGCCGCGACACGGAATCTTCCAAAGCTGTCTGGAGCGCGGTGGAGGGCTACCCGGGAGATTACAACTACAGGGAATTTTACAGGGACATAGGCTTCGATCTCGATTACGATTACATAAAACCTTACATAAACGCCGACGGTGTCAGGATAAATACCGGCATAAAATATTATAAGATCACCGGCACCACCAGTTATAAAGAGCCTTATGTGCCTGAGGCGGCGCGTAACAGGGCGGCCGACCAGGCGGGTAATTTCATGTTCAACAGGGAAAAACAGATAGAGCACCTTGCCGGACAGATGCCGGGCCGCGCGCCGATAATAGTGGCGCCTTATGACGCGGAATTATACGGCCACTGGTGGTATGAAGGCCCGCAATGGCTCGATTTCCTGATAAGAAAGATAAGGTACGACCAGAAGACGATAGCCATGACCACCCCGGGCGAATATCTGAAACTCTATAAGAAATACCAGGTCCTTTCGCCCGCTGCGTCGAGCTGGGGTTGGAAAGGCTACAGCGAAGTATGGCTGGAAGGGTCTAACGACTGGATATACCGTCATACGCATAAGATGGCCGAACGCATGGTCGAGGTTGCCAAGGAACATAAAAATGCCAAAGGATCGATGCGCCGCGCCCTGAACCAGATGGCCAGGGAGCTTTTGCTCGCGCAATCGAGCGATTGGGCTTTCATAATGAAGACCGGGTCGCACGTCCCTTACGCGGTGGAGCGCCTGCGCCAGCATGCCGAGAATTTTAACGAACTTTACGAAGAGGTAAAAAGTAACGAACTGGACGAGCAGTATATAAAGAAGCTTGAAGATAAATTTAACCTGTTCCCCGACATAGACTATTCCATTTACGGCATTTAACCTGACGCTATGGACCCTAAAAAAACTTTAGGCATTGCCTTTCTGTGGCACATGCACCAGCCGTTCTACAAAGACCCTCTTTCGGGCGAATATATGATGCCCTGGGTCCGCCTGCGCGGCGTGAAAGATTATTTCCCCATGGCCGCGCTCGTCGACAAATTCGACGTCAAGGTCACATTTAACCTCGTCCCTTCGCTCATCGAGCAGATAAACGATTACGTCCATAATAACGCGAGCGATACCTATCTGGACATGACGGTGAAGAAAGCGAGCGCGCTTTCTTTCCAGGACAAAGTTTTTATCCTCAATAATTTTTTCCACGTAAATTTCAGGCGGTTCATCGAGCCCAACGCAAGGTATGCCGAGCTCCTGATAAAAAAAGGCGTCAGGCCGCTGTCGGGCGCAGCCCTTAAAAAGGTCGTAATGTCTTTTTCGGACCGGGATTTTCTCGATCTGCAGGTCTTATTCAATATGGCATGGTTCCATTCCATCAGCATCGAAAGCGACACAAACCTGCAAAAGCTCGTCGAGAAGAAAGAGGACTATACCGAGGCCGATAAGGAATATGTAATAAATAAGCATAGGCAGGTGATGGGGCAGATCATACCTTTGTATAAAAAAATGAGCGATGAAGGTAAGATCGAGATAACGACGACGCCTTTTTACCATCCGATACTACCGCTATTATGCGACACGTCCGTCGCCAATGTGTCCTCGCCCGGCATGGAGCTGCCGAGAAAGTTTTCGCATCCGGAAGACGCGGCCTGGCAGATAGCCGAAGCCGTGAAATACCACACCGGGCAATTCGGCAGTGCGCCGCGCGGCATGTGGCCGTCCGAAGGCAGTGTATCGGACAAGGCCATAGAGACGATAATTTCCAAAGGCATAAAATGGGTGGCCACGGATGAGGATATATTGTTCCGCACCCTGTCGCTTTACGACCGGAAATACAAAGGGATGGAATATTTCGACAGGCGCATCATATATCGCCCGTATAAAATAAAGAAGGATAACGGCAGCCTGGCGATGATCTTCAGGGATAAGAACCTCTCGGATATGATAAGTTTCAGTTACAATTCATGGAACCCTTATGACGCGGCGCATGACCTGATAGGCCATTTCAGGACGACGGCGCAAAATCTAAGGCGTGATACCGACGAGGGGCTGCTCACGATAGCGATGGACGGCGAAAATGCCTGGGAATACTATGAAGATAACGGCAGAAAGTTCTTCGAAACGCTTTACTCGAATATGGATAAAGACGAAAACGTGTGCTCCACCACTATAAGCGATTACCTCTCGTTCGACCCGCCGAGAAAAACGCTTTCCAATATATTTCCCGGGTCCTGGATAAATCATAATTTCGAGATATGGATAGGCCAGGAGCAGGATAACGTTTCGTGGGAATACCTATCCAAGGTAAGGAAAGACCTCGTTAAATTCACGAAAGGATCCGGCCAGCCGAAAGAAGCGTGGCGGGAATTGTATATAGCCGAAGGAAGCGACTGGAACTGGTGGTATCAGGGTAAGGCGCATAAAGGGGGCGACAACCCGTTCGATAAGCTCTACCTGACGCACCTGCGGAATGTATATAAGATACTGAAAAAGCCCGTTCCCGATTTTTTGAAGATTTCTATTGCATAAAAATTCCTAACGCGTATAATAAAATACACGTTTCAAAAAGAGGAGGTGTCACATGGCAAGACCTGCGGCATTTAAATTGGGTAAATCCTCGAACCCAACGATGACAAAAGAGGATGTCAATAAGCTGATCGAGAAGAAAGCCTATGAGCTTTATGAGAAGAGGGGCCGGAAAGCCGGACACTCGATAGACGATTGGCTTGAGGCGGAAAGAATCGTTAAGGGTAAATTGTCAAGATAGTACAGGAAGCCAAAAATTTTATAGCAATAGGCAGGGTAATGGGTTAGACGATAACCGTAACCCTGCCTTTTTTGCTATGGGCTAACGAACTTTTTTTGAGGGGGCGTATGAAAGGATTCCTTTTATCTTTTATTCCGATATTTGTCGCGATGGACGCTATAGGCGTCCTGCCGATGTTCATAGGCTTTACGGAGCACCTTAAAAAGAGCGAGCGGCGCAGGATCCTTGCCCAATCGATAATAACGGCGTTTATCGTAGGTATCGTGTTCCTGTTCTTAGGAACATGGATATTCAGTATCCTCGGAGTGTTGGTGTCAGATTTCAAGATAGCGGGCGGCCTGGTCCTTCTGGCGTTGTCTTTGAGGGACCTCTTGCAGTATGAGAAAGGCCATAAACTGTCCCCGGAAACGCTTGGAGCGGTGCCCATAGGGACGCCTCTCATCACCGGGCCGGCTGTCCTTACAACAATAGTGATACTTCTTGATACGCACGGTTTGGTTCTTACCGTATCCTCATTCGTCATAAACCTTCTTATAGTCTGGGTCACGTTCTATTATGCCGCCGCCATATCCAACTTTTTAGGCAAGGCCGGATCGAAGGCTTTTTCCAAGATAGCCAACCTGCTCCTTGCGGCGATCGCGGTAATGATGATACGAAAAGGTGTGCTGGAGACCATAGCGTCTTTCGCCGGACAAAAAGTTTAAGGCAGCGTAACCATGACGTTACAAATAACAATAATTATTATACTGTTGGGCATCACGGCGTTGACAGCCGCGTCGGAAATATCCATAATAGCGGCCTCGCGCATCAAACTGCGCAAATCCGTTTCCTCGGGATCCAAAGCCGCCGCCAGAGTATTGAACATGCGCGACGCGCCGGAGAAATTTTTCAGCACGATACTGGTCGTTAACAATATAGTCAACACATTGATCGCCGCCATGCTGACGGTTATCATGATCACGGCCGTCGGTAACGACCAGGGCGTATTGCTTGCCACCATACTGGCTTCGCTTATAATAATCATAATCGAAGTCGTGGCCAAGACCCTCGCCGCAACGCACTCGGAGAAGTTCTCCGTTATGCTCGCGAAGCCTGTTTATGTGATGATCGTTATATTCACCCCGATAGTAAAAGGCCTTGTTTATGTAACGAATTTTATAGTGAAACTTGTCAGCGCTCAGGCGCCGGTAAAACCGGCTCTTGTTACAGATGAAGAAATAAAAGCTATTATAAAAATAAACGCGGAAGAGGATGCCCTCGATAAGGAAAAATATAAGATGCTTTCCAAGGTCTTCGATTTCAGCGATGCCATAGTCAAGAACGTCATGACCCCGAAGAAAGATATCGTATCGATAAATATAAATTCCTCCTTCGACGACATCATGGAAAAAGTCCTGGAGTCGGGCTATTCGCGCCTTCCCGTATATAAGGATAACCCCGACAACATAATAGGCCTCATAAACATGAAAGACCTGCTGAGCCTTTCCATAAACAGGAACCTCGTTGTTCTGCAGGATATAGTATATCCTGCGGCGGTATTTACCGAAACGAAGAAAGTTTCCGAGCTGCTGAAGGAATTCCAGAAAGGGCACGCGCATCTGGGTGTAGTGACGGACGCCAGAGGTAAGCTTGTGGGTATTATCACCCTCGAAGACCTGCTGGAAGAGATAGTGGGCGAGATCGAGGATGAATATGACGTCCGCTCAAATTACTACAAAAATTCGCAATAGTTATGTTTAAGGCCGTCCCGCGGCCGTTTAAAGGCATACGCAAATACGGTTTCCATATAGCGATGACCGACGGGGTGGGGAAGGCCCTTGTATCGGATATGGTCCCGGCCGAATATGTGGGGACCGCTATGGGACTTTACCATTTTGTCCTGGGCATATTTGCGTTCTTTCCCAGCCTCATCGCGGGACTGCTCTGGACGTATATCGGGATCCCGGCGCCGTTCTAATACGGCGCGGTAATGTCGGCCATATCCTGCGCGGCATTCGTTTTCCTGGCAAAATAAAGGATCGATCAAAAATATCTTGACTTAATTATTTTTCGTGTTACTATATTTATAAATGTAGCATTGGAAAGGATAAGAGATGACGGAGCTTGTGAGATTCGGTATATCTACCGAAAAAAACCTACTCGCTAAATTTGATAGCTTAATGAAGGTTCGCGGTTATACGAACCGTTCCAAAGCTTTTTCCGATCTAGTGCGCGGGGAGCTTGTAAAGAAAGAATGGACGGAAAGCAAAGATATCGCGGGGGCGATCACCATGATCTACGACCATCACAAGCGGGAGCTGGTGAATAAGCTTATGGATATCCAGCATGATTTCAGCAAGGTCATTATGTCGACCCAGCATATTCACCTGGATCATGATAATTGCCTTGAGATAGTAGCGATAAAAGGGTCGGCTGAAAAGGCGCATAAGCTCGAGGGAGCTCTTAGGGCTGTTAAGGGCGTAAAGCACGCCACGCTAAGTATGTCAAGCACCGGTAAGGGGATATAATTTTTTTGGTATTTAGTAACACGATTTTTATAAAAGTATTATTATATCGGGCGGGTATGGGTAAAAAGAAAATAATTTTGACGGGCGGAGCCGGTTTTATCGGAAGCTGTTTTCTGTGGAAACTTAACCGCGAAGGCATCGATAATGTCATAGTGGTCGACAACCTCGGCACATCCGAAAAATGGCGAAACCTCACCGGAAAAAGATTCCTGGAATATATACAGAAAGACGATTTTTTAGAGTTGCTTGAAGGAAGCGTTAATATCAATGTTTCAACCATTGTCCATTTAGGCGCCTGCAGTTCTACCGTACTTACCGATGCCGCATACTACATAAAAAATAACTACGAATATTCCAAAACTCTTGCCAGGTGGGCTGAGGCTAATAAGGTAAAGTTTATTTATGCTTCATCGGCCGCTACATATGGCGATGGCGAGCTCGGATATGATGACTCCGATAGATCTACCCGCATGCTACGTCCATTGAATATGTACGGATATTCAAAACAACTATTCGATCTATGGGTATTGAACAATAAGTTAGATAAAGTAGCGACAGGCATCAAATTTTTCAATGTCTTCGGCCCTAACGAATATCATAAAGGCGAAATGATGAGCGTTATATGCAAAAAATTTACGCAAGCGAGCCGAGATGGGCGTATAGAACTGTTTAAATCATACCGGTATGATTACAAGGATGGAGGGCAGAAAAGGGATTTTATATATGTAAAAGACGTGATAGATGTTTTATTCTATTTCCTGGAGCATCCGGAGCGTTCAGGCATATTCAATCTGGGCTCGGGGGCGGCGCGCAGCTGGAATGACCTTGCCGGAGCCATGTTCTCCGCGCTGGGGAAGCCGCCCGACATAAAATATATCGATATGCCAGAACCTATCAGGCCGAATTACCAGTATTTCACCCAGGCAAAGATGGATAAATTAAGGAAAACGGGATACAGGAAAAAATTTACCGCTTTCGAAGAGGCGGTAAAAGATTATACCGGCTATTTAAAAAATAATAGATATCTATAATAAGCGGGAGGAGCCTGTTGTGCACGATCTGAGATATGCCACCGATATATTGAATGCCATAAGAAAAAAGGTGAGCGAAAAAGGTAGCGCCGGAATGATAACCGTAAACGTCAGGCTAAGCCCGTTTAACCATGTTAAAGCGGAAGGGCTTAAAGAGACATTCCGGATGCTGGCTGAAGGCGAATGGGGCGACAAAGTAAGACTTAAAATAGAAACATCCGAGTTTACTATATGCTGTAAAAATTGCGGACGCGACTCTAAGCATGCAGAGCCTGTATTCGAATGCCCCCATTGTAAAAGCCATGGTTTCGACATAGAAAAAGGCAGAGAATTTTACATCGAAAGAATAGAAATTAAATGAAAAGATTCATACTTTATCTGATAAGATGGCAGCTGAGTACGCCTATATTGTGGGTTGTTGTAAAACAGCTTGGCGCCAGCCTGTCTTCTACTATAATAGCGAATTTAATAGGAGGGGCCATATTTTTTTGGGTAGATAAATTTATATTTACGTCGCAGGCCATAGAGGTTTGGCATGTAAAGGAAGGAAAATGCGATAAGTGCGGTAAAGTTTCACATTTGTGGCGGTTGGTAAAGACGGTGGGGTATGACAGAAGCGGTTCTAAACCGGTTTTTCTGTGCATGGAATGTTCGAAAAAGAAAACGGATGAATTGCGCGCGAACGGCATACCTGTAAAAGGGAAAAGCAGATAGGAGGGATTATGCGGTATAAGGTATTAAAATCGGCCATAGCTTTTGCGGTGATAGCGATATTGTCAATGCAACCAGTCTTCGCGAGCGAGGAAGAGCTGCGTAAAGAGATAGCCGAGCTGAAAGCCAAAGTCTCTGAGATGGACCAGCTTAAAGCGCAGATCGCCGAACTTCAGAAACAGGTCGGCGAACAGAAGTGCGCTATACTGGAACAGCAAGGCAGCGTAAGAGAGGTGAAACAGTCCCTCATACAGGCGGTGCCATCGGAAGGGCTCATAAAATATACGCCGGGTGAGGGAGTCGAAATAGCGCCGTGCGGATTTAAAATTCAAGCCGACGCTACATTTATAGTGCAGGGGACGCCGGACGCGAATAATGCCGGAGAAAGCAATAAGTCCAGGTGTGATGCTTCGTGGTCGGCGGATATATTCATAGAAAAGGCGTTCGACGACTGGGGCCTTGCCCTTTTGCATCTGGAGCCGGGACAGGCGAATACGCTCGAGGACAGGCTCAATGTCTTCAGTAACGTGAACAGGGACGCCAACGATACGGGCGCCAATGTGCCTATAACCGAAGTGTGGTACCAGCATTACTTATTTAATAAACAGATCTCCGTTACCGCCGGTAAGATGGACCCTGCCAATTATCTCGACCAGAACGAATACGCCTTCGACGAGACCACGCAATTCCTGGGACGCGTCTTCAGGAACTCTCCGGCTGTAGAATGGCCGAATGATAATACTCTCGGAGCCTCTATTGCTTTTGCCCCGGAGTTCGTCCCGTATCTGGCCCTGAACGCTTCCTATTTCAACGCCAATGATAGTTATCAGGATATATTCGACAAACCGTTCATATCGACCGAACTTACTTTTATGCCTGCCAAGGCGTTTGGCTATGATGAAAAAATATGGGGCGGTAATTACAGGATATATTGGTGGTATAACGGCCTGGACCACGTAAAGCTTACGGCGGCAGATGATAGCCCGAAAGAGACCAATACCGGGTTCGGCGCGAGCTTCGATCAGATGCTGACGGATGTCTTCGGAGCGTTTGCGCGCGTCGGCTGGCAGAGGCAGGACGTGAATATAGTAAGCAGTAATCTCAATGCCGCCCCCGTCGAGTGGATGTGGTCGGCCGGCCTGCAGATGACGGGTAAATACTGGAAGAGAGAGGACGACGTCCTGGCGTTTGCCATAGGACAGCTGTTCCCGAGCGAAAAATATAAAGGGTACGATGACGGCACTATACACGGCGCAGCCGCCGAAGGGCACTTCGAGGCTTATTACAATTTCAAAGTCACGAAGAACCTGGCGCTGAGCCCGGATATACAGTTTATCTGGAACCCGCGCGGAGTAAACGAGTCGTACCAGGGCGACAGGAGCACTATATTTGTATACGGCATGAGAGGCCAGGTCAACTTTTAATTAAAAGAGAAAGGGGAAAATATGCATATACCGGACGGATATTTAGGGCCGACGACATGCGGATTCTTTTATGTCGTGATGGCGCCTATATGGGCGGTAGCTTCGAAGGTAGTCAAAAAAACGCTTAAAGCAAAACAGGTGCCGCTTCTGGCAATAGGCGCAGCGTTCAGTTTTGTTATAATGATGTTCAATGTGCCGATACCCGGCGGTACGACAGGACACGCGGTGGGAGGGGTTTTAGTGGCGATACTCCTCGGCCCATGGGCCGCTTGTATTGCTATCACCGTTGCGCTGGTGGTGCAGGCATTGCTATTCGGCGACGGAGGCATTACTGCTATCGGCGCGAATTGTTTTAACATGGCGTTTGTGCTGCCGTTCGCGGGATACTACATATACAGGTTTATAAGCTATAATTCTCCGGTGAATTCTAACAGGAGAGTCATAGCTGCCGGGATAGCGGGATATATTGCATTAAATATTGCCGCCGGCCTTACAGGATTTGAATTTGGGATCCAGCCCATGCTGCACAAGACGGCGCTCGGTCAGGCGCTATATTGTCCATACGGATTGAATGCCGCGTTACCGGCGATGCTCGGCGAGCATATGCTTATATTCGGATGGGTAGAGGCTATCGTGACGGCCCTTGTAGTTAAATACCTGCAGAAGCAGGATCCGGGCTTGCTTGAAGAAGGGAGGATGTAAAGATGAAGACCGTAACCAAATTTTGGATAGGAATAGCCGTATTGATCATACTTTCTCCTCTCGGCCTTATAATGCCGGAACATTTTAAGGCAGGTGCGGCATGGGGTGAGTGGGGAGCCGATGAGATGGTTTCGCTCGTCGGATATATTCCTAATGGCCTCGAGAAGCTTTCCGGCCTCTGGAGCGCGCCCCTGCCTGACTACGCATTCAAGGGTTGGGAAGAAAAAGGATTGCCCGATCTCAGTTTAGCCTATATAATATCAGCTATAGTTGGGATAGGCATAACGGTCCTGGCGGTGTTTTTAATAGGCAAAATGCTAACCAAAAAAGACAACTGATGCGCGTGCGGAAAAGAGATAATAATTTCATAGAGCGCTCGATCATGGGCGCTCTATGTTTTTTGAAGGGATCCGTATTCTCGGACGAGTATGCCTCGAGGCCCGGCTTCCTGCAGTCGCTCGACCCGCGCATAAAATTCATAACCTTCATCATTTTTATTTTAGCGGTACTATTCACGAAAAGCATAGCGGTCTCTTTCGTTTTCTATATTCTATGTTTAGCTCTTGCTTATTTTTCAAAGATCGACCTTGTATTTTTTCTTAAGAGAACGTGGATATTCATTCCGCTCTTTTCTTTGTTCATCGCGATACCGGCATTATTCAGTGTATTCTCGCCGGGTGAGGCCATATTCAGTTTCAGGGTCGTTAATCTGAATTTTATCATTACGCGGCAGGGTTTATACGGCGCGTCGTTATTCGTTGCGCGCGTAATAGCATCGGTATCCTTTGCCGTGCTACTGAGCATCACCACAAAACATTTCGAACTTCTCAAGGTCTTGCGCGTCGTCAGGGTGCCCCAGGTATTCGTGATGGTGCTCGGTATGTGCTACAGGTACATATATCTTTTCATCGAAGTGGTGGAAAATACTTACATGGCGATAAAGAGCCGCGTAGGACGGAGGATTGATTATAAAAAAGGGCAGCATATGGTAGCCTGGAGCATGGCGTCGCTCTGGTACAGGTCGTATCAGCTCAATGAAGCGGTTTACGGCGCGATGCTGTCGAGAGGTTACAGGGGAGAGCCTGTCATATCGCATGATTTTAAGGCCGGGCCGAAGGATTGGGTGTGGCTTGTTCTTGTAACGTTCATATCAGGCGCATTGCTTTATTGCGGCGGCCTGTGGAAATTCAATATTATATGAATGAGAAAATTTTTGAACTAAAGGATGTGCGGTTCGCATACCTGGGAAAATATCCTGCCCTTTGCGGCGTGGATATATCCGTGGAGAAGGGGCAGAGGATAGCGCTTGTCGGCGCGAACGGCTCCGGTAAATCGACGCTCCTCCATCTTCTCGACGGGCTCATATTCCCCGACAGCGGGTCAGTGAAGGCTTTCGGCGCCGAATTAAGCGAAGGCGCGCTTGCGGACGCGCAATTCAATTATGATTTCAGGAGGAGGGTGGGCCTGGTCTTCCAGAACCCGGACGTCCAGTTATTCTGCCCGACGGTAAAAGAGGAGGTCATGTTCGGCCCGCTAAATTTCGGGTCCGGATATGAAAAGGCGGCAAAAGACTTCGACGCCATAATGAAAGTTTTCGGCATAGAAGACCTTGCCGGCCGCATGCCTCACCAGTTGAGTATAGGCGAAAAACGCAAAGTTTCGATGGCGGCAGTTCTCATATCGAACCCCGACGTCCTCTTGCTCGATGAGCCTACCGCGGGGCTGGATCCCAGGACCTCGCGCGGCCTTGTGGACCTTTTGAACAAATACCACAGGGAAGGGAAGACTGTAATAACGGCAACTCACGACATGCATATAATAGAGGAGATCGCCGACATCGTTTATGTGTTTAACCACGACAAGCATATAGTGCGGGCTGCCCCGCCTGCGGAGCTTTTGGCCGATACGGGATTCCTTCAGGATAACAACCTCATCCATATCCATTCCCACAGGCACGATGGCAAGCCCCACGTCCATCCGCACGGCCATCCGAGCCATGATCATACCCATTGACAGGGCGGTGGTTTTATAGTAACCTTTAGGAAATCATGAAAAAAATCCAGGAAAAAACTTTCCTCGCGGCGGCCATATTGGCAGTATTATGCGCGTATCTCTTTTTCTTCAAATTAGGGGATATGGCGCTGACTGATCCCGACGAGACTTTTTACGCCCAGACCGCCAAAGAGATGCTGAATAAAGGCGACTGGACGACCCCGTATCTTTACGGCAAACCGCAATTCGAAAAACCCATATTTATTTACTGGCTGGTCGAAGCGTCCTATAAAGTCTTCGGCATCAACGAAACGGCAGCCAGAGTGCCTTCGGCGGTATTCGGGCTCATCGGTGTGATAGCTATGTATTTTCTCGGCTCTTTACTTTTCGGCAGGAAAGCCGGTTTTTTATCGGCGCTCATATTGGCCACGAACGTGGAATACGTGATACTGTCGCGCGCCTGCATAACGGACATGGTATTGACCGTGCTTATGCTTTTGGGCGTCCTTTTCTTCTTTTGCGGCTACCTGAAAGAGAAGAGGTATTTTTACATTTTGTCATCGGCGGCTTTTGCCCTGGCGGTACTTACGAAAGGGCCGATAGCCATAATCCTGCCTGCGGCGGCCTTCCTGATATTCCTTTTCTTGGTCAAGGACCTCGGCAGGCTTAAAAAGATCCCGCTCGGGTGGTGTCTTTTAGTTTTTATCCTGATCGCCGGGCCGTGGTATTTGGCGGCGTATAAGATCCACGGCAAAGAGTTCATAGACGCCTTCTTCGGGTTCCATAATGTCACCAGGTTCATGCAGTCGGAGCATAAGATAGGTTCCCAGTTCTATTACAATATACCGGTCATAATGGCCGGGTTCTTCCCGTGGAGCGCTTTCCTGCCGTTCGGTTTCTGGTATATGTTCAAAAAGATATGGAAAAAAGGATACGGAACGCAAAACGAAAAGAACGCAGGCATCTTTATAATGGTATGGTTCGCGATCATTTTCGTCTTTTTCTCGATATCGCGCACCAAACTGCCCACGTATATTTTTCCGACGTTCATATCGCTGGCGCTGATAGCGGGAGCTCTGTGGGACGATTTCCTGGACCCCGGCAAAGTCTCGAAGTTCGTCGCCTCGGGAGTTAAAGCCTCCTATTACGTATTGGCCGCGGCCATCGTAGGGGGCGCTATAGGCATTTCCATATTCGTGAAATTCGACATGCCGGAGATATTCGGCGGAGTCGTTATGTCGAGCTTATCGCTGGTTATAGGGTTCGCCGTATCCGCCGTATTATTTATCAGGAAAAAGTATATGGCCGCATTCTGCCTGGTGATAATAGCCCTTATGATGCTCCTGTTTCCGCTCGATCTTTACGTATTGCCCGACGTGGAACGATATGAAGCGAGTAAAGAGGTGTCCGGGAAATTACGGCCGATAATCAAAGACGGCGAGGCGCTGGGCGCCCAGAGCAATTATTTACCCGGCCTCGCGTTCTACACCGATAAATTCGCCGTAGACCTGGATAAACACGACGCGGTGATAAATTTCCTGAATTCGGATGAAAGGATATGGGCTGTCATAAAAGAGAAAAATCACAGGCAGCTGTATGATCCGGAGATAAACAGCGAATATGTAAAGCCGACCTATCTTATCTATAAGGTGGGGAAGAGGTCGATAGTGACCAATCAGGTCCCGGAAGACGGTGTTTACATCATGAAACGAGAGAGAGCTAAATGAAAAAATACAGCGTATCTTTCGTCTTCCCGATGTTCAATGAAGCCGAAAATATCGAGGATACGATACGCCGGGCAACCGCCCTCGCGTCCGAGGTATCCGACGATTATGAGATAGTCATAGCCGACGACGCGTCTACCGACGGCAGCGGCGATCTGGTAGATAAACTGGCCGGTACGGATAAACATATAAAGCCGGTCCGCCTGAAGGTAAATACGAAATTCGGCGGCGCCCTGAACGCAGGGCTTAAGAATGCGTCGAAAGAAGTGGTGATCTACACCGATTCCGACCTGCCCGCTAAAGAAAGCGATATTAAAAAGGCGCTGGAGCTCCTGGACGGCGCCGATATAGTCACGGCATACAGCCTCGTCCTGAAAGACGCCAGCTTAAAACGCATCATAATGTCCAAAGGCTACAATTTTCTCGTCCGCCTTCTCTTCGGCCTGAAGATCCGCGATATAAATTCGGGGCTCAAGATATATAAAAGAAAAGTTCTCGAAGGGCTGGACCTGAAGTCGCGAAGCCCGTTCATCGATGTCGAAATATTCTCCGAAGCGTCAAGAAGAGGATTTAAAATAGCGCAGTACGGGCTCATATTCGACCTGCGCATGAAGGGCGAGTCGACGATATCGCGCTTAAGTGTCGTCGCGAGGACATTCTGGGACATGCTACGGTATAGGTTGTCGAGATAAATTTTTTCGCACCATGCAAGGAATTCCCTTTCGGGATTGTGCCTCGCGGGAATTCCTTATAGCAGCAATCGAAAAATTTATCTACTGAGGAGCGGGGAAGCATGAAATATCTTATAATCAGCGCGGATGACCTGGGTTTATCCGACAGCATAAACCGCGGGATAATCAAAAGTTACGAAGAGGGCGTGGTGACGGCGCTCAACGTTCTCTCGTCTGGCGATGCGTTCTACGATGCGATGGCGCTCTTGAGGCAGACGAAGCCGAAAGAGATCAGCGCGCACCTTGCTCTCACCGAAACATCTCCTGTGAGCGACCGCAGCAAGATACCTACGCTTTTGGCCGGGAACGGCAGGTTTTATAAGGGCTATGCAGGTTTTGTATCACGGCTTGTCCTCGGTGTAATAGACGCGAAGGAAATATACATAGAATTAAAAAGCCAGATGGAGCGGTTGAGAGAACGGGATATCCCCGTAACGAGTATCAGCAGCCACCAGCATATCCATATGCTGCCGGGTATAACGGAAATTTTTATACAATTGGCTAAAGAATACAATGTGCCGGCGATAAGATACCTCCATAATGACAGGCTGGCTTATCCGTATAACGCGAAAAAAATATTTAAGAAACTTATCCTGGGGTATTTCGATAACAAAATGAAACGCGCCTTTGACGAGGCCGGTATAAAGTATACGGATAATTTTCTGGGATTCCTCGATTCAGGAAATGTCATAGAGGAGATACTGATAAGGATGCTGAACGGGCTTTCCGACGGGACCACGGAGCTCATCGCCCATCCGGGTTTCATAAGCGCCGAAGTCCTTGAAAGGTGCATATTCCACAGGACCTGCGAAACAGACCTTGCCGCGCTGACAAGCCGCCGCGTTAAAAAAGTGATCGACGACAACGGCATCAAACTCATCACATTCGGCGAGCTCGCTGCCCTATCGAAAAAATAATTTAGTTTTGGGAAAGAATATTTTGGAAAGGAAAATTAAGGAAAACCTTTTCTTTTCTTAAAGGAAGGGATATATTAAAGGGAAACGTAGTTTCCCTTTAAACAAATTTGGGCGCAAGCCCGCTATTATTTAAGTCCGGCGGCTGAAGGCCAAAAAACACACACCACATTTTTTGGGCCTGAAGCCAAATTTGTTAGTGGTGGAGGTGGCGGGAATTGAACCCGCGTCCCCGAACGTCAAAGAATAAGCCGCTACATGTTTAGCCTGATCTTTGATTTCCCCCAGTGAACTTCAACAGGCGGAATTTCAAAGAGGTATCCTTTGTCAGTCTCGCCCGGGCCTCCAAAGGCTAAAAGATCCGGGCCATCCTGCTGTGTGTCGTCAATCCGGCCCCCGCAGGAGAAGGACCGGTTGGCGGGTTACCTTATAAAGGTAACGCTACCGGTAGAACTGGCCCCGGCACCACTTGCATGGTGCTTAGGAGTTCGTTCACCGTTGCTGGAACTTTTACGTTTTCAGCATTTGATTTTTTGCCAGGTGTTTAAAGAGGCCTCCTAGCAACCTCTACATGCTGCTTATACTTTGCTCATCTGGGTCGAAACCTTTCACCCCCGATTTTTGCAAAGAGCTATGTTAAAGAACCGTGCTAACTTCTGCTTCTGGAAATACGTTTCAATTCCCTGTCCATGTCGCGCTTCTTAATGACATCGCGCTTATCGTATAATTTCTTCCCTCTGGCTAACGCCAGCTCTATTTTAACTATACCGTTCTTAAAATACGCCTTAAGAGGGATGAGGGTCAGTTTCTTGGTCGTTACCTCTGCGATAAGATGGCGTATCTGTTTTTTGTGCAACAGAAGCTTTCTCGATCTCAGCGGGTCAGGGTTGGCAATATTGCCGAACGAATACGGCGCTATGTGCATACCGTGCAAAAATATCTCGGTGCCCTCGATCCTGGCGAAACTATTTGCAAGGCCGGCCTTACCCGTCCTTAGCGACTTGACCTCTGTCCCTGTGAGCGCTATTCCGGTTTCAAGGCTTTCGAGTATGTTATATTCGAACCTTGCGTGCCTGTTAGTCGCTATGATAGTATCTGCCATTTTCAAGCCTTAATATAGCATAATATCGACGCGAAATCAACCTTGCCAGCAGTGCCGTTTTGCGGTATACTAATAAATTCAATATGCGCCAATACTCGTGCGGAAGTGGCGGAACTGGCATACGCGCAGGTCTCAGAAGCCTGTGTCGCAAGACTTGTGGGTTCAAATCCCACCTTCCGCACCATTAATTTATTATGAAAATAAATAATTATAAATATTACCCCATAATTATTATATGCTGTGCTGTCGCTGTTTTATCCGGATGCGCGACCGGAGTGCCGCATTTTAAGCTGGATACTTCCCTGCAGAAGTATGTCAGGCCGATGGGCGGCTCGGAATATATTTCGCTCGGGAAAGTATGCGATTTTTACGGGTTTGAGCATAGGTGCGATAATTTTGCGCGCACGGCCTTTATCAGTAAAGGCTCGAACCGGATAGCTGTAAGAGCAGGGGGAGACAGGGTGCTTTTTAACGATGAGATGGTAAAGATGGACAAGCCGGTTACTATGAGTGACGGCGAACTTTTTGTCCCGCTCTCGTTCGTCAGGAATAACCTGGGCCCCATTGCAGGTTACCGTCCGGCGGGCAAGCTTCCGCCGGCGCCCGAAGGGCCGAAGAGATTTACTATAAAGAAGGTGGTTATCGACCCCGGCCACGGAGGCAATGACCCCGGCGCTATAGGCAGAAGGACCCACGTAAAGGAAAAAGTCCTGACCCTTAAGCTGGCGAAAAAGATCAAATCTCTTCTGGAGGACGCCGGCCTTAAAGTTATTATGACCCGGGACAGCGATGTCTTTATACCGCTTCCCAGGCGCTCGGAGATCGCGAATAAGAGCGGCGCGGACCTGTTCATCAGCGTGCATATAAACGCGTCGCGCTCGAGGATGATGAGGGGCTTCGAATGTTATTATCTGTCGAACGCCACGGATGATAACGCCCGCGCGCTCGAAGCTTTCGAAAATTCTTCGCTGAAAATGGACGAAGCCGCGTCGGCCCAGCATTCCAAACCGCTCGATAAGACGCTTTGGGATATGACGCTTACCGAGAATAGGCTCGAGTCGGCTGAACTTGCCGGTTCGATCTGTGATTCGATCGACGAGAGCCTTGTCACCGGCAACAGGGGCATAAGGACCGCGCGATTCTACGTGCTTAAACATACCAATATCCCGGCGGTGCTTGTCGAAGCCGGCTATTTGAGCAATAAATACGAAGAGCTGAAGCTGAAAGACCCGGCGTTTTTAGACAGGATAGCCGAGTCTGTGGTGCAGGGCTTATTAAAGTATAAAAGAGAATACGAAAGGACGGAAGGCTTTACGAAGATATGAGCGATCCGAGGCCTATAGGCATATTCGATTCGGGTGTGGGCGGGCTTACGGTCGTAGGCGAGATGCAGGATATTTTACCTAACGAAGACCTGGTATATTTCGGCGATACCGCCAGGGTGCCCTACGGCACCAAGTCAAAAGAGACCGTGACGAAGTTTTCCGTCGAGAACGTGGAATTCCTGATGGAACATAACGTGAAGCTTGTGGTGGTCGCGTGCAATACCGCGTCTTCGCTCAGCCTCGATTTTTTGAAGAGATGCTTCAGGGTCCCCGTCATGGGCGTGATAGAGCCGGGCGCGCGCCAGGCGGTGAGCGCTACACGCAATAACCGGATAGGCGTAGTCGGCACTCATGCGACTATCTCCTCGGGAGCTTACGAGAAGGCCGTGAAGAAGATAAGTCCCCGGTATAAAGTATTTACGCAGGCCTGCCCGTTATTTGTGCCGCTGGTCGAGGAGGGGTGGTCGGATAAGGAAGTTACGAAGACGATCACTCAGATTTATCTTAAGCCTCTGAAACAAAAAAAAGTCGATACCCTTGTCATGGGCTGCACCCATTATCCTATTTTGAAAGAAGTTCTTAAGAAAGTCATGGGGCCCGGGGTTATGCTGGTCGATTCGGCCAGGGAGACAGCCAAAGAAGCGCGCCGCATACTGGACGCGGGCGGGTTGCTTAACGGTTCGAAAAGAAGCGGCAGGCACATATTCTTCGTCAGCGATGAGCCCAACAGATTCGTCCGCATAGGCGAGAAATTCCTGAAACGCCGTATCAAATGCGTAAAGAGGGCCGTATAAATGTTCGAAATAAAAGTTAAAGCGGATTTCAGCGCAGCGCATAACCTGAGGAATTACGAAGGTAAGTGCGAAAAATTGCACGGCCACAACTGGATAGTGGAAGCGGCCTTCAGGTACGAGAAGACGGATAAGAACGGCCTGGCCGTGGATTTTAAAATAGCGAAAGCGGCGCTCAAGGACGCGACAGAATGCATGGACCATTCGTATCTCAACGAACTGGAATATTTTAAGAAGATCAATCCGACCTCGGAGAATATAGCGAAATTTATATACGACGATCTGAAAAAGAAGATAAAGAATGTTTATTCTGTCGCGGTCTGGGAAAATGAAAAGTCCTGCGCCGTTTACACGGAGTGACCTGGTTTGAAACGTAAAGCGGTTGTGCTCCTTTCGGGCGGGCTGGATTCGGCGGTTACATTGTTCTTTGCCAAGAGTAAAGGCTATGAGTGCCATTGCCTGAACTTCGATTACGGACAGCGCCACGGCGTCGAGATGGCGATGGCGAAGAGATTGGCGCGCTCAGCCGGGGCCGGATTGAAGACGGTAAAGATAAGCCTGCCGTGGGGCGGGTCGAGCCTTTTGGACAAAAAGAGCGCTCTGCCTTTGCGCCGGAAGCCAGGGACGATAAAAAAGTCCGGCGTGCCGTCGACGTATGTGCCGGCGCGCAACACCATATTCTTAAGCTTCGCGGCGTCTTACGCCGAAGCGATAGGGGCTAACGCGATATTTATAGGCGCCCATTACGAGGATTCGAGCGGTTATCCGGATTGCCGTCCGGGATACCTGGAAGCGATAGGCCGCGCGATAAAGATGGGGACGAAACGGGGCCTTGAAAATAAACTGAAACTGGAATTTCCCCTTATAAAAATGTCGAAAAGGGAAATAATCGGGCTGGGGCAAAGATTGAGGGCCCCTTTGAAATATACCTGGTCGTGCTATAAAGGCGGCGGATTGCCGTGCGGCGAATGCGACTCCTGCGTGCTGAGAGAGAAAGGTTTTAAGGAGGCCGGCATTAAAGATCCTGCCGGGAAATAAAGATATGAGCAGCGTAAAAGCGGAAATAACGGAAATTTTTTCCTCTATACAGGGGGAAGGTATATTCTTAGGCGCGAAACAGATATTCATACGGTTCAAAAAGTGTAACCTCAATTGCGCGTTCTGCGACGAGACGAGAAAAGTTAAGCCAAAAAAATACGGTGCGATCGAACTTGCAAAAGAGGTTAAAGCGCTGGATGTCTCCCGCGGCCCGCACCACTCCGTATCTTTTACCGGAGGAGAGCCGCTTTTATATTGGGATTTTCTTCAGGTTTTCCTGAAGCTTATGAAGAAGACGAGGGGTTTTAAATCTTATCTGGAAACTAACGGCACGCTGCCGCATGAATTATCCAAGATAATAGACCTCATCGATATAGTGGCGATGGATTTTAAGCTGCCGTCTTCGACGGGCGATAGAGAATACTGGCACGAGCATGCCGATTTCCTGAAGATAGCGTTGAAGAAGAAAGTTTTCGTGAAGGCGGTCGTTACGCCCGATACGGATATAGAGGACATAGAGAAGGCGTCGCAGTTAATAAGAAAAACCTGTAAGAATGTCCCGTTCATTTTACAGCCGGCCTCTCCTGTAAGGCCGGACGATATGAATATCGACCGCGAAAAGCTCATTAAATTCCTCGAGGTAGGCTCAAGGAACGACGTGAGCAATATGAGAGTGATACCGCAGATACACAAAATACTGAAAGTGAAGTGACGGCATGAAGAGATCATCATACGAAGGATTACAATCGAAGGTGCGAAGGCTGAAGACGCCGGTAGTCGAGACGTGGAAAAACCAGTATCCGGACAGAGACTACGTCATCACGATAGACATCCCGGAATTCACATGCATATGCCCTAAGACCGGGCTCCCGGATTTCGCGACGATAACGATAAGATACATCCCCGGCCTTTTATGCGTCGAATTGAAATCGCTGAAATATTACACGATATTTTACCGCAATGTCGGTATATTCAATGAGAACGTCATAAATAAGATACTCGACGACCTGGTGAAGGCGTGCAAGCCGAGGTGGATGGAGATAGTAGGCGAATTCAACGCACGCGGCGGGATAAAGACCACCGTAAAAGCTGAATACAAGAGAGAATGATGAGAGAGATAAACGTATCTGAAATAACGGAAGCCGTGTACGAACTTTGCCTGAAGGCAAATTTTGACCTGAGGAAAGATATATTGAAAGCGCTCAGGTCCGGCCTGTCCAAAGAAAAGAACGTCCGGGCGAAGAATATCATCAAATCTATTATCGATAACGCGAAACTCGCTCGGAAAAAACGTATCGCGATATGCCAGGATACCGGGGTGGCGGTAGTTCATCTCGATATAGGACAGGATGTTTTGCTCGTCGGCGGGGAGCTCGATAAGGCCATAAACGAAGGCGTCGGGGAGGCCTACAGGAAAGGTTATTTGAGAAAGTCGGTCGTGTCCGATGCCATCGAGCGCAAAAATACCGGGACCAATACGCCTGCGGTCATTTATACGAATATCGTAGACGGCGACAAAGTAAAGATCAGCGTTTCGCCTAAAGGTTTCGGCAGCGAGAATAAAAGCGCGATAAAAATGTTCAGGCCCACCGATCCTGTCGAGATGATAAAGGAATTCGTGATCGGGACGGTGAAGAAGGCGGGGCCGGATGCCTGTCCGCCTTTTGTTTTAGGAATAGGGCTGGGCGGGACTTTCGAAAAATGCGCTTACCTTGCCAAGAAGGCGCTCCTGCGCCCGATAGATCGGAGAAACCCTAAAAAGCATATCGCAAAACTGGAGCGCGAGCTTTTGCGCGAGATCAATTCTTTAGGTATCGGGCCTATGGGGCTGGGCGGGAATACCACAGCGCTCGGCGTGAACATAATGGAAGCGCCGACGCATATCGCGGGCCTGCCGGTCGCCGTGAATATGAGCTGCCATGCCACCAGGAGCGCAGAGAAGACAATATGAGCGCCATAAAATTAAGAACGCCGATCACCAGCCAAGCGGCCATGTCTTTAAAGGCCGGCGATGAAGTTCTCTTAAGCGGCGTTATTTTGACGGCGAGGGATGCGGCGCATAAAAGGCTGCACGATCTCATCGTAAGAGGCAAGCCCGTACCGCTTAATTTAAAGGACGCGGTGATATATTACGCCGGCCCTACGCCGCCCAGGCCGGGCAGGGCCATAGGCTCCTGCGGCCCGACCACGAGTTCGCGCATGGACCCGTTCACGCCGGAACTTCTGAAGATGGGGTTGGGCGGGATGATAGGAAAAGGGGACAGGTCCGCCGAGGTGCGCAAAGCGATAAAAAAATACAAGCGCGTTTACTTCCTGGCGACAGGCGGTATCGGCGCGCTTCTTTCGACAAAGGTAAAAGCCGCGAAGGCTATATTATTCAAAGATCTCGGCCCGGAAGCGATTTACAAGATGGAAGTCGCGGACTTTCCGTTGATCGTGGGGATAGATCCGAAAGGGAATGACATATATGACAAGGCAAAGCGGAAGAGCGTCTGACGAATTACGCAAATTAAAGATAACGAAGAACTACATAAAGTACGCGGAAGGATCCTGCCTTATAGAGATCGGCGATACGAAAGTGATAACGACCGCGACGATCGAAAACACCGTCCCGCCTTTTCTGAAAGGCAAGGGCACCGGCTGGATAACGGCCGAGTACGGGATGATACCCCGATCGTGCAAGACGAGAGTGCAGAGGGAAGCGTCCAGGGGTAAGCTGGGCGGCAGGACGATGGAGATACAGCGCTTGATAGGCCGCTCGATGCGGTCGGTCGCCGATATGGCGAAGATAGGAGAGCGTACGATCTGGATAGACTGCGACGTGATCCAGGCCGACGGCGGGACCAGGTGCGCAAGTATCACGGGAAGTTTCGTTTCCGCAGTGTTGGCGCTCGAAAAGATGCGCGAGGAGGGATTGATCGAAAATATCCCCGTCTCGGATTACGTGGCTGCCATCAGCGTAGGTATTCTGGACGGCAAACCGGCGCTCGATCTCGATTACAGCGAAGATTCTACCGCGGAAGTCGACATGAATATCATTATGACCGGCGACGGCCGCTTTGTGGAGATACAGGGCACCGCCGAAAAAGAGCCGTTCAAAAAAGAAGAGATGAATAAGCTCATCACGCTGGCAAAAAAAGGCATAGACGAGCTGGTCACGGCGCAGAAGAAAGTGTTGAAGGGTATTATTTAAATATGCGCCAACTTGTTATAGCCACAAAGAACGACAAAAAACTCTATGAGCTCAGGCGGTATCTTAAAGGGATAAGCGCCAGGGTAGTTTCGCTGAAAGAATTCAAACATACTCCGCGCATCGTGGAGAATGGCAAGACTTTTAAAGCCAACGCGATCAAAAAAGCGCTGACGGTGTCGAAATTTACCGGCGGGCTTGCTGTAGGCGATGATTCCGGGCTCGTCGTGAAAGCTTTAGGAGGCGCCCCCGGGGTAAAGTCTTCGAGATTTGCGGGATCGGGAAAGAGCGACAAGCAGAATAATAAGAAACTGCTGAAGCTCCTGGCTGATGTCCCGCCCGCGAAAAGGCAGGCGAAATTCGTATGCGCGGTCGCGATATGCGACAACGGCAAGATAGTGAAAGTGCTGGAAGAGTCCTGTGCCGGGGTGATAGCGTTTTCCGAAAAGGGCGGATACGGCTTCGGATACGACCCGTTGTTCCTTATACCGAAATACAAAGAAACGTTCGGCGAACTCGGCCTTAAAGTAAAAGATAGGATGAGCCACCGCTCGAAGGCGCTGAAAAAAGTTCGCGAATTTTTGAAAAAGTATTTATAATACGGGGCGTAGCGCAGCTGGCTAGCGCGCTTGGTTTGGGACCAAGAAGTCGACAGTTCGAATCTGTCCGCCCCGACCAGTTCATTTTAGATTTTGTGCGTCCCTGTAGCTCAGCTGGATAGAGCATCTGCCTTCAATGGGAGCTTCTATGCGGAATAAAACGCATAGAATGGATGCGGCTGTATGCAAGGAACCCCTGTCATATACAGGGCAATTTGCAGGCAACCATAAAAGCTACAGGTAATTCGGTCCAATGAAAGGAGGTGAAGGTTGCATCATACGAAGGAAAAAGCAGATATCGGAGTAGCAAAGGTTATAGGTGATTTAGCCGTTAAGGGCTATGTCCCATGCATTCCGTTATCCGAGCATCAGCCGTATGATGTAGTGGCTATCTCAAAAACAGGCGATGTATTTAAATTGCAAGTTAAATATGCATCGCTGAAGGCAATACGTTTTGAGAAAACCATAAATAATCAAAACCTTCACGTAAAATGGGCCGATGATTATCTGAAGCTTGGATGGGAGTCCTCAGAGACTATACGCTGCACGCCTGAAATGGCGAAGACATAGTCCAGACCGCAACGTAACATTGGCTGGAGTAATCCAGTGCGGTAAGCTAAGCAGAGGGTCGCCTGTTCGAATCAGGCCAGGGACGCCAAATTTGACCTGTATGATAAAATTGACCGAAGAGCTTATAAGAACGGTTTCGGACAAAGCGAAGGCCTCGCCCAGGAAGAGGACGAACTACAATTTCCACAAAAATTACGATGACGTGGTACAGCGCCTCCTGAACGCCGCCGAGCCCGGGACATATATACAACCTCACAAACACGAAAATCCCGACAAGAACGAAGTCTTCATTATCCTGAACGGCAGCGTCGTGGTCGTGGAATTTGACGACAATGGGAACGTCATAGACCATGCAGTCCTCGATCCTGCGCACGGCGTAAGAGCCGTCGAGATACCGCCGGGCAAATGGCATACCTTTATTACGCTGAAACCCGGCTCTGTCCTTTATGAGGTTAAAGACGGGCCGTATGACGAAAAGGCCGACAAACACTTCGCGCCGTGGGCACCCGCCGAAGGCGCGCCCGACGCGCAGGAATTCAATAAAAAAATACTGGAAAAACTGGATCTGAATGAATAAACGTTTTATATTTTTCAGAAGTTTCCGCGCGAAAGTTACGGCAGCTCTTATACTGCTGGTCTGTTTCTCGGCAGTATTGAGCAACTTCCTTATATACGAGTATTCCCTCAAAACCCAATTTAACCAGCTCAGGGATAAATTGATGACGGTCGCCCGGGCCGTAGCGATGACGATCGATCCCCGCCCCCTGGCAGATATACCTATGGACAGAAGCGCTCAGGCAAGCCCGCAATACAGGGTCATAGAAACCGAACTGCTTAAAATGAGATCGGTCATGCCCTCGCTCGCCTATATGTACATACTCAAAAAAACGGAGACGCCCGGCATATTACAATTCGTGATAGATATTCACCCGGGTTCTTATGCTGCGGGCGCCGAGCCCGCGGTCCCCGGCGAGAAATATGACGCGCGGCCTTATCCGGAACTGCTGAAGGCATTCGACGCCCCCGCGGCCGACAGGAAGATGATATCGGATAAGTGGGGCGTTTTTCTTTCCGGCTATTCCCCGATACGCGATGGTGACGGCAATGTCATAGCGGTTTTAGGCATAGATATGGCGGCCGACGATGTTTACGCTGCCGAAAAGGAGACCGAGCGCCGCGCCTTTTTTGTCCTGATACTGGGGATATTACTGTCGGCCACATTCGGGTTTATCATCGCCGGGCGGGTCGTTTCTCCGGTAAAAAAACTGGTCGAAGGGACACGTCACATATCTTCCGGCGATCTTAAGTATAAAGTGCCGGCCAAAGGTTCGGACGAGATAGCGGAGCTTGCGGATTCTTTTAACAAAATGGGCGCGAACCTGTTCAAGGCCCGGGAAGCGCTCCTCGACTACTTTTACCGCGCCGTCCAATCGCTCATCCGCATCCTTGAAGCGAGAGACCCGTCCACAAAAGGGCATTCGGACAGAGTGGCCGGGTACGCCGTGAAGATCGCCGAGAGCATGGGGGTGTCGAAAGAGAGGATAGAACTGTTACGAGAGGCCGCGCTCCTGCACGACATAGGTAAGCTGGGCATACACGAAATGATATTGAGCAAAAAAGTCTTGAGCGACGAGGACTGGCACGCCATACGGAAGCATCCGGCGATAGGCGCTGAGATATTGAAACCGGTCTGCCTCGATCCGGAGCTTCTCTCTGTGATAAAAGAACACCATGAGCGGTATGACGGTAAAGGTTACCCGGATGGCTTGTCTGGCGGCAAGATAAGCCTTCTTGCCGCTATCGTGTCCGTAGCGGATTCATATGACGCGATGATATCGGACAGAGGTTACCAGAAAACCATGGATAAGGCCGAAGCCATAGCGCAGCTGAGCGCAAATAGCGGCAGCCAGTTCGATCCTGAAGTAGTCAGAGCGTTCATTAAGGTCCTGGAAAAGGACAGAAAGGGATAGGAGTATGCCTTTTACGCAAGCGTTACTTTATTATGTGCCGCCGTTGATCCTCGGCCTAATGATAGTTTCGGTATTTGTGACTATATCCATAATCGGCCTGCTTCTTGTGCGCCTGTCCGTTCCGCACCACCGTCTCAAGATCCATAACGACGTCGCCGGCGCCATATTCAATACCCTGGGCGTAGCTTATACGGTGCTCCTGGCGTTCGTGGTCGTTATAGCGTGGCAGAATTTCGATAAATGCAGCGTTAACGTAGAAAAGGAAGCGAATTGCGTAGTGGATCTGTATCGTGATTCCGGGGCGTTCCCTGAAACTTTCAGGGACGAAGTGCGTTCCCTTATAAAAGATTATGTAATAGCTATAATTAAGGATGAATGGAAGATGCTGGCCAGGGGAGAGCAAAGCCCGGCTGCGCACGAAATATTGAACAATATCTGGGCGGCGTATAGTTCATTTGAACCGAAAACGGAAAGCGAAAAGATATTCCTGGCCGAATCCGTCGGCAAGCTTAATGAGGCGGGGGAGTTCAGGCGGCTGCGTATAATGGACTCACGGACCGGCATACATTCCATACTCTGGGTTATCCTGGTTACCGGCGGCGTTGTAACTATAATGTTCACACTCTTCTTCGGATCGGAAAATCCCAGGGCCCAGATCCTCATGGCATCGATGCTTGCCATGGTAATAGCGATGATACTCTTTACGATACTGCTGCTTGATTTTCCGTTCACGGGCGGTATGAGCATATCTTCGGCTGCGTTCAGGCCTCTGGTGCGTTTTTAAGCTGAATAAACTTGGCCGAAATCAGAGATTTCGGCACTTAGCTAACCCCGTGGCTTAATAAACTTGCAAAAGTCAGATTTTGTGATAGACTTTTGGTGTGAACAAGAAAAGAACGGCTGTATTGACAGTTACTTTCTTTCTGGTTCAGGCTTTTTTCTTATCCGGTTTCGCGCCGGCTGAAGTCTATTTACTGAATCCGCCTACAGGGATCGGCACCGCAGGGGCTAACACGCCGCTTAAAAACACCTGCGGTATTTTTTTTAGGGCGCTTGAGCTTTATAAGGCCGATGCGTTGGAAGGACTGGCGAAAGACGAAATAATAAAAAGATATAATGACGTTTGCGCGGATTCGCCGGTTAAATTTGACCTCGAAAATCTCGATTTCGGAAGAAAGGGATGGACGCGATACTATCCTTTTTCTATAGACGGCAGGGATTTTGTGGCGAGGGTATTTCTTACAAGGGAAACGATCTTCCAGCCGAAGATAAAACCTGTATCGGAATTGGTTTTTAATCGGCTTGGCATAACGGTGCAAATATTACCGGGAATAAACGAGATATTGAGTGACCGCAGGATAAAACCGAACAAAGTTTGCGATCCTACCATTGCAGACCGAAGCTCGTAACGAGTGCATTCCGGTTTATTCCGACGAAAAAAAGTGAGAGAGTATGAGTTTTGCCTCAATGGCTTTGGAATTGCTTTCTGTGAACGCGATGGCATTCGAGAATGCGACCAAAGACCCTATCCGCGCGCAGGAGCGCGTTCTGCTTAAATATCTGAAGCGTAACGCTGATACCGAATACGGCCGTAAGTATGACATATCCTCGATAAGGTCCATAGAAGAATTCCGCTCCCGCCTGCCGATGGTAAATTACGAAAACATCCGGCCGTATGTAGACAGAATAGCAAAAGGAGAGAAAAAAGTCCTCACTTCGGACGAGGTAATATTTTTCGGCATAACGAGCGGGACGACGGGCACCCCGAAGCTTATACCGGTCACCAAATACTCCCAGAATAAAAAAACTGCGCTAATGAGCCTGTGGGCGTATTATGTGAGCAAAAAACATCCGAAGGTCCTGGATAATAAAGTCCTGGCAATAATAAGCCCCGAAGTAAAAAGCCATACCGAATCAGGCATACCATACGGTCCGGAAGACGGCCATGCTTACAATAATCTTCCCGGCGCCATAAAGAGTAAATACGTCCTGCCGTATGAGTTATTTTATATAAGCGATTATGACGCCAGATATTATTCCATCCTAAGAATAGCGATAGAACATGATATATCGACTATAGCCACGCTCAATCCCAGTACGCTCGTACTTTTGTGCGACAGGATACCGCAGGATCAGGAGAAGATAATAAAAGATATAGCCGCAGGCACGCTCGATAAAAACCTTAATATACCTCCCGATATCCGCCGCGCCATGGAGAAGAAATTAAAGCCTAACCCTAAGAAGGCCGGGGAGCTTAAGCGTATCCTGGACGAGAACGGGAAGCTTCTGCCGAAATATTTCTGGCCGCACCTCGACCTCATCGAATGCTGGAAGGGCGGGACGGTCAAGGCGTATTTACGCGAATTGCCCCGGTATTTCGGCCGCGTCGACATCTGGGATTTCGGCTGTCTTTCTACCGAGGCCCGAAGCTCCATACCGATGAACGGGGAGGGCGCAGGCAGTGTGCTGGCGGTAAATACGAACTTCTATGAATTTGTGCCGCGGGAAGAGGCCGAGAGCACCAAGGCGCGCACCCTTCTTTGCGACGAGCTCAAAAAGGGCAAAGAATATGTCATCATAGTTACGACCGCCGGGGGCCTTTACCGTTACGACATCGACGACGTTGTAAGAGTGACCGGATTTTTTAACAAGACGCCGGTAATAGAATTTGTCCAGAAGGCCCACAATGCCGTTTCATTGACGGGAGAGAAGATATACGAGTCTCATATAAACGACGCGGTTACAGGCGCTTTGGGCAAAAACAAACTGTCGATCACTTCATTCAGCGCATGCCTCAGGAAGACCGTCCCGCCTCAGTATGCTTTTATAGTGGAGTTCAGTTCCGTTCCGGCGCCGGAAGCCAAAAGAAGATTTCTTGTTTCTATAGAAGAAGGTCTGCGTAAACAGAACAGCGAATACGACGACACGCGGAAGCAATTTCTGCTGGGCCATCCCGTGCTCTTAGTCGCCAAAAAAGGCGCATTCGAGCGGTACCGCAGGATGAAGGTGTCCAAGGGCGCTCACGACAGCCAATATAAACTCCCCAGGCTGTCCGGAGATCCGGATTTCTGCAAAAATTTCGATATCACGGAAGAAGTTTCTGTATTGTAATTTTGACCATTAATGATATAATAAATCCCGATGGATAGATTAACCAAGATCATAGCGATAATTTGCCTTGCCGTTTCATTCAGCGGATGCGCGGTATTCCTCGCGGATATTCACGGCCTGCAGAAGATAGAACCTGCGCATGTGAAGGTGTTCGACAAGGATCCGGAACACTGCTATGAATTGACGAAGGCCGCGCTGGCCAAATGGCACGCGGTAGTATTCCAGACGCGCAAATACGATTATATAGTAGCGATGGAGCTCGATTATGTCTTCATGAACTGCGTTAATACCACCGAGCTCGGCATATTCTTTACCGGAAAAGCTCCCGGTAAGACGGAAGTAAAAGTGACGTCGCTCAATTATCAGCTTTCGGAATTCGCCGCCGATAATCTCTTCAACTACATAGAAAAGGACGGGAATATACCGCCCGGCGAAGAGCTGGCGATCAGGCAGCCGAAAAGGCCGTAGCTCCCGGATCATATATACTCTCCAACCGTAGATAATTAAAGATGCTCGATCTAAAAGATAAGCTTAACCCCTCCCAGCTCCTGGCGGTATCGGCTACAGACGGGCCTGTCCTTGTGATAGCAGGGGCCGGAAGCGGCAAGACCCGCGCCATAGAGTACCGCGTACTTAACCTCATCACCAAAGGCGTGCGCCCGGAATCGATCCTGCTCTTGACATTCACCAGGAAAGCCGCGCACGAGATGGTCTCCCGCGCATCCAACCACGATCCCAGGTGTAAGCATATAGACGGCGGTACGTTCCATTCGTTCGCCTTCAAGACCCTGAAGCGGTATTCCAAAGCGCTGGGGCTGTCGAACCAATTCTCGATACTGGACGAAGGCGACTCTTCGGAAGCGGTCCACCGTTGCGCCGTAAAGCTCGGCCTATTCGAAAAAGAGTTGAAGTTCCCGAAGAAAGACACGCTCAGGGCGATATTGAGCATGTCCCTTAATAAGGGTAAGCCGATAGCCGAGATATTGGAAAAAGAATACCCGCACTTCCTCGAATTTACATCCATGATAGAGAAGTTAAGAAAAGAATACGCTTCATACAAGCTGGAGAAAGGCTATATAGATTACGACGACCTCCTGGTATACCTGAAATTGCTCCTCGAAATAGATGAGATGCGTAAAATAGTGGCGGGCCGTTACAAATATGTGATGGTCGACGAATACCAGGATACGAACGCGCTGCAGGGCGACATCGCGTATCTGTTGGCTTCGGAACATAAGAATATAATGGTGGTGGGCGACGACGCGCAGAGCATATACGGGTTCAGGGGAGCATCCCACAAAAATATAATGGAATTCCCGAAGAAGTTCGAGGAATGCAAGATAATAAAACTCGAGGAGAATTACCGCTCCGCGCAGAATATACTCGACGTGGCCAATTCGGTGCTCGAGAATATGGAAAACAAATATTCCAAATGCCTCATCTCTACGAGGGAAGAGACCGGCGACAAGCCGAAACTCAATTTCTTCAAGAACCATTACGACGAAGCGGAGTGGATAGTCGATACGATAAGGAAGCTGCAGTCGGAAGGGGTAGGCTTAGAAGACCAGGCGGTCCTGTTCCGTTCGGCGTACGTATCGATATCGCTCCAAGCGGAGCTTAGCAAGAACGGCATACCTTACCAGGTCTTCGGCGGACTGAAATTTTATGAAACAGCGCACGTAAAAGATATCCTCGCTCACCTGAAGATAGCGATGAACATAAAAGACGAGATCGCCTGGCACCGGGTGCTGACTATGATAGACGGGGTCGGGCCTAAGACTGCCGATAAATGCATACTCGAGATAATGTCGAGGACATCGCTCGAGGACATCCTGCGTAAAGCGCTGGACGAGAGAAAATTCCCGAAGAGGTCGATGACCGGGCTCGTGAGGCTGAAGAAATTCCTCCGGGCAGCGCAGGGGCGCGACGAACTCGATCCTGGCCGCGTATACGAGCTGGCCTTAGACTATTACGTGCCGTTATTCAAACTGCGGTTCGACGACTGGAACGTGAGGCTGAACGATCTCGAGGCGTTGAGGCAGATAGCCGCGCGATACGATGGGCTCGAGGAACTGCTGGCCGACTTCGCGATCGAGCCGCCGGAGAGAGGCGTGCTGAAAGTCGAGCCTAAGGCGGGCGGGGAAGATGCGCCGATCACTCTGTCGACGATACATTCGGCCAAAGGGCTCGAGTGGGACACGGTCTTCATGATAGGGCTTGTCGAAGGCGTCCTGCCGTCCAGCTTTTCACTCGATGACGATGACGAGATCGAGGAGGAGAGCCGCTTATTTTACGTCGGGATAACGAGGGCGAAGAACAGGCTATTCATGTCGTTAAGCCACGAGGCGATGCGCGGGGGCATAACGCAATTCAATAAAGTGTCACGGTTCGTCGAGATGCCGAACGTCCTGGCGCTCCTCGACCAGAAATTCGCGCTGGAAAGGGACATAGGCGATGACATCGACCTGGATGACGCGGACGGTATAGTCCCGTTTTACGATAAAGAGTCGCTATTGGACGAGCTGGTCGGCCGCGGAAAGATCGCGCGGCGATGGGACCCGGGAGATCTGCCGTAAATGCGCCGCGTAAACATCGTCCCGGTTATTATTTTGAGCGCTATTATACTTAGTATCACGCGCGCCGCCTGTTCCGCCGAAACGGCCGAAGATACGAAAAGATTTTACGAGAAGGTCGTGAAGATGCAGCCAGGCAATGGCAACGCGCACTTCGACCTGGCTAACGCGTATCTATCCGAGAAGAGATATGAGGACGCACTGGCCCATTATGAAAAAGCCGGCCATATAGGGCTTGCCGCTTCGCGTATGGGCAGTTATTATTTTAATATTGCCGTCTGTTACGCCGGGCTCGGAAAGATGGACGACGCGGTCAGGTCTTTGGAAAAATGTTTAAAGATAGACCCCGGCAATAGCGAAACGAAGAGTCTATTAGCGATCTACAAAAATAAATGATCGTAGGGCAGGTTTAAACCTGCCCTACGGCACAATAAACACCCAGTGTCCCCGTAGCTCAATTGGATAGAGTACTGGCCTCCGAAGCCAGCCGAGGCAGTTCGAATCTGCCCGGGGACGCCAAATTTACGAAACAAGATGGACGACGCGATATACAAGAAAAAACAGGACGACTGGCAGCGGGATTTCGAATCTCTATGTCTCAGGTGCGGCAAATGCTGCGGCAGCGACGGGGATCCGTGCGCAAATCTTGCCAAAGCGGCGGACGGAAGATATACTTGTAAAGTATATGACCGGAGGCTGGGCGCGCAGAAGACGGTCTCCGGCCGTGATTTTACATGCGTCCCTATAGGTGAGGTGTTAAAAAAAGGTATGCCGAATTCATTATGCGGTTACATGCGTAAACTTTGCACATTAACTTTTGCGTTCGTTTTTCTCTGGACCGGCCTTGCATTTTCGCAAGCGCAGCCCCCGGAAGAGCTCGAATACAAAAAATTTAAGCTCGAAAAATGCGCGTGTGATGCCGCTATCCTGTACAGGCCTACGATAAAAGGAATGGACATAGGCGTCTCCGCCATCGCTACCGGCAAAGGCGCCGAATACAGGAAATGGAGAGTGACGGATATAAGGATACACTCGGGCGATGAGAGGATAAGGCCGGACCAATCGGACAGGTTTTACGTAAAAGAACAATCGCTCTTCAGGATACCGGCGGCGGTATTGTTCGCGGCCATAGGCACACAGATCGGCGTTTCGGGCAGTACGCTTGAAAAAGGCATAGCAAAGGCAGGCGCTGCGATAGGGTTCGGGCTTCTGGTCCTGGCGGCGCAGGGAGAGATAACCGGAGAAAAGGCTATTTTCCACCTGGATGATGAGCGGGCGGAAAAAGTTTTAAGCGGCGCGAGCTTTGTGGAGATAAAACTGGAGGATTCGGAACAGCATTGGTCCGATACGATAAAGATTGGCATTGCAAAACCCGCTTTTAAATCGGATAATAAGGATATTTATGACAAGATGAGCCGCGACGAACTGTCCAAACTTATCGACGACCTGGGCGGGCGCGTTACGGACCTTGAGAAAGAACAGGGCGTTTACAAATACGGGACAAATCCCGAATACGACCAGATACAATCGGAGATAGAGGACCTGCAGACGCAGAGAGGCGTGGCATACAAAGTACTGTTCGAAAAGATAAACGGAGGCGACGCAAAATGACAAAACCGGGGATGAGGATCGTAGCAATATTATTATTTATTTCGTTTGCGGTTATCCCGTCTTTATTTTGCGAAGATGTCGGCATAGACAGGCTTGTGGACAGATATAAGAACGATACCGACGTCCAGAAGGCGGAAGTTGTAAAAGAATATCTGGGCAAAAAGATATCGGTGAGCGGGATGGTAAACAATGTCAGCAGCGAAAATACGTTCGATGTGGTCAATGACATCGAGAGAAATTATTATAAAGTAGTTACCGATGTCGAGAATACCGCTGCGGGAAATCCTTACAGGGCGGTGTTGATATATAAAAACAAGGACGATGCAGCGAAAATAAATAAAGGGCAGAAGATAACGTTTTCCGGGAATATAATAAAGATAACGGATGACAGGCTGTATATATCGGTATGGCTGTCTGCCGACGAATTGACCGAACACGAAATAGGATTATTCAAATAAGGGGACGCATGAGCGATTTTTCCATAGAAAAGAAGATATACTATCACGATACGGACACGGGCGGCGTAGTTTATTATTCCAACTACTTTAAATATATGGAAGAAGCGCGCACCGAATACCTGTCGGGCCTCGGTATAGATGTCGCGGACTACATGGCAGGCGGCATACTCTTCGCCGTCGTGCATCTGGAGGCCGACTATAAATCCCCGGCAAGGTACGGCGACAAGATAACGGTATCGGCGCGGATCGACGAGATCGGCAATGCCTCGATCCATTTTACGCAGGAAGTGAAGAAGGCGGATGCGGTCCTGGTGAGCGCGAAAGTCGTCCTGGTGTGCATAAGCGATAAAATGAAGGCGCGGAGGGTCCCGGAAGATTTGAAAGAAAAATACAACGCGAGGAGTAAATGATGGATCAATTATTAAAGAAAGTGATAGACGCAGCCGGGATATCCGGATACGAGGGCGAGATAGCGAAGATAATGCATGACGAGCTCAAAAAGAGCTGCGATTCGGTCGGGGTGGATAATTTCGGCAATGTCATAGCCAAAAAAGGCAAAGGCAAAAAGAAGATAATGCTCGCCGCCCACATGGACGAAATAGGATTAATGGTAAAACAGATATCCAAAGAAGGATATATATATTTCATAAAGATCGGCGGCATAGACGACAGGATATTGCCTGCGCAGAAAGTCATCATAAAGTCAAAGAAGGGCGACTCTTTCGGCCTGATAGGGACGAAGCCTCCTCACCTGCAGAAGGACGAGGACAGGAAACGGCCGATGAAGTACGAGGATATGTTCATCGACATAGGATGCAAAAATAAAGAAGAGGCGGAGAAACGCGTAGAGATAGGCGACGCTATAATATTCGAACCGAATTCCGGAGTGCTTAACGGTAAGCTTTATTACGGCAAGGCCGCGGATGACAGGATAGGATGCTACGCGCTTATCAAGATAATGGAGAGGCTGAAAGTCAACGCGGAAGTCTACGCCGTCGCTACGGGCCAGGAAGAGGTGGGCTTGAAAGGAGCCAGGACCGCGGCGTTCAAGGTCGATCCCGATTTCGCGATCGCCATCGACACGACCATAGCCGGAGACACGCCGCAGATCACCGAAAGGGAGTCCGCCCTGAAACTCGGAAGCGGCGTGGCGATAACGATCATCGAGGCTTCCGGCAGAGGCGTAATAGTCAATGAGAAAGTCAAAGACCTGCTCGTCACTACCGCGAAGGCGAACAAGATAAAATACCAGATCGATGTGATCGAAGGCGGGATGACGGACGGCGCCATAATTTACATGAACCGCGAAGGCGTGCCCACGGGAGTTTTAAGCATACCGACCCGCTACATACATTCTCCGACCGGCGTATTTAATATAGATGACGTGAATTCCGCGATAGAGCTTGTCGTAAAAGCCCTCGGCCGTTTTGTAAAAGAGGGATAAAACCGAGATGGGGCATCCCAGCAAGGTATATTTCATTAAAGTGAGCGAATCGGATGCAGTAGGGGCGGTAAGCTCCAGGCTCTCGAGGCTCATCGACGAAAGCCGTATCCTCGATTGTATCGGAAAAAAAGATAAGACAGCCGTAAAACTGCATTTCGGCGACGAAGGCAATACCGGCCATATAAAGGCGGAATATGCCGGAGTCGTCTGCCGCAAGATAATAGATAAAGGCGCAAGCCCGTTCCTCGCAGACACCAACACCCTATATAAAGGAAGGCGCACCGCCTCAAAAGAACACATAAAGTTGGCGCATGAGCACGGATTCACGAAAAAAACCTGCGGCGCCGATATAATTGTCCCGGACGATACGCAAAAAGAAACCGTATCGGACGTCGATATAGGCGGCAAATTCTTTAAGGCCGCGAAAGTTGCCTCGATATTCCTGGGATCCGATTCGATCGTCGGCCTGGCCCATTTCAAAGGGCACGTGATGACCGGTTTCGGCGGGGCTATCAAAAATATCGGCATGGGCTGCGCTTCCCGCGAAGGAAAACTCGCCCAGCATTCGGAAATAGCGCCTGTAGTCGACATCAATGCCTGCAAGGCCTGCATGTCGTGCGTTAAAGCGTGTCCTGTGGACGCGATACGTTATGAGAAAAAGCAGATCGTCATCGACTCCAAAAAATGCATCGGCTGCGCGACGTGCATAGCGGTTTGCCCGGAAGGCGCGATAGAAGTGGACTGGGAATCGGGCGGGTCGGACCTGCAGGAGAAGATGGTCGAATACGCTTCCGCCTTATTATTAAGGAAGAAGGGGAAGCAGGCATTCATAAATTTTGCCGTGAAGATAACTAAAGAATGCGATTGTCTGGCCAAGGATGACCCCAGGATAATACCCGACATAGGCATATTCGCTTCGACAGACCCGGTGAGCGTCGATAAGGCATGCTATGACGTTTGCGTGAACGCAAGCGGTAAAAATATATTCAGGATAGTCCACCCGAAAAGGGACGGATCGATACAGCTTAATTATGCCGCCAGGATGGGGCTGGGCAGCCTGGATTACGAGCTGATAGAGTTGTGAAGAAATTACTGACAATACTCATCCTTATAGTACTGGCGGCCTGCGCCGGTATTATTTATTTAAATCAAGCCGTCCTTCCCACAAAGATAAAGACCGCGATAATAAAGAACCTCGAAGATGTTACCCAGAAGAAAGTGCATCTGGGTTCGGTCCGGTTCGATATATTTAAAGGGCTTGTCCTGAACGATCTTATAATAAACGACAGGCCTAACGCAGTATTGAACGTTAAAGAGATCCGCTGTTCGTTCCCTATCATCCCTTTGCTCAGCAAAAGAGTGATAGTTTCCCGGCTGATACTCGAATCGCCCGAAATATTCATCGAAAGGCGATCCGACTATTCCGTGAATCTGGCTGAATTATTTTCGCAGGAGAGCATGGCCAATGCCGAATTCAAAATGCTCGTCCGGCAGATCGTTATACGGAAAGCAACGGTAAATTTTCATGACCTGACGCTCGGCGAACTTTTTACCAAAGAGCTGAAGGCTCTCGACGCCGATATATATTTTCAGCTGCCGGCAAAGATAAAATATGACCTGAAGTTCGACATATCCTCGGACCTGCCGATAAAAGTCGGTATCCACGGCGAATACCTTGCCGCCGCCAAGGAACTGACGGCCGAGATAAAACTGAAAGACTTCGCCCCGAAGGATTTCGAAAGGTATTACGAATACACGGGAGCTTCGTTCCCGTCGGGCAGGTTCGATTCCCTGATAAGGCTTGAGTATAAAGGCGGGATCGTTTCGGCGGAAACGGAATCCGGGACCGGAGCTCTTGAGCTTTCGAAAGACGCCATTTTCGTCAAAGCGGCCGGCAGCGAGCATTCGAGATTCCGGTATAATTTCGCGGAAAATAAGCTCGAATATACGGGAAGCGCGAATATCGAGAAGATGTCGATAGGCGGTGTGGGGCAGGTCGGCGTTATCGATAACATAAAGGGCCGGATCGATTTCAGTAATTTAGGGATATCGTCCGACAACCTGTCCGCCACGGTCCTCGATATGCCGGTAAGCGTCAAATTGAATGTGGACGATCCGTCCAAGCCGGTTATCAGCATAGACGCGTCCTCGGATATCAAGCTCGCCCCCTTCCAGGCCATCCTGAAAGAGAGGTTCGATCTGGAGGCGCCGGCTGAATTCAGCGGAGACGCGAAGCTGAATTTATCGATAGAATATCCTATCGACGCGCCTGACCGGGCGCAGGTAAAAGGCGCCGTTTATATGCTCAAAGACACGATAAATATGAACGGCGGTAAATTCATACTCGAGAACGTGACGGGGGCGGTCCGGTTCGTTCCGAACCAGATCGATTGGAGCGGCGTAGATTTTAAATACCGGGATACCGATTATAAGTCATCCGGCATATTGACGGATCTCAAAGCGCCGGGCGTCCAGCTGAAACTTGATTCCAGGGATATTTCCGCCGATGCTATTTTCGCGGTGAACGGCAAAGTCATCAATTTCTCAAAATTCTCCGGAAGATACCTGAACTCTGAAATATCCGCTTCCGGCTTTGTCGATCTTTCGGATCCCGCTAAATTGGATGCCGAAATAGAGGGCAATATCGATTTTAATCTCGAAGACCTCAAAAAACCGCTTGAGAAGTTTAAGGATAAATTCGACCGCGCTAAACCCAAAGGGACGGTGCGCGCCGAATTCAGCCTCGATGGCGATTTGAAGGACCTTAAAAATTGTTCCATCGAAGCGAAATGCTCAAGCGACGGCATCTCTTTATACGGCTATAAACTTGCCACTTCTACGATGAATTATGTCCAGAAAGACGGCGCCGGGGATATCCTCTTCATGCGTTCATTTCTGTACGGCGGATCGATGGGCGCTACCGGCACTATAGCCTGGTCGCAAAAAGACGCGCCGTATCATTTCAACACGGAAATAAACGGCATAAAATTGGAAAAGTTCAAGGCCGATACGGCTTTCAAGGATAAAGACATAGCGGGTTCCGTTAAAGTGCGCGCGAAGATAAACGGGTTCATAAACGGCGCGGAAAGATTGTCGGGCGCAGGCTCTCTCGCGATCTCGGAGGGTAAGATATGGCAGTTGAATCTATTCCAGGGGCTGGGCGTACTGATATTCACGAGCGACTTCAGCAGCACTGTATTTAAGGAAGGCACCTGCGATTTTATGATAAAGGATAATGCGATATTTACTAATGAGCTTACGCTGAAAGGCGACCTTGTAAATATTTACGGGCCGATAAAGTTAGGTTTCGATAATTCGGTAAGCGCGACGTTCAAGGCCGAATTCTCGGAAAGTGCTTTTGCGGCCGGGACGAAAAGGAATATAAGCACGGCCCTGGGCGAATATACATATATAGAGGTAGGCGGGACATTGAAAGAGCCGAAATACAGGATAAGGCCGGATATACAGAGTATCGCCGAGAGCATCGCGGACAATTTTTGGGGTTAGTAAAAGTGAAAAATAGTATTGACAAAATTCCGCAAAAGAGCTACTATTTTCAGGATAATCATATGAAAAAGACGCTGGCCCTACTCATAACTTTTCTATTCATACTGCAGGGAGTTTCATACTCACAGACCCCTCCGCCGTCACAGACCGGAGGCGGCCTTGAACAGCAGCAGGCACAGCTCCAGAAAGAACGCGCCCTCGAAAAACGCATAACCACAGAGAAGCCCAAAGAAGAAGGCATCACCGAAGAAAAGATAGTCCCTGTCGAAGAAGGCAAAAAGATCCTTATTAATTCCATTGAAGTCAAAGACACCACTCTCGTTTCCAAAGAAACCATCGATAAGATAATCGCTCCGTACCAGGGCAAAGAATTGAGCCTGGGCGAGATGCAGAAGATATGCAACCTCATCACCGATGAATATCGCAAACGCGGCCGCGTCACTTCGCGCGCTTACCTGCCGCCGCAAACCATTAAAGACGGCCATTTGCTTATAATGGTAGTGGAGGGGAAGGTCGGCAACGTAGAAGTGAGAGGCAACAGGTATTTCAGCTCGACCCTCATCAAAAAAAATTAAAACTGAAACCAAATGAATACCTGAATTACCAGGCCCTCCAAAAATCCCTGACCAAACTGAACGAAGCTCCCGATAGATTCGTAAAGATGGTTCTCGCTCCCGGCAAAGAAGCAGGCACGACCGACATAGTCCTGGAAGTGCAGGACAGGCTCCCGTTCCATTACGGTTACGAATTCGACAATTTCGGTTCGCGATATATAGATTGGCAGAGGCATACTGCCACAGCCGAACATAATAATTTATTAGGCCTCGATGACAAGCTTTCTTTCAAATACCAGAAAGGCCAGAATAATTTCTACAACTTCTATAATTTCCAGTACACGGTGCCGATGACCGAGTCGCTCGATACGGGTATATATTATTTATGGAGCGATACGAAGCTGGCCAAGGAATTCAAGGCGCTGGACGTGGTGGGCAAATCACAATTGGCGGGGCTATTCTTCAGCTACGTCATCCTCAATATTCCCAGTGTAGATTTCAGGTTCACGGGCGGATTCGATTATAAATCCGTATTGAACTATATCAGCGGCGCCAAGACCTCGCGCGATCAGACGAGAGTCGTTAAGGCCGGGTTCGATCTGGATATACAGGATAAGTGGGGAAGGACGATCATCACACTGGAAGAAGATTTTGGTATTTCGGCAGGGGACCTTCATAAGAAAGACCCTATAGGCACAAGGCAGGGGGCCGGGGCCGAGTTCAATAAGCTGGTCGGCGCTCTTTACAGGCTGCAGCCGATGCCCTTCTCTTCTACTATATTATGGAAGAACCAGTTCCAGGCAACTGCGTATAACCTGCTTGCCATCGAACAGTTCCAGATCGGCGGCATAGCGAACGTCCGCGGATATTGCCCCGGCGAATACAGCGGTGATGCCGGTTATACTACCAGTGTAGAGTGGTCGTTCCCGCCGTATTTCATGCCGAAGACCACGATGGTGCCACTGTCCAAATCGACATTTTATGACGCGACCAGGTTCGTGGCATTTTACGACCTTGGTTACGTACACACAAAAACTATCCAGACCGCGAATGATAAAAATGACCGCACTGTACATGGATGGGGCGGCGGATTGCGATTCAGCCTGCCGGAAGATCTGATCGCAAGGCTTGAGTTCGCGTATAGATTCAAAAACAATGTGCAGTTCGACGACGCGAATTTGTACATGGACTTCAGCAAGAAATTTTAATTTTCCCGACGGGAATTGCGAAAAGTTGGGAATGTTAATGTTAAATATGAAAAAGTTAGTATTTTTTCATTGACACTATTGGCGGAAAATCGTATAATACAAAAACATTTATGAAAAAGTTTCCTTCCATTTTAATTCTCACAATAAGCGCACTCGCTCTGAGTGTGTCTATTTTTTCTCCACATGCTTTTTGCGATGGCGATACTACGCCAACTGTCTCGACACCCAAAGATTATTTAAGCGGCATCCAGGGGCTTACGGCAGATACCAATCAAGTAACATTTCGTCAGGATGGCAGTAAGGTTTATGCGGATGTCCATCAGGACGGCGCTATAATGCATTGCAACGGTTTTAACCTATCTGCCGGAGAAACATTCGAATTTACATCCGCTGTAAGCGGTTGGAGAGTCGCGACGATGGTGGACGGCACTTCCATTTCGAATATTGACGGAAAGGTAACCGGGCCGGTTCAGTGGTTCCTGATAAACCCCAATGGCATAATTTTTGGCCCTAACGCAACGATAAGCACAGCGGCTCTTATTGCTTCTACGCTGCGTATAACCGATGCGGAGTTTATAGAAGGCTGTAGGACAGGGAAGTTCCGTTTCGCTGGACAAGGCGCATATATTTACAACCATGGCAAGCTTATGCCTCAGCCGGGCGGTTATGTTTGTCTCTTATCGCAGGCTATAAATAACACGCAAACTATTCAGGCCGCGCTCGGTAAGATAAATCTTGCGAGCGGTGAGATGATTACGGTTGCGCTTGATGATGCGAGTCTGATCTCTGTTGCGGTAGATAAAGAGGTCGAGCATGTAGTATTCGGACCCGATGGCGATAGGATAAAGAGCGCTATCGCTAATAGCGGCACTATTTCGGCAAATGGCGGCACCGTTACTCTCACCGCCAAGTCCTTAAATAAGGTATTTGACTACGCTATTAACAATTCCAATGTTATAGAGGCTAAAACGCTTAATGAAATGAACGGCGAGATCGTCCTGGAAGGTTCGGGCGCGCCGATCATCAATACAGGCACTATCGAGGCCAATACGGTCAAGATAAGCGTTTTGGATGACGATTTCCTGAATTACGGTGATGTTATTTCTACCCTGGGCAGCACTCCTGCGCCGGTGGTTGCGGGCAATATATACATAAACGCTTTGAATATGCTGCAGGATGGCCTTATTTCTGCCGATAATAATGTGGAAATAACGGTCGATAAACTCGTTACAACTAAGGAATTAAAAGTAGACACAGGCGCGGTTTCGGGCGATCCATATGGCGCGGCCGATCTGCCTACAGCCGTTATAAGAGGCCAGGAAGTAAGGATAAACGCCAATAAGATAGGCGATGCCTCGCATCCCATAAGAATAGACGCTCCCCTTACCTATATATATAAGAACGTAGGGGATATCGATATTTCAGCGAGTTTTGGACTTGGAACAAGTATACTGATATTAGGCCCGCCTACCAACGACTTCGCGATAATTTACTTAGAAAACAGCGATCTTACATTAGAAGCAGGGCAGGGAAGCATAAATATATCCTCAAATGTTGCTATTCTTGCAGATAACCTTTCCTTAATATCCAGAACCGGGATCAATTCCTTAGGTTCTCTCATTATTTCCGGAACTCTTTCCTTATTATCAGATGGTCCTATTTCAAGTCTTGGAGTGCTAAAGGCCGATTTCCTATATGAAAGAGGCGCTTCGTTTGCTATAGGCGGGACTTTTAACGTAGGACACGCCGATGTGAAGAATGCTGATGGCGCAATTATCATTTATACCACGGATAGCCTTAGCGGCATTCTTAGTGATCCGGGTGAAATAATAATTGAAACAAGTGCCATAATTACATTAACCGGAGATACGACATTTTGGGCTGATAGCGATGGTAATGGGGAAGGCCGTTTCAATATGAGGTCCGGTTCCAGTATTGAAGGTCAGGGATATAATCTTACTATAAAATCCTCAAACGTATCAGAGTTAACAAGTGCCCCGGCAAATTGCAATATTCGAGTTATTAATAATGTACATACACTTACGTTGGAAGAGTCGAAAGTCGGCTCAAATCCAAATTTTATCGCGAATAACGATTTCACGGTAGTGAGTTTCGTATTGAATGGCGGCACCTTCACAGCCCCGGCCAATTTGACCATATCCGGTAGTTTCACCAAAAACGGCGGGACTTTTCTCCATAATAACGGCAAGGTAATATTTAGCGGAACAGCAGCCGGCAATACCATTACTTCCGGTGGGGCTACCTTCTATATAGTCAGATTTGACGGCGTAGGCGGTACCTGGATACTGCAAGATGCAATGCAGGTGGATAACCTTGTTAACGTGCGGGCGGGCACATTTGATCCGAACGGATTTACTGTAACAGGTAACGGCGCCGCAAATGAACTGAGAATATGGGATACCGTAAAGGTCCGCACATCGACTTTTGGCGGCACGTTTGTAGGATTCGAAACGGTTACTATAAAGCCGGGTTCGACCGTAGATTACGCAGGTACGATACCGCAGACTATAAGTAATTTACTTACTTATTCGAACCTTACATTGTCAGGCAGCGGCGTTAAGACATTGGCCGGCATAACAGTCGTAAATGGCGATCTGAATGTGCAGTCGAGCGCTATCCTTGACCCTAATGGAAACACGATAAACGGTGCGGCGGTAAGCCGTTTAATTAACAACGGAACCATTAAAGTTGATAAAACAAACTTTACCGATAATTATAACTTTACCGTGGCTAACATTGACGTATCTGGCGGAACAGTAGAATACTCCGGCACCGGCCAGAATATAGCAGGGTTCACTTATGGCACTCTTCTATTAGATAACGGCGGCACAGCGCAAGGCGATATTACGGCAAACACGCTTACCTTGGCTGCAGGTACCCTGGTTATGGCAGATCATAGCCTTCACGTAACGGCCACACTGAACAACTCAGGCCTTATCACTGTATCTACAGGAACAATATTGATTCCGAACGCAACGGCAGGCAACTGGACATTTACCGATGTAAATACAATCCCAGCGGCTATATATAGCATCCTCACCTTGAATAATGGCTCCGCAACCTTTACCGCAGGCGGAAATTTAAGTGCGGCAACTTTGGATTTAGCGGCAGGTGTTCTTGATCCGAATGGTAACACTATTAGCGGAGTTGATGGATCAAGCGTATTGAATGTCAATGGTATTATTAAGGTAGATGCGGCAACTTTTGCCGGTAATTATGATTTCAATGCGGCTAATATCACTTTTGGCGCAAATTCAACAGTCGATTACCGCAGAACAGGTAACCAGACAATAGCTAATCTCGCATATGGTAATCTCGTTACATCTGGTAGCGGTGTTAAAACACTAGGCGATAACACTACGATATCAGGTAATCTTACGATCGGTTCCGGCACAACATTTGATCCCAACGCGTTTACCATTACCGGAAACGGCACGACCAGCATATTAAATATCAACGGCACTGTTAAGGTTGATGCCACGACCTTTGCCGGTAACTACGCAAACTTTACAATAATAGGTTTTTCAATACCAGGTTCCTCAACCATAGATTATTGTAGGCTTGGTAATCAGTCTATAGATCATTTTATAAATTACCAAAATCTTACTATATCCGGCAGCGGTGTTAAGGCGCTTGATGGCAATACTGCGATATCAGGTGATCTTACAGTAGGCTCCGGAACAACATTTAATCCTAATACTTTTACTATTACGGGGAACGGCCTTACCAGCACATTGACCGTAAACGGCGTAATTTTAATAGACGCCGCGACGTTTGCCGGTAATTATGCGGCATTCCCGAATGTTATTTTTAGCTCTAGCTCTACTATGACTTACTCCGGCGGAGACCAGGACATAGCAGCATATACTTACGGTAATCTTATACTTGCTGGCAGTGGCGTTAAGAAGTTGCTTGGCTCATTCTCTATTGCAGGCGATCTTACGGTTGAGACTACCGTGACACTTAATCCTAATGGCTATAAAATCACCGGAAGCGGCTTGAGCATTTTGACAGTAAATGGTACAGGCGCTCTTAAAGTAGACGGTGCGGCTTTTGCCGATAATTACGCAGGATTTAGCCCCATCAACCTTAGCGCTATATCAACCGTTAATTATTGCAGAACCGGCGATCAGGCGATAGCTGCGCTTACTTATGGTAACCTCACGCTTTCAGGTTCAGGCATAGATATGTTAGCTGGCGCCATTATCATTAACGGCGACCTAAATATAGGAAGCGGCGTAACATTTGATGTCAGTACTAACAATTATGGTATAGATATATATGGTAACTGGGTAAATGATGGCGGCTTTAATGCCAGAGCTGGTACAGTAACATTTGCCGGAAATACCACAATAAGCGGCTCAAGCGTCAATACATTTAATAGCATAATTATAATAGGCACTCTCACGGCTCCATCAGGAGATATTTACGTTTCCGGCGACTGGACGAATAACGGTATATTTAATCATAGTAACGGTAAGGTGATATTTAATGGTTCCGGTACACAAAATGTTAATTCCGGAGGCTCGGCCAATCCATTCTATATTGTTACGCATTCCGGCACGGGGGTACTGAAGCTTGTTACTAACACTTTAAAGATCGAGAATAAACTTATTTTAACGAACGGCACGCTTGAGCTTAACGGCCAGGTTTTTGATGTCAATACGGTTGATGTTACTGCTCCGGCCAGGATCCAGGATGCTCTCAATGCCTGCAACGCGAGCGGGGTAATAAATGTCGGTACAGGCACATACAGCGAAAACCTTATTATAGGTAAGGCAGTGACCATGACCGCAATGACGGCTGCTACTCCGGTTCTGCAGGGCAGCGGAATAGGTTCAGGGATTACCATTAATGTTGATAATGTCACGATCAGTGGCCTTGCTATTAAGAGTTATGATATAGGTATTGATTTGGCAGGTGCTTTTACAAATGTTAATATAAATCACGATATTTTTGATTCCAATGTTACATATCATCTCAGGTCGCCGGCTGCCTATAGCGGTGCAACCATATTTGATATTTACAAGAACAATAACAATGCATTTCTTGCTGACGGAGCAGTGATAGTTGATATTAATAATATTAGCAATGTGGTAGAGGCTCCGACAGGCTATAAGGCGATATTTACCTCATGGTTGCAGGCGATGAATAACCTTCCTGTTGGCGGCGCTGTTTATCATATAGGAGCTATCACTAATTTTAGCATTACAACGACTGGCGCAGCGGTATACTTGATCAATAAAGGGGATGTATACGTAACCGGTACAGGTGTAGTAACCAACGGTGGCAAGATCACGATAATAGTTATCGATCCAGATCTATTTGTAAACGCGCCTATTAATAGCGGCGGCGCGGATGTATTTTTGAGCGCAACCGGTAGCATCATTAATAATTTTAATGGTTATGTAATAACCGGCGGCGGTAAATTTACAGGTATTGCAGATTCAGATCATGACGGCATAGGTATATTCAATTTCCAGCCAAGCGCTTATTCTGGTATTTGCATAGATACGACCATAGGAGCAACCGGCGGACAGGTCGAGATAGTCGGATCCGGTATTTTTATCACGGGAACTGTAAATACAGGGGATGCCGATATTTATCTTTCGCCGTCTAAGAGTATGACAGTAGGCCTTGGGACAGGTGCAGGGCTATTCAAAATAACGAATGTTCTCGTAAGTAATCTCAATACAATAGGCCGCATAATTATAGGTATGTCCGATTATTATGCCACGACATACGCAGGCAACATTACTGCCGCTGATTTCTCCGCTCCGGGCAGGACGATAGTCCTTTATACAACTGGCTCTATCAACGGGCAGGGTGCGACGACAAATATTACTGCTGACAGATTGGATATGTATGCTGTAACAGGCATAGGCTCTGCCACTCCTGTAGTAACCGCGGTTCAAGCTATGTTGGCGCATAACAGTACCTCAGGAAATATCGGAATTAATAATACTTATTCAGGCACTGTGACCGTTAATGGTATTGAAAATCAGGATGCCGGCGGGCTAGATGCAGGCGGATACATTACCTTTAATAATACAGGCGGGATTTTGAACATAGACGGTGCTGTTACTAATGCAGATGCCGGGGCTATCACCATTACGAATAACGGCGGTGCGGTAAATGTAAATGCTCCCGTTACGATCACGACAGCCCTGCCGCTTACCGGCAATGAAAATATTTCGATCACTGCGTCCTCTCCTTTAAATATCAACGCGTCCGTTTCCGCGCCTGGCAATATTACTTTACAAGCGACTGAAGATGGCGGGAATGATGATGATATAACAATTAACGCTGCTATATTATCTTCAGGGGCAGGTCAGATTTGGTTAAAAGCCGGGCACGATATTAAATTCACCGGCACAGGGGATGTTTCAACAGTTGGCGGGACAGCCATATTGAATGCGGATTATGACGGCAGCGGTCTCGGCGCTATTATTGACAATACTCCTGCGGAAAATACGCTTATTACCGCGACCAATGCTACATTAACTGCGTCTACGGGCATAGGCGCTTTGGGTGCGGCGGATATAGACACCAATATCAATAACCTCCAGGCCACCAACAACGTATCAGGCGACATATATATACAGGAAGTAAACGGTCTCGTAATAATGGGCACAGGCGTCAGGACGCTCGGCGGCGACGGCAACATCAATATCGACGTAGATGCGGGAGCCCTTACGGTAAACTCAGTAGTCACTGCCGATGGCGATGGCAACATCACTTTAAACGCAGACTCAGGACTTATAACAATTAACGCCGTAGTAAGTTCCACATCGGGCGACATCCTTATAACAGGCGACGCTATTGACCAGAATTCCGATATAACCACAGGCGATGTTGGCGCGAATATCGGTACCATTACCCTGATAGCCGATGCAGGCGATATAACGATGGCGGACCTGACCACGGCCCAGGCAGGATCAGGGCTCATCACCTACACAGCGACAGGCAACGTAGCGTTATCATTACTTACGACTACAGGCAACGTTAACGTCACAGCCGATTCAGATAATGTGGGCGGTGGCGCGATAACAGATAACACCGCTTTAGAGAACCCGAACATCGTAGCCGACACAGCGACGCTGATAGCAGGAACGGGCATAGGCGCTTTGGGTGCGGCGGATATAGACACCAATATCAATAACCTCCAGGCCACCAACAACGTATCAGGCGACATATATATACAGGAAGTAAACGGTCTCGTAATAATGGGCACAGGCG
>JAQUSB010000001.1:0-25022 GCA_028715345.1 Candidatus Omnitrophota bacterium | reverse complement strand
CCGATTCAGATAATGTGGGCGGTGGCGCGATAACAGATAACACCGCTTTAGAGAACCCGAACATCGTAGCCGACACAGCGACGCTGATAGCAGGAACGGGCATAGGCGCTTTGGGTGCGGCGGATATTAATGTTGACGTGAATACTATGTCGGCTACAAATAATTTAGTTAATGACATATATATTAACGAGCTGAATAGTGCTTACTTTAATAGCATTATTTCAAACACAGGCTCTATTAATCTTCTTAGCCATGCATCAAGTTTATACAAGACAATAACCGCCGCTAATGACGTTATTATAGAAATAGCCACCGGTGATATGACTATCGTTGCGGGCGGGAAGATAACTGCGACTACCGGTGGCGTGACCATAACTATCGGCAATGGATCTATCTTTGTGCAGGACACAGGTACACATATTAAGGCAGGGGCTGATTCTGCCATTTATTTAGCAGGCGGCACAATAACAGTTATAGGCGATGCTCTTAATGTTGATATAACCGGAGTTCTGACTCTTGATATCCCAGATGCGGGATCATCAGGCGGTTTTAACGCTAAAATTGTCGGAACCGTTACAGGTATGGGTGGGCCGCTCGTTGTCGGTGCAGGCTGGCCACTTCTTATTAATACGTCGACAGCTCCTCTGCAGCCGTCGACAAAAGTTTCTTTCAACGGTACTATTATTTGGCCGCCAACCGTATTTTCAGATTACGACTTTCTTATCCAGGAACTGATGAAACGTGATAAGGATATATTAGAATTCCTTAATAACTTCAGGCTTGTTAACATGAATCCCAACCGCCCGTTCTTCTACTTCTACCACCCATTAACACCTGTCGACCAGGCCGCATTCGATAACATCAACCTGGACATAGGCGCTTATGAGTTCATCGATAATTTCCTCGAGTTCAAGAAGCGTCCCGCTTCTTTCTACGGCGCATAAAAAGACTATTCTTTTTCCCATCCGGTGTAGTATAATAATCAAAAACGAGGGGGGCCATATGCTGACCAGGATAATCCCGATCTTTGTATCCATTTGTCTTATTTGCGGATGCGGTGTGTCGAAGAAGGAACCGCCCGCAGCCCTGAAAATCGACAATATAAATATCACTACCGCCGAATTCGACGACGCTTTCAAAAACTCGCCGTACGGATCTTCCGATACTCCCGAGATGAGGAAGGAATTCCTGAATAATTTTGTAATACGGATGCTCATACTTCGCGAAGCCGAGCGGACCGGTATGGACAAGAACCCGGAATTCCTGAAAAATGTACAGTTCTTCTGGCAGCAATCCCTCATAAAGATGATGCTCGACAAAAAAATAAAAGAGCTGGCCTCGCATATCAATGTAACCGACGCGGAAGTGACGGATTATTACCAGGCGAATAAAGATACCGAATTCGTAAGCCGGGAACTGCCTGCGGTCTATGAGCAGATAAAGTGGATCATTTTGAATAAGAAACAGAAGGCGCTCTTAGACGACTGGGCGAATTCTTTACGTACGCAATCCGATATCGACATAAATTATAAACTGTTGAAGATCGAGGAATAGGGGGTCGTATGGAAAAGTTCCGACGGAAAAATTATTTTATCGATAAGCAGTTCCAGACCAGGTTCATAGTCAAGTTCTGCGTGATAGTCATAGTTTCTTCTGTTGCCATCGGTTTTTCGATATTTTATCTTTCGATGGGGTTTACCACCGTAGCCATCGAGAACGCGCATGTCATAGTAAAGAGTACGTCGGATTTTATACTGCCCGTTATCGTGGAGACGGTCGTCATGGCCACCCTGTTTTCGGCGATAGCGGTCATATTCCTGACGTTATTTACGTCGCACAGGATAGCCGGGCCGTTATACAGGCTTAAAAAGGACATAGAGGCGTTCAAGAACGGGGATCTGACCGTTAACTTCCGGACGAGGAATACGGATCAGCTCAAAGGCCTGGCCGATTCTCTCGTGGAGATGGGTACCGCAACCGGTAAGAAGCACCTGGAAATAAAGGCGAAATTGGAAGAGTTGAAAAATTCCATGCAAAGCGGCGCGGAAAGTAAAGATGCCGTTATGAAAAAACTGTGTGAATTGGAATCGGTCATAAGCTATTTTAAAACTTAATGCCATACTCCTTCAATAAATTGCTTTCAGGAATAACCGTTCTGTTCGCGCTGTTGGCTTCCTCCGGGAATGCCTTTGCGGATGAGACCGTAAACAGCAAGTATTTCAGCGTGGTTATTCATGATGGCGTCAGCAAAGCCGATCTGCTCAATAAACTGCGCGCCGATTATTTTCTACGGATGGGCCCGGCTTTTTCCGCCGGAAGATCCGAAGGCGCCGGCATAGACAAGCTTTTAGCCCAGACATTGGACGCGATATATTTGGAAGTGTCGGATATATTGGATATCCACATGTACAGTTTTTCGATAAATTTGGATATTTTCCCGGACAAAGGCGCTTTATCGGCCGAACTGCAGAAATATTTAGGCAAAAGGATCGACGTTCCGTCTTTTTATTTTTACGATAAGAACAGGATATATATAGCGGATAGTGACCTGACGCTCGGCATGCTCGGGCACGAGACGGCCCATGCGATAATCTGCCATTATTTTGTCGTCCAGCCGTCGCCGAAGGTCCAGGAGATCTTGTCGGGGTATGTCGAATACAGCCTGCGCAAGATCGCAAAGTAAGATCGGGCTTTGCATTAGAGATTTCGCGGTGGATGCAGCTCAGTTTGGCTAGAGCACTTGACTGTGGCCCTGCTCTTTTATTTGACAAAGCGCATCTTGCGATATAAGATATTCGCATGATAAAGAAAAGATGCGTTATTTGCGGTAAAGACATTTATATCAAAAATTGTCATGCGAAAATAGGGTGGGGAAAATACTGCTCTAAGAAGTGCCAGGCTAAAGCGCAGATAAAAGGTAAGTGGCTTGAATGTGATTATTGCGGGAAAAATATTTACAGAACACCAAAAGATTTTAAAAGATCAAAAAGTAAAAAGTTTTTTTGTTCTGTAAGTTGTCATTGTTCGTGGGAAAATAAAAATAAGCGCTGTGGTGAAAATGCGCCTAACTGGATAACCGGGCAGACTACTTATAGATCATTGTTAAAACGGTATGGTAAAAAAGAAGAATGCGCAGGCTGCGGTATTACCGATAGGCGGATTTTGGTAGTCCATCATAAAGATTCTAATCGTAAGAATAATAAGCCCGAGAATTTAGGCTGGCTTTGTAGAAATTGTCATTGTCTCGCTCATTTAAAATGAAAAATATCGCGGTGGCTATAGTGTAAAGGTTAGCACGACAGACTGTGGCTCTGTCCGCACGGGTTCGAATCCCGTTAGCCACCCCAGTTTCTCTTCTCGTGAATTTACAAGTAGCTTATAGGGGTAAGTATAGGAATAAGAAAGGCTTGCGTACGCAAGCCGCCGGTTCGAACAGATTTTTTTAACATAATCGGTCTTTTCTTCGGCGCTCCCAGCGCGAGCGACGTAACTGGCTTGGTGAGCAAGAGTTAGGAAATCCCTCATCGGTTCCAACCATTTCCCGTCAGTCCCTCCAGGATTTTCTAAATGGTGTGTTTTTTTATTGATAAGCGAGGCCTTCTTGGCCTTATACTCATCGGCAGAGATCGACCCTTCCACAAATAAATCCAGTAATCTCGACAGTTGCTTGTCTATCTCCCGTAGTTTATTTTCTCGCGTGAGATCACTGTGAATCTTTGTAGCCTTCGCGAGTTCCTTCTCTCGGTCTAATTCAGCTATCATAGCGTCATATGTCTTATCGTCTATACCGACCTTTGCTATGGCCTCGCTTATCATAAGGGCGAGCTTTTCCTCGCGAATGAAGCCCTTCTGTGAACAACCACCTTTGCGTTTAGTGCAGTGGTAGTATGTATGGCCTTTCTGTCCTTCTGCCGTGATGACGCATCCGCACTCACCGCACCGGATCAGCCCTCTAAAGACATAATAGCGATTCTTGTATAGAGTGGGCTTGCTTCTCATTTTCAGCACGTCCTGTACCTTATCGAACAATTCTTTGGATATAATTGGTTCGTGCGCGCCGTGGAAAAGCTCGCCCTTATAAAAAAACACACCATAGTAAAAAGCATTAGATAGTATCCGATGGACGTTGCTTATAGCCAGAGGCTTTTTACTTCTCTTGCTCACCAAGCCAAAAGCAGTCGCCAATTTTTGCAGCTCCTCGAGCGTGTGACGACTTTCGGCGCACAAGGCATATAGCTTCCGGACGAGTGGGGCAGAGGCCTCATCTACGAGTATCTTTCCTTTGCCGTCATTCACGTAGCCGATAGGTGCGAAGCCCGGATACTCGCCGCGTCGCAGCTTCTCTCGTATACCTCGCTTCGTATTCTCGCTTAAATTGTCGACATAATATTTAGACTGCCCGAAGATGATGTTTAGCATGAACTTGCCTTGTGCGCTATTGTCGAAGCGATATGTGGGGAAGCGTAAGTCAGTGATTTTCCCTGTATCTATAAGATAGATTATCTTACCGCCATCTATCGAGTTGCGGGCAAGTCTATCAGGATGCCATGAGATTATGCCGTCAGCCTCTCCGGACTCTATCCTATGGATCATCTCGTCGAAGATAGGTCTGCCTGGCATTTTGGCAGTGCGAGCTTCCTGCAGTTCCTGAACGATCTCGAGACGTTCCTTGCGAACATATTCGCGTATCTCGGTTAGTTGAGAGGGGATAGAGAGGATTTGCTTGTCTTCCGTATCAGTAGACTTGCGTGCATAGAGAAAGTATTTCATGCTACACCTCCATAAAAAATTGACGACTGCTTTCCCGCCAGCTTTGCTGGCGGCAGTTACGTCGCTCGCGCTGGGAGCGCCGAAGAAAAGACCGATTATGTTAAAAAAATCTGTTCGAACCGGCGGCTTGCGTACGCAAGCCTTTCTTATTCCTATACTTACCCCTATAAGCTACTTGTAAATTCACGAGAAGAGAAACTGGGGTCCCTGTATCAAAAAGTCAGAACCTATTTTAAGGGTGCCCCTTAAAATAAAAAAGGCCTTCAACCCTGCTCGGCATCGTCCCGCCTGAACCCTAACTCCAGGCGGGACTTTCGCGTCCTCGCTCTACACGCTACAACACGAAAAACTCACGTCTCTACAGGCTCGTCCGCATCCGCCTGCTACACGCTAAAATGATCTCGTGGACGGCGGGCTGCCGAGCCCCGCGCAAAAGACTCGAGGGCGAAAGGCAAATTTTGGGGCGCGGCAAAATTTGCCTTTCGCCCAATGACTCAAAATATCAAAAATGCCTCAAGGAGCAGATTTTGGTTAAAAAAGCATGTTTTTAGGAGTATACTATCCTTAATTAGGCGTTAAGCTTTACATATAAGTATTTACATGTAAGATTTTATATGCTATTTAAAATAATGTCAAGGATGAAATATGTTAGCTAAAAAAATAAGAGAGCTCCGAATCAAAAAAGGCTTATCTCAAGAAAAATTAGCTCGTCTCGCCGATATTTCTTATAATACAATTGTTAAAATTGAGTCAGGGGAATCTAGAAATCCAACGTTTCAAACTATGGCAGGAATAGCTAAGGCATTGGGTGTGTCTATGGATCAATTGGCTAATCAATAAGGAGCGGTTGGTTAAGTATGTATACAAAACAACAGATACTCGAAGAGATTAAGCGAATTGCGCTGAAATTAGGAGTGCAATCATTAAAGCATAGAGATTTTAATAAAAATTCAAAAATGTCATTAGGTTCTGTGCGGTATTATTTCGGATCTTGGAATAACGCTATCAAAGAAGCTGGTTTGAAACCAATCGACCCAAAGAATCTACTGCAAATTTCTCGTGAAAAAAGGGTAATTAAGGATGACGACTTATTATTAGATTTGATACGGTTATATAATGAATTTGGCAAAGAACCGACAGAGGATTTGATTAATGCTAAGGGTAAATATAGCGGGAAACCCTATAGGGTTCGTTGGAAAACAGCTAAGAATGCTTTTTTGATTGCTAAGAATAAATTTTCAGACATGCTTCAAGTACAAACAAAAAAACAAACCGGTAATGTAATTGTAGATAGCATTAAGATTATTCCGTCAACTAGAAAACAGCAAACTAGAGAAAAAAGAAAAACGACTTTTGGCGAACCTATTAATTTTCGGGGAATACGATTTGCGCCTGTAAATGAACAAGGCGTAGTTTATTTATTTGGTATGATAGCTCACGAATTAGGATATTTAATTGAGTCTATTAGAACAGAATATCCTGATTGTGAAGGTAAACGATGTTTTGATAAAGAAAAAAATCAATGGGAACATGTAAAAATAGAATTTGAATATAAAAGCTCGCATTTTAAAGAGCATGGGCACAATGAACAGGACTGTGACATAATTATTTGCTGGATTCATGATTGGAATGATTGCCCGCTTGAAGTATTAGACCTGCGTTCAGTAATAACATATTTAAGCAATAAAGGATAGGTGAATGTCGATTTCATTTATAGGAAATAGGAGTTAAATATGTCGCAACAAACTATTAATTGCCCGAAATGCGGAGCGAAAATTGAGATCACAGAAGTGATTGCGCACGAAATTGAAGAACGGCTTAACGCCGAATTTCAATCTCGGTTAAAGAAGAAAGAAGAAACGCATCGTCAAGAGATGCAGGCAAAGGAGTTGGAATTTCAGAATAAACTTATAACCGAGCGCAAAAAAACTGAAGAACAGGCACGAAAGAAGGCAGAAGAATCGATTAATATAGAAATATCGGATTTAAAAGAGCAGCTAAAGGATGAACGAACTAAGCGTGAGGCCTTGCAACGAGAAGAGCTAGTTCTCCGGAAGCAGCAGCGCGAACTGGAAGATAGTAAAAAGAATTTAGAGCTTGAGATGATGAGAAAACTAGATGAGGAACGAGAGAAAATCGAGGGACTGGTAGCCCAAAGAATTATAGATGAACATCGGTTAAAAGATGCTGAAAAAGACAAAAAATTAGCCGATGCTTTAAAACAAGTAGATGAGCTAAAAAGAAAAATGGAGCAAGGTTCTCAAAAAACTCAGGGTGAGGTTTTGGAATTGGAATTGGAAGCCATTCTTAAAAAAGAATTTCCATTTGATGACATTGAGCCAGTTTCTAGTGGTGTTCGCGGCGCAGATATACTACAAATAGTTAAAACCCAGTCAGGGCGCACATGCGGAAAAATTCTATGGGAAATAAAAAGGACTAGGGCTTGGAGTGATTCTTGGATTCAAAAATTAAAAGACGACCAGCGTGAAGCTAAGGCCGGACTAGCAGTTTTGGTATCTGAGGCCCTGCCTCAAGGATTTCATCATTTTAGGCAAATGGATGGAGGTGTATGGGTTACTGATGTTCCGTCCGTAGTTAGTTTGGCGATTGCCCTAAGAGTTGTTTTAGTGCAAGTAGCTAACGCTCGCGAGGCTGAAACTGGGAAAAAAGAAAAAATGGAACTGATCTATGCTTATCTTACTGGCCCAGAATTTAAGAATAGAGTTTCGGCGATTATAGAAGCCTTTCGAGCTATGAATGAAGACCTTGAGTCAGAAAAGCGAGCCATGCAGCGGATTTGGGAAAGACGTGCTAAGCAGATTGAAAAAGTTATTTCTAATACGTCAGGCATGTATGGAGATTTGGAGGGGTTGGCTGGGAGTGTTTTACCTTCAATAAAAATATTAGAATTACCTGGTGAGACAGAAGAAGTTTCATAAAATTGTGGGATATATGCTCGAAAAATTTATAAGCATAAACAAAGTAGGATTATTTGAAAGCTGTTCCTATTTGCCTGGCTGCGATTTCGGAGAAGTTACGCTTATTTATGGAGACAATGGTGTAGGTAAGTCTACGCTAGCTGCCATTATTGATGCATTGCGTGAAGGCAATGTAGATGAAATTATTAGGCGCAGAAGTCTTCCCGGCAACGTTGCCCCAAGCGTAGCTATACGAGTAAATGGTGGAGACTATGTATTCGATGGTAATAATTGGGATAAGCAGTTGCCACATGATACTCTAGATGTTTTCTATCCAGGTTTTGTGACACGCAATGTTCATAGTGCTACCGGAATCGATCCTGAGCATAGCCGAAAATTGTGCGAATTTGTTATTGGGCGGCAAGCGGTTGATAAAGTTACGCGATTAGCTAGCGCTGATGCTGAAAGTCGGACAGTTCTGTCAGATTTAAAAACGACCGACAAACAGCTGCAACTACTTATTAAGGGTTCCGACACTCTCGAAGTATTTTTAGGGTTGTCCAGCGATCCTAAAATCGATGAAAATATGGAGAAAGTACGTACAGAGCTAAAACAAGCACAAAATAAAGATTCAATTATTGCAAGAGCTGTGCCAGAATCTGTTTCAGTGCCGACAATTGACAAAAATAAAATTATAAATGTTTTAGAAAAAAGCATTGATAGTATGGATATTAGTGTTACCGAAGTTGTTAAGAAGCATATTAATCAGCACTTAGATGATGATGGCGAGAACTGGCTTGAATATGGCATAAAACATGTAAAAAAGAATAATAAATGTCCATTTTGTTCTCAGGATATTACTCGTTCGGATATTGTTGCAGCCATTCGTTCTTATTTTAGTGCTGAATACCGTTCCTATACCAAGGTGCTGATGGCGGAAATTAAAACACTTCATGATCAGCTTGGTGCTACCACTTATTCAAGTATAAGTACGGCATTATCTGTCCAAGTTGCAGTTGCATCTCAATGGGCGGGTGAAATATCAATAGACAAATCTGCCGTTGCTACCGATCTATCTGCGGCAGAAAAGAAATGGCAGGCGGCAGCTGGCAAATTAGAAACGCTCTTAGCAACTAAGCAAACTAAGCCGCTTGATAAAATGGACGCTACATTGGCTGGCGAAGTTATGACAGATTATGAAGATGCGCAAAGATCGATAGACAAGGTGAACAAAGTTTTGATGACTATTAGCAAAAAAGCTGAAGAAAAGAAATCATCTTTATCCAAGGCATCTACGATAGAAATCGAACAGCGTTTAAAACGTCTTGAAAATCAAAAAACACGTTTTGAGCCATTAACTAAAAATTTAATAGACAAAAGAAATGGTTTAATAGATAAGCGAGCAAGGCTCGAAACCGAGAAGGTAGGGTTGAAGAAAGAAATAGATGAATCTGCTATTAAGGTGATTGGTAAATATCAGACAGGAATCAATTATTATCTTGAGCATTTTGGTTGCGACATAAGGATAGAGTCTATAGAACCGAAATTTCCTAGCGGGAGGGCAAGCGTGCAATATGTCCTTAAAGCGCATGGACATGAAATTGAATTGGGCATTTCTATAGCCAATCCATGTTTTGAAACCGTTCTTAGCGATGGTGATAAATATACACTTGCGCTATCATTTTTTCTTGCACGACTTAAAGATATTAGCTCTTTAGCAGGGCGAGTTATAGTGCTCGATGACCCAGTCAATAGCTTTGGGGCTCATAGGCGCACGCTTGTCGAGGGTATTATCAGAGATTTGAATACTCGAGGTGCGCAGATTATTATATTAACTCATGATGAGCGATTAGCGGCGCTAATATGGCGTGATGGAAAATTGAATAAAAAAATAGTTTCGCTGCAAGTAGAACGGACTAGGACAGGTAGCCATTTGCGACCATGGGACGTAGAAAGGGCAACGCAAAGCGAATATGTGCGACAATATCTTGCGATTGACGGCTATCTTGAACATGGTGGCGATCACATGCAAGTTGCACCACTTATTAGACCATATTTGGAACATAGAATTCGACACTTATTCCCTGGCACGTTATTCGAAACTCGCGATAGCCTTGGTGATATAATTGCGAAAATCCGTAAAAGTACCTCAGGATCACGCTTAGAGGTATTAAAAACAAGAATTCCCGATTTGGAATCTATCAATGAGTCGTCATTGCCAAGCCATCATGCATCTGATAATGTACCAGGAATGACTCCTCCTACTCCAGAGGCAGTACGACTATTTGCAGAAAAAGCGTTCAAATTTTAGGATAACCCTTAAGCATAATTATTGTGTGATTAAAGACAGAAAATAGTATAATATTACCAAAATCTGCTCCTTGAGGCATTTTTGATATTTTTGAGTCATTAGGCGAAAGGCAAATTTTGCCTGCCCATACAAAAAATGAGGGACTACAATATGAAAAGGTGCTTATTTTTTATAGTTTTGACGATGCTATGCTTAGTCTCTTCCCTATATGCGGTCGATAATTCCGCTGAACGAACCCCTGAAGAAAAAAAGATAGACGAAATGTTTGCTCAGGACACTAGCAAGATTGACCCCGTAGATGCTATGGCCACAGCTAAATTAGGTGATGAATATATAAATAAGGCAATGGCAATGCCTCATAAGGACAAATTTATAATGGCGCAGGAAGGATGGGCATACTATCGTGAAGGACTATCGCTTTATGAGAAAGCTATCAATATCGCCAAGAATGATAAGGATCTTGGTTATATCTATTACCGCTGGGCTAATGGATTAGAGCGGATAGCTAATTATGTAGAAGCGTGGCAAAAAATCAAGTTGGCGCGTAAATATGATGCATCAATAATTGAAGATCAGTTTATCAAAAAGTTATCAAAAAATATAATCGAGCCGGACAATGATATAACTAATATGGTAGCAGTGTCACCGGAAGCCATTGGCTTAAAAAAGACATTATTCTTAACGCTATCGGCCGATGCACCTAAAGTCCATGTCAACGAATTTATCAATGTATCGGCTCAATTCTATACAAGTAAATTAAATTTGATTAATATACAGCTTCCATTATTGATGTGTGATGGATTGCCTCAGGCAAAGTTTGGCGAACCACAGCAATACAAAAAAATAATAGATGGTATAAACTATGATGTACTTGCATTCAACACAAAAATATCTACATCGAAACCAGGTATTTATAAAGTAGGACCAGCGAAGACAAGTTGTTATGTGCTGACTGGAAACCCAAAAGAGCATTATGAAGCATATCTTGTCGAATTAAGTTCGAACGACATAAATGTAGAAATATTGCCCAGTTCTTATGACGACGATTCTAAAAATGACAAAAAGAAATAATATAAAACATTTTAGTTGTTTACTAATCATGGTTATGCTATTTAGCGGATGTGCATGGCAACGGGAGATCGTCATGCCTACTTATAATGTTTCAAAAACAATCCCGATCCGGGTTGGTATTGTGTTGGGTGATAGCCCAGAATCTTTTAATTATGGACCTAATATTGTTCGAGATTTGAAAGAAATGAAAGTTTTTAAAGACGTTGTTTTTCCGTATTCAAAAGTTGAATCTGTTAATGGTATTCTTAAAATAGATGTAAAGGGTAAGTGGGATTGGGACTGGCTAGCCAAAAATGATAAAGGTTTTTGTCCGTCACGGGTTGGTAAACATCAAGTTAATATTTATTTAATGAAAGACTCGAAAAATATCGTACAATATTCTCTACCGTTAACAACTTCTTTAGATGCGGGCATATATCCTGATGCAACTGATATTGTTTATAAAGCCGATTCCCTTCAACAGCGCAAAGTAGCTATTGAAATAGCAAAGCATTTGGATGAGGACTATTCACTTATCTCAGAAGCTTTTGGGAATTAAAGTATATTATCAAAATCTGCTCCTTGAGGCATTTTTGATATTTTGAGTCATTGGGCGAAAGGCAAATTTTGCCGCGCCCCAAAATTTGCCTTTCGCCCTCGAGTCTTTTTGCGTGGGGCTCGGCAGCCCGCCGTCCACGAGATCATTTTGGCGTATAGCAGGCGGGTGCGGACGAGCCTGTAGAAGTGCGAGCTTTTCCTGTTGTAGTGTGTAAGGCGAGAACGCGAGAGCGCCTGCTGTAGTTGTTCGCACAGGCAGGCGCGACGCCGAGCAAGGTTGAATGTTTTATTTTAAGGGTGCCCCTTAAAATAGGTTCGGACTTTTTGATAGAGGGACCCCATCCTTCGGCGCGGAAAAGACCTCTCTGACGTAAAGTGCAGGAGGTCTTTTCCTTGCTCAGGATGTGGTGAGCAAGCGAGCTGTCGTCTACGGTAGGCGAGCGCGCCGAACCACAACAATCGGTTTATATGTGGTACGTCTACATTATTCAATGTTCAGATAACTCTCTTTACACCGGTGTAACAACTGACGTTTCTCGACGAGTAAAAGCGCACAATGAGAAATCAGGCGGTAGTTATACTCGAATCCGTACTCCTGTCAAATTAGTTTATCAAGAACCACAGCCTAATCAATCCGCTGCCTTAAAACGTGAGGCGCAAATCAAACGTTGGTCTCGTGAGAAGAAGCTAGCCCTGATAAAAGGCGATATAAATACTCTTTCAAAATTAAGCATATCTCACGACTAAAACTCATCAAAATCCGTCAATTCCTCTCTTAGTTTATGGGCGCTAGTTTATGGCAAATTGAGCCCATTTCTTCAATAAATAGAGTATGAAAATGTTAGAAAATTAGAGAGGTTCTATCCTCGCCAAGAGTTAACAAAATAGCGCCGCGGCTCACCCCCCGCGGCGCTTGTTTATGCCTGTATACAGAGAACCCTTTCATTACCGAAATCCACATTGGTTAACAGAGAGGGCTTTTCGTTACCAATTTCGACCGGGCTTGTATGGATGTTCGACTCTTCGGATAGCTACTAAAAAAATATCCCCTTGCAAAATCTATAAGTGAATGATATATTTGTGATGTGAATATAAATTCATTTATTGAAAATAATTCAACCGGAGATACGGAATGATCGTGATTAACAGGAAAGAACGGGATAAACAATTACGCAGGGCCGATATATTGAAGGCAGCCGAACATGTATTTGCTTCCAAAGGATATTATGAAGCGACAATACAGGATATTGCCCAAAAGGCTCAATATGGTACAGGAACCGTTTATCTATATTTTAAAGATAAGAATGCACTCTATTTTTCTTTGTTGGAAGAGAAGATCCGAAGCTTAACAGATGCGATCAGGGGGAGGGTGGAGGAAGCTAAGGGGTCCCGAAAAAAACTCGAAGTATTCATTCAAGAAAGCCTGGATTATTTTGAAAAAAATCAGGATTTCTTTAAATTATACATTCTGGAAAAAAATAGCGTACAGTTGATAATGAGTAAAAGAATCGCGAGTTCCGCCGTAGAATATGGTACAGAGTACATGGAGAAAATTATCAGTTTGGCGCAAGAAGAGAGAGTTGTTCGAGAAGACTGTAAGCCATCCGAATTGACAGATATACTTGTTTCTATTCTCGGTTCGTTTGTTTTGAATTGGATCAATAAGGAATCGAAAAGGGCAGGAACGTTGAAAGATAAAGCAGGTTTAATTTTTAATATCTTCCTGAATGGCGTAGCTAAGAAATAACCTCCTTCTTTTACTACCCGAATAATCGTGACAAAATAATCTTGACAATCACATATGTGAATGATATATTTTATTTATGAATTAACATTCATTTATTGATGAACAATTCAAAGAAACGAGAGGCGGAGTGATCATGTTCAGAAAAATAACGTCGTGCATTATGGCCTTCCTTATAATAGGGCTGCAGTATAATGCCTGTAGTGCGGAAATTTCATCCAATACCATTGAAAAAGGAGGCAAGCTACTTACCATCCCGGAAGGCATATCCATCGTGCTTAGGGATAGCAGGTTGGTGAAGATTGAAACAGCCGATAAAGACATGTCATTTGACGATACCTTATTAGCGCTTTCGCCGCTTTTACCGCACATAAGCGGCAATATCTCGAAAACATACCAAAGGTATGTGCCGGCAATGATGTTTGGAGCGTTGGATGTTCCTATGGGTGACAAAAACCCCCTATCCGGCGGATTTGATATATATCAAACCTTGTTTGATTTTGGTAAGAGCATCTCAAATTATAAGGCCTCAACCGAAGCTTTCCATGCCCGCAAGGCAAGTCTGGATAGCATAAAACGGACAGTAACGTTAGAATTTATAGTTTCCTACTTTGGTCTCCTGGAGGCGGAGAAGATGATTACGGTTGCCGAAAAAGAAGTCGAAAGCCTTACATCCTACCTCGATGATATGGAACATCTCTATAACGCGGGCGTCATCGTGGAAAATGACCTTCTGCCGGCCAAGGTAAAGCTTGCGGATGCCAAACAGAAACTTATAGCCTCGCATAATGGCAGGGAGGTTGTCGCGGCCGTCATAAATACCATGCTTACCCTGCCACTTACGGAAAACATATTGACTAAAGATGTAGGATCCGAAACACCAAGGCTTCCGGATTTAGGGGACGCGTGGAATTCCGCATTGTCTTTAAGGCCGGAAATAACATTCTATAATAAACAAATACAGTCTTCTGTATTAAGAGAACGCTCTAAAACTGTCCAGAATCTACCTACCGTTTTTGTAGACGGCGGATACCAATATACACAAAACCAATACATGGTTCATGAAGACAATGCTTATGTCAAATTCGGCGCAAAGATGGATTTGTATGACGGTGGCACAACCGGCGCGGATATTATGAAGGAGCGCAATTTGCATAAAAAGCTTCAGGAGCAGAAAAATAAGCTCGAGGACGATATAAAGTTTGAAGTTAAACGCAGTTATTTAGGACTAAAAGATGCTATCGAAAAGATCGGTGTTGCCAGGGATGCGCTCGCTCAGGCGGAGGAAAACGTCCGGTTTTACCGGGTGAAATACAATAACGGCGCCGCAACCTCCACCGATGTGCTTGAGGCAATCAGTTTGCAGACTAAGGCGCAAACTAATTATTACAGCGCGAATTACGAGTTAAAGCGCTCATATACCAGGCTTATGTATTCTATGGGGTTAGACTTAGTATCGTTGTATAAAGAAACGGAGAAATGACCATGATTAAAAAGAAGAAAAGAATGACTTTAATGTTTGCGGCCATTTTGGCGGTTGGCGGTTTTACGGTGTCGTGGCATGTATTGAATAATCTCGGAAAAATCAGTACGGATGATGCTTATATCGAGGGTAGGATACATAGCATTGCCTCGAAGATCCCGGGAACAGTTAAGCTTGTGAATGTGAAAGATAATCAAGTCGTCAAAGAGGGCGAGATCCTCGTTGAAATCGATCCTATTGACTATGAGTTAAAAGTAAAAGAGGCTAAGGCAAATTTGAACATCCGTAATTCAGCCCTTGAACAGGCCAATTATGACAAGGCTCGCGCAGAAGCCCTCTATAATGAGAAGGTCTTTCCGAAAGAGCGCTACGAGAAGGCGGTTACGGCATTTAATCTGGCAAAAGCCCAGGCGGAAGCGGCGGAAGCCCAACTTGATGCGGCAGGGCGCAACCTGGAATATACAAAGATATGCGCTCCTTCAAGCGGCCATGTAACCAAAAAGTCAGTTGAGATGGGTAATCAGATACAGCCAACCCAGGCCCTTATGGCTATAGTTCCTAATGACATGTGGGTTGTCGCGAATTTCAAAGAGACGCAATTAACGGATATGCGGCCTGGACAGAAAGCAGAAATCCGGGTGGATACCTATCCCGGAAAAGTTTTTAAAGCCCATGTCGACAGCATCCAACGCGGCACAGGAGCCAAGTTCAGTATGTTTCCCCCTGAAAACGCCGCAGGTAACTTCGTAAAAGTCGTTCAGCGTATTCCTGTAAAAATTGTGTTTGACGAAAGCCCGGATGAAAAATATCCGTTAAGTATAGGCATGTCTGTCATTCCAAAAGTTAAGGTGCGTTAATGCAGAAAGATCCCGCTATCGATACCGCGAGCGGATCCTGGCGTCCTTCGCACAACCCCTGGCTGGCGTGTGCCGCCGTCATGTTGGCTACAACTCTGGAGGTTTTGGATACTACTATTACAAACGTTGCCTTACCTCATATTGCCGGTAATCTTGGCGTAACTCCCCACGAAGCCACATGGGTAATAACGAGCTATCTTGTCTCAAATGCGATAATTTTACCTGCCGCTGCTTGGCTTAGCGGCTTCTTTGGCAGGAAGCTGGTTCTTATGGTTTGTACGGTTATATTTACGCTGGCATCTTTACTATGCGGCGTGGCAGGCAGCCTAGGTTTTTTACTTTTCGCCCGAGTGCTACAAGGAGTAGGCGGCGGGGCATTAATACCCATATCGCAGGCGGTACTAATGGAAAGTTTCCCCAAGGAAAAACAGGGTGTGGCAATGGCAGCCTTTGGGATATGCGTTGTACTTGCACCAATAGTTGGTCCTATTATAGGAGGGTGGCTTACCGATAATTTTAACTGGCGCTGGATATTCTTTATTAATCTGCCGATAGGGATAATAGCGGTCCTGATGACAAATGTCTTTGTCGAGGATCCGCCATATATTAAAAAGAATAATGCCATGATCGATTACGTCGGATTCTTTCTTATGGCTATAGGGCTCGGGACTCTCCAAATTGTACTCGATAAAGGGCAGGAGGCCGATTGGTTTCAGGCACCATGGCTTTGCAGGGCAAGCGTAATAGTTGTGGTATCGCTTATAGCATTCGTCTTATGGGAATTACGCACAAAGAACCCCGTGGTCAATCTAAAAATATTTAAAAACAGGAATTTTTCCGCGGGGATGATATCCGCCACCCTTCTTGGCGCATGTATGTACGGTATTATGACATTGGTAACATTATTTTATCAAACCCTGCTTGGGTATACCGCTTATCTGGGAGGGCTGGTAACATCCCCACTCGGAATAGGCTGTTTTATTGCCGCTTTGAGCATTGGGTACCTGAGCAATCGTTTCGATAACCGGATATTCTTTGCGTCAGGATTGATCATATTAGGGTTAGCAAGTTTTGGCATGGGAAACATTAATCTCGGAATTGGCATACAGAGTAAGCTATTTGTTACTATCGCTGTAGGCTTTGGCCTCATGATGGCTTTTATACCATTGAGCATATTGGCCGTAGGACATCTAGATAAGAAAGATATGGGCAACGGCACCGGACTTTTTAACCTCATGAGAAACATAGGGGGCAGTATAGGGATAGCCGTGACCACGACTTGCTTATCGCGTATGGGACAGGTACACCAATCATACCTTTCCAGTCACCTTACGCCGTATAATCCTGTCTATCAACAGATGTCTAGAGCGATGAATCCACAGATGGCGGATGGGCTTATTTACAGAGGTTTATTAGGCCAATCCGCGCTCCTTGCTTACATAGATAATTTTTATTTGTTTGGCACCATAGCCATCTTATGCATATTTACAATATTCCTATTTCGTAAGGTTAAGAGCGATGGAGCAATCGCAATCCATTAAGATATGATGAAAAAAATATATTTTCTGATTACATTTGTGTTTTTGCTTTCCGGATGTGCAACAATTACGCGGCATGCTGTCCCGGAGAATTTGTTGACTAGCGTGCGTGTTTTTGGCATGCGGGATATCAGGGCATTTAGCGGCATGCCAAGTGAGTCTTTTAAAAATGATTTCTTGGATTTACTGGAAGAGGAAAAAGAGAATTGTCCATCTTTGTTTAACAAAGGAATCATTTGTAACTATTCTATGCTGGCTATTTCAGGAGGAGCGGCAAACGGTGCTTACGGAGCAGGACTGCTTAACGGATGGTCAAAGGAGGGGACGCGGCCTGTTTTTAAGATCGTTACCGGAATAAGTACAGGCGCTATAATCGCGCCTTTTGCTTTTCTCGGAAGTAGTTACGATGAGAGAGTAAAAGAATTCTATACAAGATATTCGACAAAAGACATTGTTCAAGCAGGATTATCCAGAAATGCGTTAACGAGCACTAAGCCGCTGGAATGCCTCATAAATCAATATGCGGACGAGCAGTTATTGAAAGAAATCGCCGTAGAGCATAAGAAGGGCCGTAGGCTATATATAGGAACTACGAATCTGGATGCGCAGCGGCTTGTAATTTGGGACATGGGTAAAATAGCTTCTGTTGGCGATGATAATGCTATAAGGCTATTTCGTAAGATAATATTAGCATCGGTCTCTATTCCTGTGGCTTTCCCACCGGTATATTTTACCGTGGAAGCTGGTGACAAAACTTACAATGAGATGCATGTTGATGGCGGGATGACAAAGCAAGTATTTTTTCTTTATGATGTCTTACAAGGATTTGATAAGGCATTGAAAGAAAAAAGCGTAGACCTATCAAGGGTTAAATACAATATCTACATAATCAGGAACGGCTACTCCGATCCTATTTACAAAGAAGTGCCTGACAGGATGTCTTCGATCGCCGAGCGGAGCGTCGATACAATGATGAGCGCGCAAGGGGCGGGAGATTTATATCAGATATATTTATTTACCAAAGTCAGCAAAGGGAATTTTAATTTAGCTTATATACCGACAACCAATGTCTATAATTCTAAAGAACCCTTCGATGTTGCTGTGATGCAAAAACTTTTTAATCTTGGTTTTGAGCAGGCTGAGCATGGATATCCATGGAGGAAAATTCCACCAGGCATGGAAAAGGACTTATTTAATAGCAAGTAACCACAAAGGCAGGCAATTATGGCGAGTAAAAAGACCTGGGCAATATGGATATCGATAATCTTGTTTTACACGATATCGGTTCTTGTCGCATTTTTTGCTCAAAAAAAGTGATTGAGGCAATACAAATGGTTGGAGTAGTAGGGTGGGTAATTTTTCTAATCATGTTTTGGTATTTTGCTAAAAAAGGTCTGAAGATATTTGAATCTTACCTTAAAAAGAGAGCAGAAGCCCAGGCCGATGATGAGTTATTCAGATATATGCTGGACAGACATTGGGAGTCATGGGCGAGAACCAAGAATATTTTTAAAATACGTTATACGAAGAGTCGCAAAATGAAATTCTAATTAAAATGTCCGCCTTTCATAGGCGGACATTTTGTATCAATTTACGCTGTAAAGAGTTACAACTTTTACACCCATAAATGACCGGACATTTCGGACATTTTGGCGAGGAATATACCTCTCTAAATCGCAAATTTTCTTGATAATCGCTATATTCAGCCCTATAATACATACCTATATAAACAGAGAGGTTCTTACTCGCGATGCTTGAGAGGGACCCCAGTTCTTATAGTAACGTGTTGAAATCGAGAATCCCTGATGAATAAGCAGCCCGCAAGGTTGGGTAAGGTCTTCGGCAGTGGTCCTGTAGGATTATCGATCAGCCTTGTGCTCTTTTTTATTGCGAGCTGGCTTAATAAACAGATTAATCCCCCGCCCTTATCAAACAACCAGTCTCTTCTTAACTTAATATTCATTATTTCTATTCTGATGACGCTGGCTGTGATTGTTTGGAGCGTTAAGTCATTACCTGCGTCTGAGAGAGGCAACAAACTTTGCGTTACCGGTGCGTTTAAATATGTTCGCCATCCGCTCTACGCCGCGTTTTTATCAATATTTGACTTTGGACTGGCTATTTATCTTAATAGCTATATTTTTATTTTATGGGCAGTGCTCTTACACCCAATATGCCATTACGTTGTAAGATATGAAGAAAGACTGATGATTGACATTTTTGGAGAGGCATATCTTGATTATCAGAAAAAAACGGGACGATTTTTTCCAAGATTGAGATGTCCGAACATTTTTGTAAAAAATAGACCTCTCTAAATCGCAAATTTCCTTGATAATCGCCATATTCAGATTTATAATAAATACCTATAGAAAAAGAGGTTAAAAATGTTTACCCCTGATAACCTTCCGCAGCACTTTCGCAACGTTAAAGATAATGATGAGAATTTTATTTGGGTCGGAGAACCTGTGTTTTTCCCGTTTTTATGTACCGGTATTCCGTTTTTGATCATCGGTCTGTTATGGGGCGCGATAGATTATTTCGGTTTCATAAGAAATATGGCGATGGCGAAGAACGGGCCGCCGCCGGGATTCATAATACCTTTTTTTGCTCTTCATCTTTTTCCTTTCTGGGGAAGCATCGCCAACATGTTCCGCCTTGTCTTGGTGCATAAGAATACGTTTTACGCGATCACCAATAAACGCGTAATGATGAGAAGCGGTTTTTGGGGGATAGATTTTAACGCGATAGATTACGATAAAATATCGGACGTTCAGGTTACCGTCAATCCGTTAGAAAATATTTTAGGCGTAGGCACCATACGCATATCAGCCGGAAAAGTCTCAAGCAAGGGCAACCCTCTTACAAATGACTTTATCGCAATTCAAAATCCGTATGAAATTTTCAAGAAATTAAAAACCGTAATGGTGGATATTAAAACGGATTGGAACTACCCTAATAAACTGCGTCCCGAAGATAATCCTGGGTATGATACGAAATACGAGCCCAGATAGAAGATAGCGGCTGCTATCCTCGGCCAATACGAGAGAGACCTCCTCCGGGCAATATGAAAAATATTAAAAAAATGAAGCTATACCGTCATCCCGAGAGGATCTACAATGAACTTAATGCGATCGGGTATAAAGACGGCGCTCCGCTTAAAGCGGCGGACATATCTCCTTTTGACCAGTATCATTATTTTGGCACCGATGCGATAGACGACGCCATAAGCAGTTTAAGCATCGATTCCAAAAAAAAGATCATGGATATAGGCTCAGGCATAGGAGGGCCCGCAAGGTATATGGCCGGGAAAACCGGTTGTCATGTAACCGCTCTGGAGATCCAGCCTGACTTGCATGATATAGGGAGTTCTCTGACAGAGCGATGCGGTTTGTCAGGTTCTGTGCGGCACCTGTGCGGAGATATTCTTGATTTTTCAGAGAAGGAGCGTGATTTCGATATTATAGTAAGCTGGCTTTCCTTCCTCCATATCCCGGATCGCTGCGCTTTACTGAAAAAATGTTATACTATTCTGAAGCTTGGCGGGAAGATATTCATAGAAGATTTTTACAAACGCGGCGAATTCGACAAAAAAGAGACAAAGATATTGTCCGAGGATATTTACTGCGCGTATCTGCCTACATTGTCAGAGTATAAAAAACAGCTTGCCGACGGCGGTTTTGTGAATTTTAAGCTGACCGACAAGACGGATCGCTGGAAAGATTTTGTAAAAGAGCGCTTGGAGAAATTCATAAAAAGCCGCGGCCGGTATATCAAGTTGTATGGCATCGATACCGTTAAAGATCTCGAAGATTTTTATGAAAAAATGTCATGGCTTTTTGCGGGTAATAAACTGGGAGGGCTAAGGATCATGGCCGAAAAAGGCGATCTTTCCCGGATCGGCGGAAATTAAAAATATGAAAAGAATGCGTTTATTAACGGTTTTCGCGGGTTTATTGTTTGTTTTGGCCCCGGCAGGCGGTTTTGCGGATGACGCAGCCTGGACGGGCGTGACCGATCCGACATGGGCTGACGTTACAAACTGGGATCCGAACACCGTGCCAGGTACCGGCAATATCGCTACTTTTAGCGGCGCAAGCAGTAATACAACGATCGATCTGGGCGGCGGCGTTACCGTAAAAGAAATAGATTTCGATACCGCATCCGTCGTTTCTTATACGATCGGAAGCGGCGGCGCAGGGGGGGCAGACCCTTACATTGGATAATTCCGGCAAGATATATATGACCTCTACCGTTACCAAGGACGAGCTTATAAATGCGAATTTGGTTTTAAAGGGCACCGACACTCTCTCGAACCAAAGCTCGTCAAACTCTTTGACCGTAGAAGGCGGCATTTCCGGATCGGCGGATCTGGTGAATAAATATTTAATCACCTCCGGTAGTGTTACGCTGAATGGCGTTATCAGCGACGGCGCCGCCGGCACTCTTCAGTTGTTGCCTGTGGGCGGTATAGTTACCGTAAACGGCGCCAATACCTATAGCGGCGGCACGGCGATCAACGGAGGCGAAGTGATCGCCCGGCTTAACGACACGGCTTTAGGTACAGGGAACGTAACGATAGCAAGCAATACCGGACTCTATCTCGGACAGATCGGGGACACGGCGTCTCTGAACATAGCTAACTCGATATATTTGGAGGGGAGCGGCGACAAAGAGGAAGGGGCCCTTGTCAATTGCGCGGGGAATAACACGGTAAGCGGCGTCATCACCATGGAGAACGACGCAACCATCAGCTGTATTACCGACGTCTTAACTATAAGCAATAAAATAATAAACGCGATCACAGGAACTTACGACGCTACTTTTACAGGCGAAGGGGATATTAGTGTCAGTGGCTCCATAGGTACGGCCGCGGACCCTATCGCGTCCGCCGTTAATAAGCAGGGAAGCGGGGCGCTCTACCTGCTTTCGGCAAATTATTATTCGGGCGGTACGAGCATAGCCGGTTCCGGGGGCGGTATCAATATTCGTGACCCCAATGCCTTGGGTACGGGGGCGGTGACTATTGCGGAAGATACTACGCTGGAGCTTCAGAATACGGGAGGGGCGGTAGATAATAATTTTAATTCCGTACAGGGCCATGGTCCCGTAACCTGGGGCGGCGCTATCTACAACGTGAGCGGCGACAACACTATTTCGGGCACAATTACCCAGGGCGGTGATACCACTATTGTTTCAGCGCAGGATACATTGTCCTTATCCGGAGCGATCGGCGGCGCCTATGATCTTACGCTTACAGGCGATGGTGATATCGATGTATCGGGCGTTGTAAGCGCGGTCACGAGTCTTACCAAGGACGGCGCCGGCACTCTTACTTTAAGTGGTCTGAACACGTACACGGGCGATACTACAGTCAGCGGTGGTACGCTTAAGGCAGGTGTCGCGGCCCAGGCGTTTGGCTTCGGATCTAATGTAACGGTCGATACAGGAGCCGTGTTGTCCCTGAATAATTATGATGAAACCATAGCGTCGCTTTCCGGCGCGGGCACGGTCAATAATACAGGCGCGGCGGATAAAACATTGACTATCAATGATACTCCCCTGGCGGGCGACCCCGTTTCTTCGACGTTTTCCGGGGCTATCACAGATGGCGGCGCCGGTAAACTTGCTATTATCAAAGACGGGACCTTTACGTTGAACCTGACGGGGGCAAACGATTATTCCGGCGGCACGACTATTAATTTAGGTACTCTGAAAGTCGGTAATTCTTCCGCCGTTGGTACGGGGGCTCTTGAGAACAACGATACCCTTGATCTGGGCACAACCGATCTTTCCGTGACCGGCGTTTATACACAGGCCGCAGGCTCCCAGTTGAACCTCACGGCCGACTCTTCCTCAAGTTACGGCAAGATCACATCCGGCGTCGCGGCGGTAGTAGACGGCGGGAGCACGGTCAATGTTACCGTAGGGGGTTATATACCAAACAGCGCGATCTTTACCATCATAGACACCGGCGGAACAGGCATAACGGGAGACGCGCCGGCTACGGTCACATCGACCAACCAATTCGTGAAATTCTCTGCTTCTGAATCGGGCAACAATATAATACTCATATCGAGCCGTTCATCTAACGGGTTTGCCAGCGTAGCGGGAAATTCTAATGCCGCCGATGTGGGCCGTGTCCTCGACAACATGACAAACCCGACATCTGACATGACCACAGTGTTAAACATATTAAGCGCGCTTTCTTCCGGCCAGGTAGCGTCTGCCGAAGATACCATGCATACTACGGTTGATGGAGCCGTAACAAACGTTACAAATGCGTTGCTCGACCAGCTTACGAAGGCGGTAATATTGCGCCTTCAAGACTCGAAATTAAAAGAAAATGAGAGTGTGCCGCCGGCTGATAGCGTGCGCCTTACGGATATCTGGGCGCAGACTTTCGGGGATTATGCCCGGCAGAATGCGAGGGGCTCAAGCGGCGGTTATATGGCAAGATTATGGGGCCAGTTCATAGGCGTCGACCGCGGATTTTTCGGTAACACCTTACGACTGGGTGCAGCTCAGGGATTCAGCTGGGCGAGTATGAGCTCAAAAGATAGCAGCGGTTATACGGGCATGACAAGCTACCAGACGGCCATATACGGCCAATATGACGATAAAGACAGGCCGTACTTACTGGATGCATTGGTTTCGTACGGTTACAATGACTGTGATGGTTATAGGCATATTTATGCGGGTAGTATAAATAGAACAGCAAGATCAGATTATGGCACACAGCAATTTTCCGCCTACCTGGAAGCCGGGTACAGGATCAAGTATAAAGGCTTGGAGATGGTCCCGATATTACCCGTGAATTATACATATCTTTTTGTACCGGGCTATACCGAAAGAGATGCCGATTCTTTGAACCTTACCGTAGGGTCGCAGTCTTACAACAGTATGCAGGTAGGGGCGGGCCTGAGGACAAGTTATGCTAATGAAATGAAATATTGTATATTAACCCCGGAATTTCATTTCCGGTGGTTCTATGATGTTATAAGCGACAGCCAGCAGACGACGGCCGCCTTCGCGGGAGGAGGGACGTCTTTCCAGACAACCGGTTTCAGGCCGTCCCCTTCGACTTTTAACATAGGCGCGCGCCTCGAGTTTTTCAATAAGAAAGATATTACTTTGCTCGTTGCCTGTGATACTGTTTTTAAGGAGGATTACGCCGAAGCCGGAGGTTCGCTGACATGCAAGTATGGTTTTTAATATTCGGAAAAAGATCGATGCCTAATTTCATATGCCATACAGGTATTAAAAAAGCAGCTTCTTTTGCGGCGCTGCAGTTATTTTTGATCCTAAGCATACCCTGCGGTTTTTCGGAAGAACAATTCAAGCTTCCCGCACCCGCGTTGCAAGTTCATCCTTTCCGGACATTCGGAACAGCCAGGCCGGAATCTTCCTTATACGCTATCAATCCGCCCGATGGTTTGGCGTTTACGGCGGACGGTTTACTGTTAGCTACGGACGCGATGAATCACAGGGTGCAGATCCTCGATCCTTATTCCGGTAAGCATGTGGGGTCGATAGGCGGCCCGGCAATTTTTACGGGCGAAGTCGTGGATATTGCCGTTTTATCGGACAAAGGGCTTTTGATAAGCGATGAGAAGGCCAATCAGATCTACCGGTTCAGGCGAACCTCGGATTCTCCTGCGAAATTCGATTATATGCCCCCGCCGCTCTTAAAAGACGAAGGCTACAAGAAGCTTTGCGGGTTAGCGTGCGATTCAAAAGGGCGTATCTATGTCGTTGACGGGATCACGGGAGATGTGCGCCGGTATCTGGCGGAC
>JAQUSB010000042.1 GCA_028715345.1 Candidatus Omnitrophota bacterium | reverse complement strand
ATTCTTAAGTTCGTCCTGGTAATCATTTTTCAGAAGTTCGAGCCATACATACATATGATTTATGAGTTCATTCCCCGGTAAGCGGCCGGGAAAATCCGACCCTATCCCAAGGTAGTTAAGCCCCTTATCCTGCCTGTTGCTGTACACGAAATGGCCGAATGATTTCGGAGACACCCCGACGACGAGCATATTCTCCGGCAGATATACCCATTTTGCGGCATTTAAGAGCAGCGCGTTCAGGGCGTAGTGGTCCGGGAACGGCGGGCGGAAGATCCCGCCCTTGATATTGTCTATGGCCTTGCGCGACATTATGGTGGTCTGCATATTTAACGGGATGCGGACCCTGAACCTGAACATATCGCGGACTATCGAAAAGCGCGCCTCGGGCGAGATAGTGTCTTCTTTTTTGAAATCGCCGCCGAATTTAAAATGCGCTCGGCTGTAATAGCTCTGCTCATTGCTGTTTATCGATCCCGGCGCCACGAACGTGTACGCGTTATAGGTTACGCAGTCGGGCATACCGTATTTTTCCAGCAATTCATCCATCCTCTTGAAATATCCCGGCAAAAGGCAGTCATCGTCGCCCATCATAAGAATATAGTCGCCGGAACTGGCGCGAAGCGCGTTATTCCAGTTATCGGTGACAGGCACCGCCTTTTCGAGCCTCACCGCTTTCAGGCGCTTGTCGTGCGCGAACGACTTTATGACGTCCTGCGTCTCGTCGGTATTGGCGTTGTCCGATACGATCAGTTCCATATCATCGTAAGGTTCCGCGAGGATGGACTCGATACAATCCTTTAAAAACCGCCCGCCGTTACGTGTCGGCAATAAGACCGAGAATTTCATCTTAAGACGCTCTCTTTCTTCTGAAGACAGCGGTATATGCGCAGCCGTTGAGGCCCCTGCTTTCAAAAATATCCATCGGGATACTTAAAAGCCATCCCGTTAAAAACGCGATCATCTGCGCCGGTTTGCCGGAAAAACGGTTCATCAGGTATCTCTGCCATCCGAACCTGTTCCAGCTCTTCCCGCCTTCGTCACTGGCCGTCAGCATTATCCGCTCCAGGCCGGACCGCGCTAAAAAAGACGTCAAAAGTTCCGCCGGGATAAGGCTGGTGTGGCGCGGCGCGTCTATGTGAGGCCATTTATCGCCCATAGCTTTCAGCTGGAACGAACCAGGGTTGGGCGTCGCTATGACAAGTATACCGCCTGCCGACAAGTTGGCAGACAGCGCTCCCAGGCACTCCCAAGGGTCCGGCAGATGTTCCAGGACGTGCCACATCGCTATGACGTCATGCTTGGCCATCTTCTCCACAGCTTTACGGGGCGTGTCACTGTTTATGGCGTTAACTCCGACGACATTTGCCAGATATTCGCAGCATTTTTTGTCCATCTCTACAGCATCTACTTCGAAACCGGCTTCCTTTGCCTGGTACGCAAAAACCCCGAACGCCGGGCCTATCTCAAGTAAGTTCCCCGAATTCATGAATTTCTTTATTATGTCTATTTTGAATCTCTCGGCGCGCGCGATCTTTTTAAGCCTCTCAAGGGATGGCACGCGATAATATTCGCTGCCGTAATATCGTCCCAGGTCGGACGGGATATCGGATAAAAAGATAAGGCCGCATTCCGGGCACTTAAAATATAGGAATTCTTCGCCCGACACCTTCCTATTATGGTCTTTGGTGCTGAACGACGCTTTAGATTCTTTTTTACACAAAGGACACGAAGCCAACCGTCACCTTCCCGCCGATACGGCCAGATTTTCTTTCCACCATTCGATCGTCTCGTCGAGCCCTGAGTCGATGTCATATTGCGGCGTCCAACCCACCTCTTTATTGAGCCTTGTGACATCGGCCGTTAATAGCTGAGGTTCGTCTTTAGGCGCCTGTATCTGTCCTAATCTTATAAGCTCAGGAGCTCCGATTTTCTCCCCGATCCTGGAAATAATGTCTTTCAACGCCATGGGCCGTCCCGACGCTATATTCACCGGGCCGCGGACATCGCTTTCCAATAACGCGGCAAAAGCCGAGCCGACATCTTTCACATACATGAAGTCGCGTACCTGGTTGCCGTGCGAACAGGAAGCCGGCTTTCCCTGCAACAGCGAAAGTATAACGGATGATATAAGCCTGCCCGGGTGCTCATGCGGGCCGTATAGAAAAAATATCCTGCCCCATGCGCTTGATAAACTGTTTTCTTTGGAAAATTCAGCCAGCGCTTCCTGAAAAGCGTGTTTACATTTCCCGTACACGGTGGCGGGCAAAAGAGGCGTCGAGCCTTCGCTGCACACCCCCCGGCTCCAGTCATATTCGGCGCACGTCCCGGCCGCGACCGCCCTGCGCCCGCCGTTCGCGTAAAATACTTCGACCAGCCGCTTGCTCGCTTCCAGCCATTTGAAATTCTCGTCCGAAGTCCAGTATTTCTTCGGCTGCGCATACCACGCGAAATGGAGAAGGTGCGTCGCCTTCATGCCGGAGAGTAATTTTTCCGTTTGAGCGGCATCGAGCAGGTCCGCCGCGTGCCAGGTGACCGTATTTTTATACTCGCCGAGGATGTCGGGGCCTGCCGCGTGTATCTCGTACCCCATCTTTTTAAGGGCCGGCAGGCAATTCCTTCCGATAAATCCCGACGCGCCTGTGATCAGAACCTTTTTCATAATTCGATATCCGGATAACCGGCATCCCTGTCGTTAATTATCTTTTTACCCGACGGCCATTTAACGCCGAACGCCGGGTCATCCCACCTTACGCCTTTTGCGCACTCCGGGTGGTAAAGCTCCGATATCTGGTAAAATATCTCGCAATCGTCTTTAAGCGTCACATAGCCGTGGGCTACGCCTTCCGGGGCATATATCATCCTGCGGTTATCCGCGCTCAATTCCGCGGCGTACCACTTTCTGAACGTGGGCGAGTCCGGCCTGATATCGATTATCACGTCGTAGATAGCCCCCATAGTGCACCTGATGATCTTGGCTTCCTCGTGAGGCGGGACCTGATAATGCATCCCGCGCAGCGTCCCCTTCTTCTTATTGAATGAAATACTGCATTGGGCGATCTTCCCGTTAAGCCCTCTCTTCTCGAACTCTTCGGCGCACCAGCTGCGGGCGAAAAATCCCCGCTCGTCCTCGATCTTTTCGATCTCGAGCAAATAAACTTTTTCTATAGGGGTTTTAGTGAATTTCATTTACGTGCCTTTCGTCCTATCGAGCAAATGCTCATATTTGCGCAAAAAATCCCTGCCTACCCTGGAAACTGCGCCGTAAGAATAATGGCTCGGGTTCATTAAAGACTTGAACCGCGCCTGTCTGGTCTCGTCTTCGGCGGTATATGACGCCTTGTTTTCCGTGATATCCAGCATCTCCAGCGTAAGGGCCGTGACATCTTCCGGGGAATTTTCGATCAATTTCACGCCGGCGGCGGAAAAAGACGAGTCGAGCCTGTAATTGCTTGCGGGGGAATCAAAAAGTTCCGGGAAAGTAAGATAGCGCTCCTTTTCTACGGACCAGGCCAGTTTCGGTATCGCGATATCGTCGACCCCGTAAGGCAGCACCGTAGATATGGGAGAATAATTTGCCGCCGCGCCGCGCACGCCGAATACCGTAGCGACACATTGCAGCCCGGAATTGCTGCCGAGAAAGAACCTGCAGCTCGCCGCCAAAAATACGTCCATCCGGTCGGACTTGATGTCCATATGCGCATAGTCTATAACGTTTTCCATTCGGGGGATCGCCTTCATCTTAGGATCGCCCATGCGTATTATCCACCCGCCCCTTTTTACGATCTCTTTCATCGCCGGGAAATAATTATTTATGTCGCAGCTGCGGTTCGATTGGTCGACATTCCCCAGATAGCTGTCCTCCCTGCAATGAACGCAGACGAACCACGCCTCCCTGGGAACGCCCGCTTTCTCCAGCGTTTTCCGGCCGCGCTCGATATCGATATCCGTCAATTTAAGCAAAGGCGGTCGGCCCCGGTACATTTTTTGTATTCTGGGGAAATCCGACCGGTAATCGAAGACATATTTACTTATATCATATCCGGTGAACCTGTTCTTCGACAGCGGCCCGAGGAGCGCGCAAAGTACAGGCGACGTTATGGTCTTTATGCCGTAACTCTTCCAATAATCCAGCATATGCGCGTTAGCCACAGTCCCCCGCCCGGCCAATACTATAGAATTGTATCTGGGCCTCGCCCCCAGCGCTTCTTCCTTTATATAGCAGTCCGCCTCCCTGCATAGATGGCCGATAGAACGGACGTATAAAGGAACGAACTTTGTATTCGTGACGGCGCAAAAAGGATAAGCGATCATGCCGGCGAGGTTACTGACGCCGAAGCGGCATATCTCTTGCGCCGACCTTTTCAGACAATGGCGCATCCCTCTCTCGCGTAGCTTGGCGAGCATATATCCTATATTTTGCTTTACCGATCTGTTATCCAGCCCGTATTCCATAAAATATCAAACCTTTTCGCTGTGCCATTCGGCGCGGCACCTGACCCAGGTCATGGCCACGATAGGCACGACAATAGAGGTTGCCAGAAGATAACCCGCGGCTATCCCGGTTACCGAATAAAGTTTCCCCAGCACTATAGTGAACGTCCCGACGAGGATACCCGTCAGAATAGATACGAAAAGCAGCGGCTCTTTTTTATGCGCCCTGAGATATACCGACAAAGGGACCGAAGACATCATCAATACCTGCGCCAGCAAGAATATGGCCGTCGGCATAGGCGATATCAGGCGGCCGGCAATGGGCAATTTTAAAACATTCAAAATATACACAAAAAACCATATCGAGACTGCCAATATGACGGTGTTAACGAGAAAAACTTTCATCAGCCGGCCAAAGACCGTATCGAGCTCGGCGTAATCTTTACGCGCAATAAGCATTCCGAAATACGGGGCCTTAGGGACTATCCATGCGCCCGGGATCGTAGCCATGAAACCTACGACGCTCCAGGTCATACCCATCTGCCCCGCAACGACCGGGCCGTGAAATTTAAACAAGGTCGGTGTAAATAACGAAAAGACGAAATACCCGCTGACGGAAGAAAGGGCCATGCGCCACTGCATCGGGAATATCTCTCCGCGCCAATTCATCTTAGATCCTGAGACGCGCGAAAACAGAACGCTCTTCAGGAAGCCCCGGTATTTAAGCCTCAGGAATATCATTGCGCCGATTATCGTTGCCAGGATCGAAACGGATACCGTCCACAGGCCCGCTCCCAAAAATATCGCCAGCCATACGGATACGCTGGTGAAAAGCCCCTGGAAGAACCTGTAAGCATATACGTTCAGCACCTGGTTGCAGCCTTCCAGAAGAGCCCAGACCGGGATGAGGAACAGGTTTATTCCCACAAGCATGCACAATACGAACCACGGCGAACTCCACTCAACGCCGGTCTGTGCGGACCTCGAGAAGAACAGATAACCTCCGGCCATCAATCCTGCCGCGAGTATAAAGCCGGCGCAAAAATACCATCTGAACATTATGCGGGCAAGGCTGACGAGTCTCGAAAGCGCGCCTTCATCGCCGGAAAGCCGCCCGGCCGCGTCCATTTTGAGCTTCGACCATTCATGGCTCGCGAATTGCGTGATCACCGTGCCGAGGCCTAATTCGGCAAAAGCCTGCAAAGCTAGGAGATTCCAGAACGTGTAGTAATACCCCTGCAGGTCCGGCGTAAATTTCACGGCTATCAGGAGCGCCGTGACCGGGCCCGCCATGATGGCCCACACCCGCGCCATTACGCCGAAAAATACCGTCCTGTTGACCTCGGCCCTCTTCAGGAGCTTTTCGAAAAACCTGAATACATTTTTTCCGGCGGTTTTTGCCTTCCACAATATCCTGCGGGGCGAAAACAAGAACGGCTCGAACTTTAACCAGTAAAATACCTTGTCGATGGACCTGTCGGAATATTCTTCGACAACGGCCCACTTAGGCGAGATGTCGCCCGAATGCAGCCGTATCTTTTGCCTGGCGAATATACGGTTATACGGGTCGGCCGCGTATTTGGCGAATACCGCTATCTTGAAGGCGTTCGCGCCCGCCCTGCCCGCGTCCGGCTTCATCGACAGGCTGCTCATCTCTATGCTCATCAATTCATCCGAATCGGAAACTATATACATGTCATCGGGGTTGGGACAGGCGCCGCGGATATAATTCCCGTCGATCGTCTCGAAACGCAGGTTCGTCCGGGCCGGGTTGACGAGAACCGGGAGCAGGTGAAAACAGCGGGCTATCAGCCCCTCGCCGGGCACTTCAAAATATATATGCGACGGTGCGTTGTGGAATTCGCCGGAATCCCACATAAGCGACTTCGATATAGGATGCAGGTGGGCCATCGACAGCTTTGTCAATTGCCGCGCGGTAGCGGGCATCATTACGCCGTCCGCAGAAAACTGTCTGGTGAATTCCGGTAAAAAAGTGTCTTTTGACACCCTGATGCCGGCTATCATGACAGCCCTCTTGCCGCTCTCGGCCAGGCTGACCATTCTGGATATGGCGCCTTCGGAAAATATGGCGTCGGGCGCGACAAAAATTATAGCCGCGCTGTCGAGACCCGCCGATCTTATGGCCTTCTTATGGCATTCGGACATTACGGTATATTTTTCCGTAAAGTCTTTATTCTCTATCATAACTACATCTGTGTCCATCATCCCTGATATTTTTTTGAACGCATCCGATGCCGTTATCTTTTCAGAGTCTTCTTCTGTAGTGAATATCCGGTAAAGGCTCCGGGGGTTTTTATCCAATGCGTACAGGTTCCCCGGGGTAAGTATGCTCGGCATTACCACGTTTACGAATAAGTCCGTATATTCCGCGCCCCAGACGACGGTTACCAGATTATATTTCACGATCCGACGCTCCTAGGGTATGGCGGCGGCAGGTGGAACTTAACGCCCCGCGCGGGTAATCTCTTACGTATGCCTTCCGCCACATTTGACGGGAGCGCTAAAAATACGCTGCTGCCCTTCGGAATATCCCCGGGATGATAAATGGGCAGCCCCATATAACTTTTTCCGCACCTGGCGGGATCCTCGTCCACAAAAAATTTCACTCGCCCTCCCACCCTGCTCAATAACCATGTAGCCGCGATAGACGTGCCGAATATACCGAGATCACCCTCGCGCGATAACTTATCCGCTTTTTCGAGAAAGGAGTCCGCCCAAACAAGATACGGGGCTATCGATCCGCGCGGATCGGCTTTTATGCCGGACATTCCCGCCGCGCCTGCGGCCTTCCCGGTTTTTTTGGCAATGGTCACGGTCTCTTTCGGGACTAACTTATCATCTACGACGATCGTGTCAAACCCGGCCCTCCCCATGACATCGCTTATAGTCAAAAGGCTGAAATGCGTGCAATGGTCTGCCACAAAGAGGTCGAACGGGTTCTGCCGGTAATCCGGGATATCTACGACGAGAATACCTTCGTCCGACAGTTTATCTCTCACCTCAGCCAGCATCGCTACGGGATCGGCAATATGCTCCAGTACGTGGAACATCGTGATAAGGCCGAACTTGCCGCGTATCTCTTTCAGCGGGCAGGTATAAAGGACCGCGTCTTTGGATATGCTTTTTATCTTGTCAGCGTAATGATCGTTCAATTCGGTCCCGGCAAGCGACCATCCGGGCAGAAGAGCGGAAACCGAGCGCAAGGCCCCTCCGTTACCGCAGCCTATGTCCAGGTACCTGCCGGACTGCGCAAGTTTCATCTTCTTTATCACAAATTCGAGGATACGGCCTGAACGCGTAAAAGCCGCGCCCGAATGTTTGTCAAAAACAGCCTGTTCCACGCCGTTAGACTGGTGATAGATGGTGTAGGCCGAATATATCTTTTCCGCGCTTTTTCTCCAGGCCGGGCTCATCATCTTCTGGACGGAACCGCACGACGGGCAAACACATAACAGAT
>JAQUSB010000041.1 GCA_028715345.1 Candidatus Omnitrophota bacterium | reverse complement strand
GCAAATCGTTATCCATGCAGCGGCATGGACGGACGTCGACGGCTGCGAGCGTGACAGGGAGAAGGCTTACCGGATAAATGCCTCCGGGACGGAAAATGTCGCCGTTGCCTGTAAAAACGCCGGAGCGGTTTTGATTTATATAAGCACGGACTTCGTATTCGACGGCAAAAAGAAAGAACCCTATACCGAGGAAGACAAGACCGATCCGCTTAATATTTATGCCGCGTCCAAACTTGCGGGCGAGGAAGCCGTAAGGAAGAATTTAAAGGAATATTTTATACTGCGTACGAGCTGGCTGTACGGCGCAGGCGGGAAGAATTTCGTAGATACGATAATCGCGAAGGCCGGTACGGAAAAAGAGCTGAAGGTCGTCCGTGACCAGGCCGGCTCGCCTACTTACACGAAAGACCTGGCCTGCGCGATACACAGGCTGGCCGATAAGATATTCAGGGACCGCAGGCAGCCGACTGCGGCTTTCGGGACTTATCATGTCTCGAATTCGGGCAGCGTATCGTGGTATGATTATGCCTGCGAGATATTGAGGCTGGCGGGGCTCGATACGAAAGTCAAGGCGATAACTTCCGCGGAATTGGCGAGGCCGGCGAAGCGGCCGGCGATGTCGGTATTGGACAATTCGAAGTTTGCTTCATTTACTGGTTATGCGATGCGGGATTGGAAAATTGCGCTGAAAGAATATATAATGAAAGAAAAGGAAAAGAGCCATGTTCAATAAACTAAAAAAGAAGATATTGAAGAGAGAGGCGAAGATCGCCGTGATCGGGCTGGGCTACGTGGGGCTGCCGCTCGCCATTACCTTCATTAAAAAAGGCTTTAAAGTGTACGGCCTCGATATCGACGAGAAAAGAGTGCTGAAATTGGGTAAAGGGATATCTTATATCCTCGATGTCCCCTCGTCGGATGTCAGGAAGGCCATATCGGGCAGGCGGTTCGCCGTCACGAACGATTTCAGCCAGATAGAGAAAGTCGATGCCGTCATCATCTGCGTCCCGACGCCGCTTTATAAAACGAAAGAGCCGGATGTCTCGTATATCGTCGCCGCGGTGGAAAATATAAAGAAATATATAAGACGCGGCCAGATAATAACCCTGGAGTCGACCACTTACCCCGGCACCACCGAAGAGGTCATGCTCCCCATACTGGAAAAGGGGGGATGGAAAGAGGGAAGAGATTTTTACCTGGCATTCTCTCCCGAGAGGATCGATCCGGGAAACGCGAAATATGATACGAAAAACACGCCGAAGGTAATAGGCGGCATCTCCGAGAAATCCACCGCCATAGCGAAGCTATTGTACGAGCAGGCTATAGATACCGTCGTGCCGGTGTCGTCGAGCAAAGTCGCCGAGATGGTGAAGCTGCTCGAGAATACTTTCAGGATAGTGAATATAGGGCTCGTGAACGAGATCCTGCAGATGTGCGACAAACTTGATATCGACGCGTGGGAAGTGATCGACGCCGCGAAGACAAAGCCGTACGGCTTTATGCCGTTCTACCCCGGGCCGGGGGTCGGCGGGCACTGTATCCCGGTGGATCCTATATATCTTTCGTGGAAGGCCAGGATACACGGTTTCGAGGCGCGCTTCATAGACCTAGCGGCAAAAGTCAATTCCGAGATGCCTGTTTACGTCGTTTCCAAGATCATGGAAGGCCTGAACTGCCGGCGGAAACCGCTCAAATGCTCGAAGGTCCTCGTCGTGGGCGCCGCATATAAAAAAGACGTTAAAGACCTGCGCGAATCTCCCGCGCTGGAAATAATAGACCTGCTTGTTAAAAGGGGAGCCCTCGTTTCATATTACGATCCTTACCTCCCTTACCTGAGTATCCACGATATAAATTTAAAATGCGTCCCGTTCGATAAAAGATCCTTTAAGGGCTCGGATTGTGTGGTGATAGTGACAGACCACTCGAAGATCGATTATAAATTTATCGCCAGGAACTCAGATCTTATAGTAGATACGCGAAATGTTTTTAAGGGTATGAAGAAAAGGTCCAACATAATGAGGATATAATGGCAAATTATCTTGTAACGGGCGGCGCCGGTTTCATAGGTTCGAACATCGTCGAGGAATTGGTCCGGCGAAAAGAGAAGGTGAGGGTCCTCGACAGTTTTATAACCGGTAAAAAAGAGAACATTGAACCATTTTCCGGCAGGATCGATCTTGTAAAAGGCGATATCCGGGATAGGGCCGCGCTGAAGCGCGCCCTTAAAGGCATCGATTACGTTATTCACCAGGCGGCCCTGCGTTCGGTCCCGAAATCCGTGGACGATCCTTTTACGACGAATGATATAAATGTCTTCGGCACACTCAATCTTCTGATGGAAGCAAAGAAAGCGGGGGTTAAGAGGGTGGTTTATGCCTCGTCGAGTTCTGTATATGGCGACGCAAAGCATTTTCCGCAAAAGGAGACCGACATGGTCTCCCCGATATCGCCGTATGGCGTTTCGAAATTGGCTGCCGAAAATTATTGCGTTACATTTGCCAAGACGTTCGGGCTTGAGACGGTATCGCTGCGGTATTTCAATGTGTTCGGGCCGAGACAGAATCCCGAGTCGAAATATTCCGCGGTAATACCCGCTTTTCTTTTTACCATGGCTAAGGGCGGATCGCCTGTCGTCGAATGGGACGGAAAACAGTCGCGCGATTTCACTTATGTGGCGAATGTCGTCGAAGCCAACCTGAGGGCATGCGTTGCTAAAGGTGTTTCCGGTGAAGTTTTTAATGTTGCCTGCGGTTCGACCGCATCCGTTAATGATATTGTCGGCGAGATAAATAAGATATTGGGCACCGATATAAAACCGAAATATGCGCCTAAAAGAAAAGGCGATGTGCGCAAGACGAACGCGAGCATATATAAGATGAAGAAACTTTTAGGCGTACGTAAAATCATCGGATTCGAAGAAGGCATGCGGTTGACCGCGGAATGGTTCAGGAAAAGATGAAGAAAACGGTCTTGATAACAGGCGGCGCGGGATTTCTGGGATCGCACCTTTGCGAACTTTTTCTGGCAAAAGGGCACAGGGTCATATGTGTCGATAATCTATTGACCGGCAAGACGGCAAATATCCGCCACCTGGCGAAAAATAAAGATCTCGAGTTTGTTAAGCAGGATGTGTCCAAAGCGCTCGGCGTTCCCGGGCCCGTGAACTATGTCCTGCATTTCGCGTCTCCTGCCAGCCCGCCCGATTACATGAAATATCCCATAGCGACGCTGGATGTCGGTTCCCGCGGGACGCGCAACGCGCTCGACCTGGCCGAGTCGAAGAGGGCCGTCTTCCTTATGGCCTCGACGAGCGAAGTCTACGGCGACCCTCTGGTCAACCCGCAGCCGGAGAGCTATTGGGGCAACGTCAATTCGATCGGGCCGAGAAGCTGCTACGACGAGGCGAAGCGTTTTTCAGAAGCGCTTACGATGGCGTATCACCGTTACCGCAAGGTCGATACGAAGATAGTCCGCATATTCAATACTTACGGCGAGCGTATGCGCAAGAACGACGGCCGCGCCATACCGAACTTCGCATGCCAGGCGCTGGCGAATAAGCCCATAACGGTTTACGGCGACGGAAGTCAGACGAGAAGTTTCTGCTACGTATCGGATCTTGTAGACGGCATATACAGGCTTTCGGCCTCGGCCGAACACGAGCCCGTGAATATCGGCAATCCCAACGAGATCACTCTTTTAACGCTCGCGAAAATAATAATAAAACTTACGGGGTCGAAAAGCAAAGTAATATACAAGCCCCTGCCTGTCGATGACCCGAAAGTCCGCAGGCCCGACATAACGAAAGCCAAAAAGATATTGAAATGGTCGCCGAAGGTCCGGCTCGAAGAAGGCCTGGCCAGGACGATAAATTATTTTAAGGCCTCGGCCAGAGGCCTCGGCACTTAGCCGATACCATGGCTGAATAAACTTGGGGGCAATAGGAAAAAGTGAAGATACCATTATTGGACTTGAAGGCGCAGTACAGATCGATAAAAGCAGAGGTGGACGCAGCTGTCGGAAAAGTGGTCGAGGCGCAGGATTTTATTCTGGGCGAAGAGGTGCGGTCTCTTGAAAAAGAGATAGCCGCGTATTGCGGCGTGAAATACGGCGCCGGGGTCGCTTCCGGCACGGACGCGCTCATACTTGCTTTGCGCGCGCTCGATATCGGAGCCGGCGACGAGGTGATAGTGCCGCCGTTCACTTTTTTCGCTTCCGCCGAAGCCGTTTCGATAGTCGGCGCAAAGCCCGTATTTGTCGATATCGACCCGGCGACCTACAATATCGACCCCGACCTGATAGAGAAAAAGATAACAAAGCATACCAAAGCGATCATGCCCGTCCATCTTTACGGCCAGTGCGCCGATATGGACCCGATCCTGGCGATAGCGAAGAAGCGCGGCATTAAAGTTATCGAAGATAATGCTCAGGCCATAGGTGCGACCTATAAAGGCAGGAAGTCCGGCTCGATGAGCGACATAGCTGCTTTAAGCTTCTTCCCGAGCAAAAATCTCGGCGCTTTCGGGGACGCCGGGATGGTAGTGACGAACGACGAAAAGCTCGCCGAGAGGGTGAAGAGCCTGCGCGTCCACGGCGGCGCCGTCCAGTATGTCCATTCCGAAATAGGCCTGAATTCCCGCCTTGATAATCTCCAGGCGGCTGCGTTGAGGATAAAACTTAAGTATCTCGATAAGTGGCTCGAGGCCAGGCGGCAAAACGCCGCGTTCTATAATGAAAAGCTCCGAGGCGTTCCCGTGGTTTGCCCATATGTCCCCGGCCATAATGTCCATACATATCACCAGTATACTTTGAGGATCAAAAAAGGCCAGGGGGAGATCATTAAGTACCTTTCGGATAACGGCATAGGGACGCGTATCTATTACCCGATACCTCTCCACCTGCAGGATTGCTATAAATTTCTCGGCTATAAGAAGGGGAGCATGCCCGCATCGGAAGCGGCAGCGCAGGAAGTCTTCTCTGTACCGGTGTATCCTGAGCTTTCGCAGGAGCAAAAAGCCTACATAGCCGGGAAGATAACCGCTTTCCCGTTTTAAGCGCAAAAAGCGTATTCGCCCGCATTTTTTGTTGACAATAACCCCGCCAAAGCATATAATCGTTTAAAACGTTTTAAACGATAGACAAGGATGGCCCATGAACAGCAAATTGGAAACGGCGCAAAATAAGTTCATAGAGAGCACAGGTAAGCTGGCCGAGAGTTTCGGTTTCAATAAATTCATAGCTCAGTTATACGCGGTGCTTTATATGAGCGGTAAGCCTCTTTCGTTGGATGAATTGGTGGACAAGCTCGGGGCGAGCAAGGGCAATATCAGCCTGAACATACGGGAACTGGAGAGCTGGGGCGCGGTTAAAAGCGTCTGGGTCAAGGGTTCCCGCAAAGATTATTATGAGGTCGAGCCGGACATAAAGAAAGTATTTTCCAGCAAACTTAAATCTTCCCTCGGAAAACGCGTTGCCCAGGTCTCCGACATGATAGAGGAATTCAAAGATATAATAGAATCCGCGCAAGGCGAGCTTACCGAGGAAGAAAAAGCAATAGCTAAAGAATATAAGGAAAGGCTGAAGAAGATAGAGAACATGAAGAACCTTGCGTCCAAAGCCTTGGCCATAGTAGAGAAATTTTTCTGATCTAAAGGAGAACGGAATGCGTCATTGTCCCGGCTGCTTTAAATATAGAAAAGACCCGCGCGATACCCCTTCGGGGCGTTCACAGCCCCTTGCATTTATTCCTTATAAAATAGATCGACCGGTATGTATAAGACTGACATCCTGATCATAGGAGCCGGTGTTGTCGGATTGGCGGTTGCCGAAGAGCTCAGCAGGTCGTCGAAGAGCGTCATAGTCGTCGAGAAGAACGAAAGTTTCGGGCAGGAAACGAGCTCGAGGAACAGCGAAGTCATACACGGCGGCATGTATTACCCGAAAAACAGCCTCAAGGCGCGGTTATGCGTAAGAGGCAGGGAGCTTTTATACGGATTGTGCCGGGAACATAATATCCCGCATAAGAAGACAGGCAAGCTCATAGTGGCTACGGACGACGAAGAGACAGCGCAGCTTGAGGAATTATTTCGCGCCGGTCAGGCCAACGGTGTCGACGGTTTAAAGATGCTGGGGCAGGGTGAAGTGAAAAAGCTCGAACCCGAAGTTTCCGCGATAGCCGCCCTGCATTCGGCCGAGACGGGCATCGTCGATTCTCATAAACTGATGCGGCACTTGCTCAAGTCCGGCAAGGATAGAGGGGTCACCTTCGCATTCAATTCCGAAGTTACGGATGTCGGCATCGCAGGCGGCGGCTACACGGTGTCTGTAACGAGCGGCGGTGAAAAGGCCGATCTGGACGCGCGCATAGTGATAAATTCGGCGGGGCTCGATTCCGACAGAATAGCGCAAAGCGCCGGAATAGATACGAAAAAGCGCGGGTACGAGCTCCATTATTGCAAAGGGCAATATTTCCGGCTCGCCGATAGAAAGAACAGGCTCGCAAGCCGCCTCGTATATCCGGTGCCGCGTAATAGGAGCGGCGGCCTGGGCATACACGTAACGCCGGACCTGGCCGGTAGCTTAAGGCTCGGGCCCGACGACAATTATCTCGGCGGGAGGACGAAAGATTATTCGGTGGATGAAAAGAAGAGGGGCGATTTTTACCGCTCTGTTGCGAAATTTTTACCGGCTTTAAAAGAAGCAGACCTGTTCCCGGACTTATCGGGCATAAGGCCGAAGCTGCAGCCTAAAGGCGGAGAGTTCCGGGATTTCATTATCAAGGAAGAGTCGGATAGCGGTCTTCCAGGTTTTATCAATTTAATAGGGATAGAATCGCCGGGCCTTACGGCTTCATTGGCGATAGCCGAAGAAGTGAAGAAGGTAACGGCAGTTTAATTTCAGGATATCGTATGGTTCAGGATAAAGATGCTCCGTTCAGCTTGTCCGCTTACGCCGGTATTATAGCGAAGCATAAGGCCGTAGTGCTTATTATCGTTATCGTTTCGGTCGTTACCAGCCTGATCATTACGATGCGCCTGCCCAGGATATACGACGTTTCGATGACGATAGACCCTCCGCTCGTCGGGCGTACCAATGACGGCTACCCGATACATATAGAAGCGCAGGACGTCATAGCGGGCAAGGTCTCATACGGGGCTTTCGATGATGAGATTAAAAAGGATCTCGGCCCGGACGCATGGAAGGGAAAGTTACAATTTTTCCTGTTCAATCCCCCTGACACAAAATTGCTCCGGATAAGCCTTAAGGCCGAGGAAAAGGACCGTGAGAAAGCGGTACAAATATTGAATACGCTGTATGATGTCCTGTATAAAAGGTACGAGAAGACAATAGATGCGCGGTCTAAGGAGATAACGGATCTGATAGAGAAGACGCAGGCGGAGATACATGCAGTCCTCGATAAGGTGCTTACGGTCGAGGATAGTTTTTACGAACGTTATAATGCTAAAAAGTGGAAAAGGTACGCATTGAAAGAGCTTATCTTTCTGAGGGACTACCTGGTTATAATAAAAGAAAAAAATATCCATAATATCGCGCTTGTTAACAAGCCGAAAGTTTCGAAACGGCCTATAGGGCCGGATGTTAAAGCGAATCTCATTTTTTCGTTTATCATCAGCCTGTGCGCGGGTATCGCCGCGGCTTTTTTTATAGAATACTGGAAGCCCTTTCAAACCGACAGATAAAAAGGGAGGAGTTTTAAGATGAAAGTCGTTATCCTTGCAGGAGGCAGAGGGACGCGTTTAAGCGAAGAGACGGAATCGCTGCCTAAGCCGATGGTCGAGATCGGCGGGAAGCCTATACTGTGGCATATAATGAATACATATTCCGGGTACGGTTTCAACCAGTTCATCGTCTGCCTGGGGTACAAAGGGTATATAATAAAGGAATACTTCTCGCATTATTTTCTGCACAAGAGCGACATTACCATAG